>JAFSZU010000102.1 GCA_017455585.1 Bacteroidaceae bacterium | reverse complement strand
GGTTGATACAGTATTCATTGCCCGGGGGAACATGGAACCGCATGTTCCTTATTCCCAAATCCGGCGCAAAGATACAAACAAAATCCCAATGAGCACGCAACAAAGACAAATATTTTATTGATTATCATTCCCTCCTAAGACAAAAAACAGCACGTCACCCGCGTGTGAAGGGAAACACACCCGCGTGTGAAGGGAAACACACCCGCGTGTGAAGGGAAACACGTCCGCGTGTGAAGGCGCTCACGTCCGCACATAAAGGGCAACATGTCCGCACATGAAGGCGCTCACGTCTGTATGTTCTGCGGCTCACGTCCGCATGACATCTTCAGAGGTCCTTGGTGGTGACGGTGCCCCAGCTGCTGGACTTCTTGTATTTGTCGGACCACGTGTCCTTCATGCTGAAGACGATGGGGTGATAGGCCACGGACTGCTCGTCCTCGGCATTGATATACTGCATCTTCTCGGCTCCCGTGACACGCGTGTTGTTCCAGAAGGGGATGACGCGGAAGGAGAACTGCATGTCCTTGGCCTCTATGGGCTGGCCGTTCTTGTCTATGTAGGAGGCATACTCGTTCCAGCTGGTCTCGATGTTGAAGATGAAGGTGAAGTAGCCGCTGCGGTTGGAGTTCTTCACGCGCACCACCTTGCTGGGTTTGAGGAGCTGGTTCCCCAGGTGGTCATAGAAATAGACCCTCACGCCCCAGTCTTTCAGCCGCCCGCCGTTATAGACATAGACTCGGGATATGAACTTGATCTTGCGCGTCGTGAAATCGTCGCCTGGACCGGCGTAGATCTGGTAGGCATTGGCGGTCTCGATGAGCGGCGTGCCCACTTCCACCTTCGTTTCCTTTTCTTGCAGCTCAATGATTTCCTTGCTGATGTGTTTCTGTGCCTGGTCAAAATTGATGGCTCCGCCATAATAGGGGTTGTAGCCATCCCAGTAATAGAGCACCGGCACCACGTGTGTCTCCTGTATTTCCTGGAGGCCCACTTCCTTGGCCTTGTCTTCCAGTGACCCTTCCCAGGTGAAATAGTAGGGTTCATTTGCCTTGATGGGACCCAGTTTGCTCAGGTCTGCCATGTATTCGCCCTTGATGTCTGTGGGTCGCATCCAGGCCCATTTGTTATTCTTGATGGGTCCGAAGTAGCACTTCATGGCCGGGATGTAGTTGTGCAGGGCGTTCCAGGCTTCAATGCCGTCCATCTTGCCCATGGTGAAGTGGCCGTTGATCTTGTCATGCGCCGCTCCTTCTTCTCCCAACTCGGCCCAGCCTATGTTGTTCGTCAGCTCGGGTCCCCAGTGGACGGGATAGTTGAGCAGTGTCTTCTTCTTGAAAGGCACGGACTTGTCATAGATGCTCATGCCCAGGGGAGCCACCTCCACCGTCACGTCACCATAGACCTCGCACTTGAAGGCCACGCTGCCCTTGAAGTTGTTGTAGGCGATGTCCGTCTTGCCCGCCTTGTAGTCTTCTGTCGCTCCCTTGACATCGAAGGATCCCTCTCCCTCAAAGAAGGACTCGCAGTTGACACCGATGGTGACGGAAGCCGTGCCGGCAATCTCGATGCCGCCGTAGGCACGGGCTCCGACTCCTAACTTCATCGAACCGTTGAGGAACACCTCGTCCAGGTGGAATCCTGGCTTGGCTTCGGGATTCTCGACGGGCGTGTTGGGGAAGAACTTGCGCTTGCCCTTCTCGGTGATATTGCCCGAACGCAAGGTCTCGGTGACATAGCGCCCCTTGACAGAGATGCAGCCATTGATCTCGAAGATGGGCTTGAACGACGCTCCCGCCACCACCGCCATGGGTATGGGAGTCGTGGTGAAGATGACACGTATCTTCAGGTTGTCCCATTTCTTCTCGGCATTGATCTTGGACTTCGCCCTCAGCCAGCGCATCTCGTCGCTCGCCTGTTTGGCGGCATAGACAAAGTGTTCGGCACAACTGACCTTGTCTTTCTCACCTTCCAGAGGCTTGAACTCCAGGCCGGCCTCCAAGCCCAGTTTCCACTCCCACCAGGAATCTGTCCATTGCTCCTCATACTTCTCCTTCTCCTTTCTGACGCAATGAACCTTCTTATATTCGACCACAGACAGTTCGGCTGCCGAATAGAAATTACGGCTCTCAGATGAATTGCCGGTGATGGCCTTGCCCGCTTTCTTGAGCTCACTGAATATCTCATGGAAGACCGCAGCCGCCTTGCCGCTGCCCAGTTTCCATTTGGCCTCGTCGCGGCTGTCATAGCTGACATTGATGTACTCATTCTCCCTCCAGCTGGCGAAATTGTCCTCGTCTTCTTCCAGACCATCGTCCTTGTGTCCATCCTCGCTGCCGTCCTTGGGCTTCTCATCGCCTTCGCCATTGCCGCCTTCGCCATTGTTGTCCTCGCCATCGGCACGTGTCATCCGGCGCAGGTACTGCTTGAGCGAACGGCGCTTGGCGGCCTTGGGGCGCAAGCCGTGGGCCACGTCATAGTCATTCCAGTCCACGATGGTCGAGTCACCGGTCTCGGGGTCCACCACCAGCTCATAGCCATAGTCCTTCAGCTCCTCCTCGGTGAACCCCGTGAGGTCCGGCTGTGCCAGACCCGCATCGAGCTCATAGTTCAGTTCCTTATAGACCTCTTCGATTTCCACACGGGTGGTAACCACCTTGTAGAAGCCGCCCACGTTCTCCACAGACAGGACGCGGCTGTTGAGGCCGTAGGGCAGGAGGTGAGAGATGCCGGCGGCCATCTTCATGTCCACGTAGGGCATCCATTCGCGCGGCAGGTTGTCGCTGAAGTAGAGGATGCTGTCGGCCTCCACGCGCACCAGATACTGCTCCTGCATGGATTCGGTCACAAAGAGCACGCTGTCATTGAACTGGAAGGTCAGGCTGCCGTATTCATTCTCCAAGGTGACCGGCTCTTCCTTGCCGAGATCCTCCTCGCGCGGTGCCCACTCCTCCATGGAGAGGGTGCAGCTGGCCAGAGCCGAAATAAGAAATATGAAATATGAAATACGAAATATGAAACGTGCTCTCATAATTGTATATTTTGTTTATGTATGATTAGGCTTGTTCCTTTTGCATTATTCCTTTTGCACCACAGATTACTCAGATTACACGGATTCTCTTGCCTCTGACTATCGGATTTTGTCTGATATTTCACAGATTTTAGAGCGAAAGGCTGCGCTGCTTTTGAGTGAAGTGCATTGGAGGGCATTCAGCATCAGCGTGACGTGCTGCTCAGAAATCTGTGAAATACAGATAAGAAATTTCATAACTATCGGACATGTAATCTGTTTAATCTGTGTCATCTGTGGTGCTATAAACATCCCACAACGTTTACTTAGAACGCGATCTTGTAGAGGTTGGAGAGGGTGCCGTGGGTCTCGCCGTCGAAATTGACCTTGGCGGGGCACTCATAGAGTTGTTTATACAGACGGTCATAGCAGCGGAAGACAATCTGGTCACGCACGACCTCGTAGCCGCCCTCATCCTCCTCATCGTCGGGCAGGTCGGGAACGGAGTCATCATCCGTCAGGTCTTCGGACCCCACCCGCAACTGCATGAGGCTGACACCGTGGAAGGTGAGTGCCTCGGCCACGCCCCGGCACTCATCGCCCAGGAAAGCCCCCACCGTCATGTCCTTGGTCAGCGGCTTGCCCTTGACGGTGATGTCGGCATAGATAATGGTCTCGTAGGGGTAATCAAGCTCTGCCGTTGCTGCCCACGGCTCCATGACGCAGACATCGCAACTGTCGAGCAGCCGCGCCGACACGGATTCCACATAGAGCCGCGCCCATCCCGTGCCCACAGCCTCGATGCGCCCCGTCAGGAGGTTCACACTCACCACATCAGCGTCGGAACTGCGGACAAAGATGTCCCTGATATTCAGTGTGTCGGGTTTGAAGGAGGGTAGGAGGGGAAGGGTGTCGCCGCGCATGACGTAGGCGGTGTCATAGTTGAGCGACATCTCGGCGGCCACCTTGGAGAGGTCGCTATCGACATCGAACTCGAGGAGGTCACAGCTGGTGAGACCGACAAGAGATGAAATAATAAATAATAAATAATAAATACTAAATAATAAGCGGTGCAGACTGCGGGGGCGCGGGAAATCCTGTGCCCTCATACGCGGCTTGCTATGTTTCCTATATTTCTTCATAATAGTCTGACTAGCTATTTATTATTTATCATTTATCATTTATTATTTATCATTCGCAGTAGCCACCACATGCACGGATTCGCTGTCGCCGCTGCGGCGACCGTCCTCGAACTGCAGACGGATGTAGTAGTCGGCTGCCTCGCCGGCTTGCAGGGAGTGGTCGGTGTAGGTGTACTCGTCCTTGGGGGCGTTCATGATGTAGCGGTAATTCTCCTCGCCGGGTCCGCGGCGGAAGATGGCCCAGTACCAGTCGCCATCGGGCAGCCGGTTTTCGTTGGTGCTCCATTCCAGCAGCGCATACTTCTCTGTGTCGATGAACTGTGCAGAGAGGCTGATGGGGATGTCGAAGTAGCGGGGACCCAGGTGCCGCCAGCTGACAGCCAGGCTGTGGCTGATGAAGGGAGAGGCGTTGGTGCTCGTCATCCAGTAGTAGTAGCGGTCCTTCTGTGAGTAGGGCGGGTTGTCATCGATGGTGATGGAGTAGTTCCTCGCCTTCATGGAGTCGGCGTCCCATCGTCCGATGACCTCGCCGTCGCCCTCCTCGCCGAGGCGGCGGTAGAGGGTGTGCTCCTTCATGTCGGCATCCATGCCGACAATCCATTGCATGTGCATGCCCAGCTCATCGTGGCTTGACTTGCCCAGGTGAGGCTCGGTGGGCGGTGTCGCGTGGGGGCGCAGCACCTGAATCCACGGGCTCCACTGTCCCACGTTGGTTGACCAGTCTATCGCGCGTACCTTATAATAAATATACTTCTGGTTGGCGTTGAGGGCCACGGAGTCGGTGTAGAGCGTCTGGCGGATACCGCCCTCGTTGCGCACCAGAAATTCGTGGGTGGAGTCGTTGGCAAAGGCGATGTCGAAGTAGTCGATG
Organism: Bacteroidaceae bacterium; assembly: GCA_017455585.1. Lineage (GTDB taxonomy): Bacteria > Bacteroidota > Bacteroidia > Bacteroidales > Bacteroidaceae > Physcousia. Next base: position 263 of record JAFSZU010000102.1, on the reverse strand, counting down.
TCATCGTCCTCCGGCATGGGTTGCCAGGAGAGGTCGATATACGCCCACTTGCTGGCCAGCACGGCGGTGTCCTTCTCGAAATCAATCTCCCGCACGTTGGCGCGCAGGTTGGCGGGCGGCGCGGGGGCCTTGAAGTCGGTGATGTGTATCTGCTGCATGAAGGACTGCGACTCGTTGCCCGCGGCATCGTAGGCCGAGACATACATCATGCCCGTCTTCTTGCCCGTCATGTCTATGGAGAGCAGGGTGTCTGTGGGTGCCAG
>JAFSZU010000101.1 GCA_017455585.1 Bacteroidaceae bacterium | reverse complement strand
GACCTGACGGTGTATAACACCAAATGGCGCATCCGAACCTTCTTCGGTCTGCGAATATAGGATACGCAATCAGCAGTCGCTCTATCAGCAGCAATCAGTAGTCGCTCTATCAGCAGCAATCATCGGTTTTACCCATAGTGTCCGGCATCTTCACCCACGTGTGTTGTTTATTCCATCATGACCGAATGATTATTCGGTCATGATGGAATAATCATTCGGTCATGATGGAATGATCAACACATACGGGTGAGTATGCCAGAAGAAGCCAGGCCAGAGCCTCGAAGGAGCGCACTCTCTTGATCGCCCTCACATGCACACATTCTCTATTCTACAGGGCTTTTTGAAACAATGAGAGAATACTCTGAGACATAAGGGAAGATGGGTTTCAGCCTTTCAGCGTATCTTTGCCGCCATGATGGACAAGAAACTTATCTTATTGACGGCAGCCTTGGTGCAAAGCCTGGGCAGCATGGGGCAGAACCCCATTATCCGCGACCAGTTCACCGCCGACCCCACGGCGCGTGTGTTCAACGGACGCGTGTATTTGTATCCCTCTCATGACATCGTACCGCCCGAGGGCCAGCGGCAAGACTGGTTCTGCATGGCGGACTATCATGTCTTCTCGTCGGAGAACCTGACGGAGTGGACAGACCACGGTGTCATCATGAGTCAGGAAAATGTGCCGTGGGGCAAGCCGGACGGCTATTCCATGTGGGCACCCGACTGCGTGGAGAAAGGTGGCCGCTATTACTTCTACTTCCCCGATGCCCCCAAGAGCGGACGGGGCTTTGCCATCGGCGTGGCCACTGCCGACCGCCCTGAAGGGCCGTTCACGCTGGAGCCGGAACCCATCAAGGGCGTGTCCGGCATCGACCCCTGCGTGCTCGTGGATGACGACGGCTCGGCGTACATCTACTGGAGCGGCATGGGCATACGCGGCGCACGGCTGAAGGACAACATGAAGGAGCTGGACGGCGAGCTGCAGGAAGTGAAGATGCCCCGCCGAGAGGGGATGCCTGAGATGCCGCCGATGAAAGTGGGTGGTCAACAGATGGAGGGACTGCCCGACGGCTTCAAGGAAGGACCCTTTGCCTTCCGCCGCGGCGACTGGTACTACCTCACCTTCCCCTGGGTGCGCGGCGAGACCGGCGAGGGCAAGAACCCCACCGAGACACTGGCCTACGCCATGTCCCGCTCGCCCCTCGGCCCGTGGGATTTCAAGGGTATCATCATGGCCGAGCACGCCAACCACTGCTGGACCAACCACCACAGCATCGTGGAATACAAGGGGCAGTGGTATCTCTTCTACCACCACAATGCTTTCTCACCACGCGACGACAAACGCCGCTCCGCACAGATAGAGAAGCTGTACTTCAATGCCGACGGCACCATCCGTGAGGTGAAGGAGACCCTGCGTGGTGTGGGCGTCAACCAAGCTACGGAGAGAATAGAGATCGACCGCTACAACACAGCCAGCAGCGACGTGACCACAGCACTCATCGACACCGTCAACACCTTCCGAAGCTATCAGGCCACATTGCCGAAGAAAGGCAGCTGGCTACGCTACAGCGATGTGGATTTCAGCGGTTTGAAGGACTGCTACCTCATCGTCTGTGCCAAGGCAGCCGAGAACACAGAGTTCTTTGTCCGCGAGAAGAAAGCCAAGGGCAAAGTGATTGCCAAGGTGAAGATGACCGTCAAGAGCGAGATTACTCGACCCGGCATGCCCACGCCCTTCCGCCGCGACCAGAGCAACCAGTGGCTCACGCTGACCGTCCCGTTGGAATACACGCCGAAGGGTGTTGCCGACGTGGTGATCACCTGCGAGGGCGAGGCCGTCGGCATCGACTGGCTGCAGTTCAAGAACCGCCCCGACTACTTCACGACCGTTCCGGCCAATGCGGCTCCCTCCCACCCCGACGACCAGGGCTTCATCCGCCGCTGGCGACTGATGGAACCCATCGCGGTCGATGTGCGCTCTAACGTCATCTTCACCGACTCGTGGCTGCGCGCCAAGTTCGCCGACGAGCTGGCACAACTGCCTAAGCAGAAGAAAGCCAAGTGGTACAACCTGGACAGCGAGAACTACAACATGAAATTGTTCCGCTTTGCCGAGAAGTACGGCAAGCAGACCTACGGTTCCTTCTTCTGGTGCGAGACCGTCATCGACTGCCCCGAAGACATGCAGGACGTGCGGCTCGCCTGTGGCTCCAACGGGGCCTCTATGTGGTGGCTCAACGGCGAGGAGGTGCTCCTCCTGGAAGGCGACCGCCGCATGGTGGTGGATGACGGCGTGTCACAGCGCATCACCCTCAAGAAGGGGCGCAACATCCTGCGCTGTGCCGTCATCAACGGCCCAGGCCTGAGTGACCTCTGCGTCCGATTCATCGACGAGAAAGGCAATCCCATCACCAGCTACACCATAGTTAAATAACTAAACAGAATTACATGACTATATTTTTCTCACTACGAATTGTGTGCAACTACTTAACACAATAACAACCATGAACATGCGTGCTACTACTTATATTTCATTATTCATTCTTCATTCTTCATTCTTCATTAGCCACGCAGTGGCGCAGACCGGTGCCCCCTATATCCATGACCCATCGACCCTGGCCGAGTGCGAGGGCAAGTACTACACCTTCGGCACGGGCGGCGGCGGTCTCATCAGCGACGACGGCTGGAGCTGGCACAGCGGAGCCGAACGCCCGGGCGGCGGTGCAGCTCCCGACGTCCTCAAGATTGGTGACCGATACCTTATTATATATGGTGCCACGGGCGGCGGACTCGGCGGCGGGCACAACGGCCGCATCCTCACCATGTGGAACCGCACGCTCGACCCCAAGTCGCCCGACTTCAAGTTCACACAGGCCGTGGAGGTATGCGCCAGCGACGGCATGGAGGATCAGGATGCCATCGACCCCGGCATGTTGCTCGACCCTGTGACGGGTCGCCTGTGGGTGAGCTACGGCACCTACTTCGGCACCATACGCCTCATCGAACTCGATCCCAAGACCGGCTACCGTGTCAAGGGCAACAAGGAAAAGGACATTGCCATCGACTGCGAGGCCACCGACCTCATCTACCGCGACGGCTGGTATTATCTGCTTGGCACCCACGGCACTTGCTGCGATGGTGTGAACTCCACCTATAACATCGTCGTGGGTCGCTCACGCAGTGTCGAAGGCCCCTATCTCGACAACGTGGGCCGTGATATGTTCCACGGCGGCGGACGCATGGTCATTGCTGCCGGTGACCGCAAGACGGGTCCCGGTCACTTCGGACGCACCATCGTTGACGAAGGCGTGGAAGTGATGTCCTGCCATTTCGAGGCAGACTTTGACCGCAGCGGACGCAGCGTGCTCGGCATCCTGCCTCTGCTCTGGCGCGACGGTTGGCCCGTGGCTGGCAAGCAGTTCCGTGGCGGCACCTTTGAGATAGAATCTGTCCGCAGAGGCTATTCTCTGGAGTTGGCCGTGGATTTCGTGCGTATGCAGCAAGAGCGTCAACGCTTCTGGCAGATGGATTCCAACGAACCCCTCAAATCCCTGCCCGAACAGAAACTCGAAGAGGTCATTGGCAATTGGCCGCAAGGTGAAATCCCCCTCCGCTGCGGCGATTACATGTTCCGCCCCCATCAGCACTGGACCATCACGCCCATGCCCGAAGCCGGAGGCTACCTTTCTGCTCCTTACTTCAAGATCACCATCGCCGGTACAGACCGCGCCCTCGCCGCTACCGCCGCCAAGGAACTGACTACCGTTCCCGCCTTCACGGGCGCAGACGAGCAACTGTGGCGTATCGAACAACTCATCGACGGCACCTTCCGCATCATGCCCAAACGTATTCCCGGCTCCGACGGCATCAATACCCGCTACTGCATCTACTCCGCTGCAGACAGCACACCCACCCTTGCAGAATACAACTTCCACAGCGACAACTCCAAGTGGAATATGCATCACTACTGAACAGATACGGGTGCACGACACTTATGTCTGCGACGGGACATCGCCAGATAAACAGGTCTGGTGACGAGACGAAAGCCACAGGCCAACGAAGGTGAGCGCACCGTTGAGGAGAAGGAGCTCGTAGCCGAAATGGTAGTCCCAGCAGAGAGAAGAAAGGGTTGAAAGCATATAGCAGAGGACAGGGGCGGCCAAACATACGAAGGGAACCGTGCGGCCAGCAGGCCTGATGCGGTCAGGAAGCAGCAAGCCAAAAGCGAAGAGACCGAGCAGCGGGCCATAGGTGTAGGACGCAATGGTATAGACCGCATCAATGACACTGCTGTTCCCTATCAGTCTGAAGAGGAGGATGAAAGTGAGCATGGCCGCAGCCACGGCCAGATGAATGCGCCGGCGCAAATGCTGGTGGTCGGGGCGTTGCAGGATATCTACACACAGGCAGGTGGTCAGCGAGGTCAGGGCACTGTCTGCGCTGGAAAAGGCCGCAGCAGAAATGCCGAGCGCAAAGCAAAGCATGGCACCTGAGCCCAAATATCCGTGTGCACACAAAAGGGGCAGTACCTCGTCACCAGAAGCGGGAAGGGTGATGCCATGGCGGGCAGCAAAGAGATACATGAGCACACCCAGGGAGAGGAAAAGCACATTCACGGGCAGGTACAGCAGCCCGTTGATCATCATGTTCTTTTGGGAATCGTGCAGTGTCCGGCAAGTGAGGTTCTTCTGCATCATGTCCTGATCCAGACCTGTCATGACAACGACGATGAACAAGCCGCTGAGAAACTGTTTCCAGAAATACTGGCGGCTTGTCCAGTCTTGAAACTCAAAGACACGGCTCATGGAACTGTCTGATACTACTGTCACGGCATCAAGGATGCCCCACCCTTCAGCCTCGAGGATGGCCGCAATGATGAATACCAGGGCAGCCAGTAGCACCAGCGTCTGCACACAGTCTGTCCACACCAGCGTGGCCATGCCGCCACGGCGGGTATAGAGCCAGATAAGCAGCAGGATAATGACAGCCGTGATGCCGAAGGGAAAGCCCAAGGGCTCGAAGACCAAGCGCTGCAGAATCACACAGACAAGATACAGGCGCACGGCAGCACCAGAGAACTTGGAGAGCAGGAAGAAGACGGCACCTGTGCGATAGCTGCTGCGACCCAAGCGACGTTCCAGAAAAGTATAGATGGATGTCACTCCCAGGTGATAATAGACCGGAAGCAGCACAAAGGCCACCAGCACGTAGCTGGGAATGAAGCCCAGACACATCTGCAGGTAGGTCATGTCTGAGGTGCGAACCATACCCGGCACACTCACAAAGGTGACACCGCTCAGTGATGCCCCCAGCATACCGAAAGCGACGGCCCACCACGGGGACCGTCGCTCGGCGCGGTAAAAAGTATCATTGGAGCCCTCTCCGGCTGTTAGACGCGAAACGCCCATGAGCAGGAGAAAATAGAAGGCAGCTATCAGCAGGAACAGCCACATCACACCATTATTCGAGGACAGAGAGACCGGCTGTGTCATCGTCTTCCTCGTCCTTCACCACGGCTTCTGCTGCAAAACTGGAATAGAAAGTATCGTCCTCTGTGGGTTCCACATCCTCGTCCTCTTCCTCCTCCTCCTCATCATCGGTGTCAGGCAAATCCTCATCCTCATCGTCACTCGTGCGACGGACGCGGTTGCCGTCCTCGTCATAATCGACATCGGAGAGGAAACGGAGTTTGGTAGCCGGAGCCTTCTTCTTGGCAAAGATGGCCTCCACCCAAGAGCCTTTGGCCACTTCCAGCACCTCAAATCCGTCGGCAACCTTCTTTTCCAGTGTGCCGCCAGGATTGTGCAGACGCGACGCCGGCAGCGTGGTGGTGGAAATCTCGAAGCCACTCTCTATGATATCCTTCATGTAGAGGGGTATGCTGTCCCATCCGCCTCCGAAGTTGCGGTCAATGAGTTCCAGCAGTGTGGCTGCTGTGATGTGACGGATGTTCTCGTAGCTCAAATCGTTGAGCTTGGAGATGGTGCGGCGTCTGATGGCCACGATACCTTTCTTGATGTCTGAACGCGGGAATGTCGTCCATTCACCACCAGTGTACTTGGCTGCCTCGCGCTCGTTGCCATTGTCGAAGTGCACGACCTCGTATGCCAGACGAATGATATTCAGCAGCTTTTCCTCGTATGGAGGAAAACTCTCCTCCTTCTTTTCCTTGTCCCAGAGCTGAGCGATTTCTACCTCACTCACATTCCAGACATTGTTGGCGTTGAGGTCAAGGATGGATTCCAATGTTTCGTCTTTGTGTCTTGCCATATAATAATTAAATTCATAATTCATAATTCACAATTCATAATGATATGCTTCGCTCCAGAGAGAGCCCCAGGGAATTGTCAATTATGAACTATGAATTATGAATTACGCATTATGAATTAGCCAAAGTAGCGCTTGTAGAGACCCTGGAAGCCCTTTCCGTGGCGAGCCTCGTCCTTGGCCATCTCGTGGACGGTGTCATGAATGGCATCCAAATCCAAGGCCTTTGCCTTCTTGGCAATTGCCATCTTTCCAGCATTGGCCCCAGCCTCAGCCTGCATGCGTTTCATCAGATTGGTCTTGGTGTCCCAGACACACTCACCCAGCAATTCGGCATAGCGGCTGGCGTGGTCGGCCTCTTCAAAGGCATAGCGTTTGAAAGCCTCGGCAATCTCGGGATAGCCCTCGCGGTCGGCCTGGCGGCTCATGGCCAGATACATGCCCACCTCGGAGCATTCACCTTGAAAGTCAGAACGCAGGAAAGACAGAATCTCGGGGTCAACGTCCTTGGCAATGCCGATAACATGCTCTGTGACAAACTCCAGTTCACCCTCTTCCTTCAGTTCGCGGAACTTGCTGGCGGGCACTTTGCACTGCGGGCAGCGTTCAGGGGGTTCGGGACCTTCGTGGATATAACCACATACGGTGCAAACAAATTTCTTGGTCATCGTGTAAAAAATTAAAATTAAATAAAGGTGGCGAGCCTAACCCGTCGCCTTCGGGTTTATAATTAAATTTCCCGCAAAGTAACGAAGTTTTTGTCTTTCTTCCAAACGAAATGAAGAAAATTCTCTTTTTTGTATCTGTATTTCCGCTTTTTGACGTACCTTTGCCGCGTCTTTGATAAAAAACACGATTATGAACTACGGTTTTGTAAAAGTGGCAGCAGCCGTGCCCGAGGTGCGCGTTGCCGATACCAAATACAACGTCCAGCAAATCGAGAGCCTTGTCATCCAGGCCGAAGGACACGGTGTGGAAATCATCTGTCTGCCCGAGCTGGCCCTCACTGGCTACACCTGTGCCGATCTCTTTGCACAGCAACTTCTGCTGGACGAGGCCGAGATGGCTCTCATTCATCTGATGAACTTCTCACGCTCGCTGGACATCATTGCCATCGTGGGATTGCTGGTACCCTACAAAGGCGCACTGCTCAACTGCGCCGCCGTCATCCAGAAAGGGAAGATACTGGGGCTGGTGCCCAAGACATTTCTTCCGAATTACAAGGAGTTTCAGGAGCGTCGCTGGTTCTTCAGCGGAGCCGACCTGGATGCCGAGGCCACCGTCTGGCTCTGCGGGCAGCAGGTGCAGTTCTCCCCCACTCTGCTCTTCCGCACCCCCACATGCACCTTCGGCGTGGAACTGTGCGAGGATCTGTGGGCGCCCATCCCACCGTCCTCGAAGCTGGCCATGGAGGGTGCAGAGATTATCTTCAATCTGAGTGCCGACAACGACGTGGTGGGCAAGCGGGCGTATCTCGACAGTCTGCTTGCACAGCAGAGTGCACGCTGTCTCGCCGGCTATGTCTATGCCGCCGCCGGATTCGGCGAGAGCACACAGGACGTTGTGTTCAGCGGCAAGGCGGTTATTCTGGAGAAGGGCATCATGCTGGCAGATGCTCCACACAACACCATTACTCCCCACCTCGTTGAGAGTGAGATAGATGTGGAGCTGCTGCGCAGCGAACGCCGCATGAACACCACCTTTGCGGCCAACGCCGCCAAAGCCCACACACGTCCCTATACAGTCATCGAGAGTGCCCTCATATCGACGCGAGAGTTCAAGCTTACACGCTCCATCAACCCTCACCCCTTTGTCCCGACGGGCCGGCAACTGGACGATCGCTGTCAGGAAATCTTTGCCATACAGACGCAGGGGCTGGCCAAGCGCCTCCTGCACACGGGCTCCAAAGCCGCTGTCATCGGCATCTCCGGAGGACTGGACTCCACGCTGGCGCTGCTCGTCACCGTCCGCGCCTTCGACCTCCTGCGTCTGGAACGCAAAGCCATCACAGGCATTACCATGCCGGGCTTCGGCACCACAGACCGCACACGCTCAAATGCCATAGAGCTGATGAAAGCCTTGGGTATCACCACGCGTGAGATTCCCATCGGCCCGTCTGTCACGCAACATTTCAAGGACATCGGCCATGACCCCGCCGTGCAGGACACCACCTACGAAAATTCACAGGCTCGCGAGCGCACCCAAATCCTCATGGACGTGGCCAACCAAGTGGGAGGAATGGTCATCGGCACCGGCGACCTCAGCGAACTGGCGCTGGGATGGTGCACCTACAACGGCGACCACATGTCCATGTATGGCGTCAATGCCGGTGTGCCCAAAACGTTGGTGAAGCACCTCGTCCGCTGGGTGGCGACAGCAGATATTCAAGACTTTGGGATGAAGGACACTGCTGCGGGAAGCGCGTCAAGCATCCTTCTTGACATCGTAGATACACCCATCAGCCCCGAACTCATTCCCGCCAATGAGAACGGCGAAATCAAGCAGAAGACCGAAGACCTGGTGGGACCCTACGAGCTACACGACTTCTTCATCTATCATGCCCTCCGCCACGGTTTCCGCCCCAGCAAGATTCTGTTCTTGGCCGAGATAGCGTTCCAGGGCAGCTACACCACCGATGTCATCCGCCATTGGCTACAGACATTCTACCGCCGCTTCTTCTCTCAGCAATTCAAGCGCAGCTGTATGCCAGACGGCCCCAAGGTCGGCAGCGTCAGCCTCTCACCCCGCGGCGACTGGCGCATGCCCAGCGATGCATGCCGTGACCTGTGGCTGGCCGAGTGCGAGGCACTATGAACAGATTCATCAGTTTCACAAAACCAGATATTGACATGAAGAGATTACTGACAATCCTGTGGCTCGGACTGTGGACAGCTGGGCTCTGCGCAGCAGAAAACCAACTGCCTGTGCTGAAGATTTCCTTTCAAGGAAGACTGGAAACTGACATGGAATATGTCAATGGGACTATGCATCTGACAGATGCCAATGGCTCTGACATTCAGCTCCCTGCCAAGTTCAAGACCCGAGGGGCCACAGCCCGACAGTATATGATGAAGCCTTCGCTCAACATGAAACTGCGGACAGAGGACTACACGATGGAAGCCGACTCAGCTCTGCTGGGGATGCGCTCCTGCTCATCATGGATCCTGGATGCCATGGCCATTGATCGCATCTGCATGCGCAACCGTGTGGCTTTCGATATATGGAACGAGTTCTCACGTCTGCCCTACCCTACAGAGTTCGACGGAAGAAACGGCATAGAGGGGCGGTTTGTGGAGCTATACATCAATGAACAGTATTATGGCATCTACTGTCTCACCGATCGCATCAACCGCAAGCTGCTCAACCTGAAGAAGGTAAAGGAACAGGAGGATGGCAGCGTGCTAATCAGGGGCGTGCTCTATAAGAGCGGAACGCAGGATATCCCGAACCAGAATGAATTCTGCTATAATGAAGACTCAACGGCATGTGTCATCGAGTGGCACAATGCGTGGGAACTTTCCTACCCCGAAGAATGGGGCGGACGCATGGCGTGGCAGCCCCTGCAAGATGCCATTCTCAGGGGCTATAACAAAAATTATGTCAAGCAGCATTTCTTCCTTGAGAATCTCGCCGAATATCAGCTTCTGACGATGGCACTATGCATCAGCGACAACTGGGGCAATAAGAACCATTTCCTCAGTATCCGCAATATCAACAAGGACATCAACGACCCAGACCCCACGGCATCCGACCGCCGCCGCTTTGTCATCACTCCCTGGGATATGGACACCAGTTTCGGGGGTCACTATGAAGGGGACGGTTATGACGGCAATTATGTTGACTGGCCAGTAAATACCATATTCAACAATACACCCTACCCTTATGGCCCTATCTGTGCAGACACAGACTATCTGAGCATTCTCAAAGAACGATGGATGGAAGCACGCCGGGGAGCGTTCTCGGTTGCGTCTGTTTGTCAACGTCTGGAGCATTACAGAGACCTGTTCGTTAACAGCGGAGCCTGGCAACGGATGACAGACCATTTCGAAAAACAGAAATCGCAGCCCAAATATGTTCTTGACCTCGCCCGCGAGATTGCCTACATTGAAAAGTGGTATCAGGAGCGTTACCAGCAGATGGATACCTACTTCGGCATCACAGATGGCATTGATGCTCCCACACCACTGCAACATGACCGACAGCACATGACATCATCCACGGCCATCTATGACTTGCAAGGACGACGCATATCCTACCCCGCATCACACTCTGGTTTCTACCTCCATCATGGTCAGCTGCTCTTCCATCCTTGAGAGGGGTTTCTTGTCGTTCACTCTCAGGGTAAGTTTCAGCCATTTTATGCGCTAAACACATTCTTCTGTCAATATGAACCTCCGGTTTCTCATCAATTTACTTGTGTTGACGTGCACTGTGCCTGTCTGGGCACAGGAGCAACCCATGAATGTCTTCACCAACAAGGGATTGTTTTATCAGTTGCCGCTTGACACGGTGTCCACGGTCGAAGACCGTCTCATCTTCCGAGACGGCACGCGCCGTTTCGACCACGCCGCCACGGCGATTGACAGCATCACCTTCGGGGAGGTGGATTTCCACAACGCCGTGCTCTATATAGATACAGAGGACGGGATGCCCATCACCTCCAAAGAGACATGGAAGGGTGCTCACTTTCGCCTGGACGGCGGCACGCTCTTTCCTGGCTTCGAGGCCGACGGGCGCATCCGCGGACGTGGCAATTCCACCTGGAGCTGGTATGGCTACGGCGGCGACCCGCTTGTCTATGGCCGCCGCCCCTACAAGATCAAATTCGACGTGAAGCAGCGTGTGCTCCAGATGAACAGCGACCGCACATGGGTGTTGCTGGCCAACTGGCGCGACGGCTCCTTCATGATGAACGCCTTTGCCAACGAGGTGGGACGATACCTCGGCTTCGCCTTTACACCCCACAACCGCTTCTGCGAAGTCTATATCAACGGAGAATATGAAGGCCTCTACCAGCTCTGCGAGCAGATAGAGCGCAGCGGGCACCGCGTTGACATCGAGGAGGGCGACGTGCTTATCTGCTTGGATGCCGATGATGGCCCCAACCTCTCCCCCAACGCCACCAACAACTTCTGGTCCATGACCTACAACCTGCCCGTGGCCGTCAAATACCCCAAGGACGAGGCGCTCACCGAGGCGGTGAAGAAGGACATCCGCAACGACCTGGGTTATCTGGAATACCGCATCTCCTCTCATGACCTCAAAAGCGTGCGACAGCAATTGGACGTGCAGAGCCTCATCGACTTCCTTATCGTGCAGGAACTGACCTGCAACGTGGAGTTGGACGCGCCCCGCTCCATGTATATGTACCGCACCGCCGACCGCATCTGGCACTTCGGCCCCCTCTGGGACTTCGATGCCGGCTTTGACTTCGACTGGAGCAACATGTATAGCGGCCACACCTACTACGGCTCACAGAAACTGCTCTACGGCACCAATCCCCTGAAGCCCAACTACAAGAGCGGCACCAAGTTCTTCCTCGCCCTGTTTGCCAGCAAGGAATTCACAAGTGCCTATAAGGAGCGCTGGGCCGAGGTCAAGAATGCCCTCGTCGATACCGTCTTCACCCGCTTAGACAACTACCGCGCCCAACTCAAAGAAGCCATCCGCCGCAACGACGACCGCTGGCCTATCTACAAAGACGGAGACGGCTGGTGGTGGTCCACACCTGAACGCATTGACCCCGACGAGGAATATCGCCGCCTCCAACAATGGGTGGAGCAGCGCATCCCCGTTATGGACGCTGCCATCCGCAAATATCCCGAATAAAATAGTTTCTGTTATATCAAACGCATAAAAGTGCCCTGTTGCACATTTTTCCCCAACCTTTTACGAATCGGGAAATACAGCTGTCAGAACAGAACGAATCATCGAAGGTCGATTACTTCGATATCAGGGTAGTCCTGGGTGGGAAAAGTAAAGGTGGTGGCTGGCAGTGTCTGTCCGGCCTGGAAGGAGAGGATGGCCAGCCGCATCCAGTTGCCGTCCCGTTTGGCCCGCAGACAAAGCGGGTTGTTGGTGCCCTGTTCCACATCCACGTAGATTTCTGAGAACGCGGCCTTCTTGTTCTTGGCTTTGAGATAAATGGAATAGGTGGGCTTGCCGCGCAGGGTGGATTTCTTGAGCTTATATGAGTAGCCCTTCTTGTAAATATTGATGAGGGTGGAAGGGTTCATGGCAGCACGCTCTTCCTCGGTGGGTTCCGAGACGTTGACCTCTCCGGCCCCCTTGAGCATGGCCCATTGTGTCTTGCCGTCGTACCACGTGGTCATCTCCGGCGTTTCCATCTGGAATTGCTGGCCGCTAATGAGCAGCGTACCGGTAGTCTCCGATTCGGGCGTGGTGCCCTGGAACTGTGTAGCCTTGAACTGTGCGCGCACGCCCCCACTTTCCATCATGCGGGCAGCGGTGGCATCCAGTATTTCCTTGGCGTTCTGCGCAGCAGCACCAAGAGAGCAGAATGCCCAAAGAATGAATAGGATGAATCCTTTTCTCATCATACAATCTCATTTGAATCTTGGGCACAAAGATAACCCATAGCATCGAGATAGACGCTATGGGTTATACTCTTTTTTAAAACAAAGTGCGTTTTTTAATATTTTTTAGCCGAGATTGTTCAGCAGCATTTCCAGTGACATCTCGTCTTGGATGAGGACATCGCGCGGTTTCGAGCCTTGTGCAGGTCCGACCACCCCCGCTTTCTCTAATTGATCCATGAGTCGGCCTGCGCGGTTGTAGCCGATGGCGAACTTGCGCTGGATGAGGCTGGTACTGCCCTGCTGGGAGGTGATGATGAGGCGGGCAGCGTCGGCAAACATAGGATCCAGATGATCCATATCTACATCGTTGGCACCGCCACCGCCATCCTCCATAGGCGGACGCGGTAGCTCGAAGGGATGCAGGTAGCTCTGTTGGCGGGCAATGAAGGCACAAATCTGTTCCACCTCGGGGGTATCTACAAAAGCACATTGCACACGCACAGGCTCGTTGCCTGCCAGGAACAGCATGTCGCCCTTGCCCACAAGCTGGTTGGCACCGGGACGGTCGAGGATGGTGCGCGAGTCAATCATGGCACTGACCTTGAACGCCATGCGTGCCGGGAAGTTGGCCTTGATGGTGCCTGTGATGATGTTGGTGGTGGGGCGCTGCGTGGCGATGATCATGTGGATACCCACGGCACGCGCCAGCTGTGCGATGCGTGCGATGGGCAGTTCTATCTCCTTGCCGGCCGTCATGATGAGGTCGCCGAACTCGTCGATAATGACCACGATATAGGGCATGAACTTGTGGCCGTTCTCGGGGTTGAGCTGGCGGTTCTTGAACTTCTCGTTATATTCCTTGAGGTTACGCGCGCGCGCTTTCTTTAATAGGTCATAGCGCGTGTCCATCTCCACGCAGAGGCTCTTCAGCGTGTTGATGACCTTCTGCACGTCGGTGATGATGGGCTCGTCGTCCTCGTCTTCGATTTGTGCGAGGAAGTGGTTGATGATGGGCGAGTAGATGCTAAACTCCACCTTCTTGGGATCCACCATGACCATCTTCAGTTCTGCCGGATGTTTCTTGTATAGCAGGGAGGTGATGATGGCGTTCAGGCCCACAGACTTACCTTGTCCCGTGGCACCGGCCACCAGCAGGTGGGGCATCTTGGCCAAGTCGGCCATATAGACCTCGTTGGTGATGGTCTTGCCCAGTGCCATGGGCAGTTCCATGGTGGTTTCCTGGAACTTGCGGCTGTTGAGGATGCTCTCCATGCTGACAATTTGCGGCTTGGCGTTCGGCACCTCGATACCGATGGTTCCCTTGCCGGGGATGGGGGCGATGATGCGTATGCCCAGCGCAGCCAGCGAGAGTGCGATGTCATCCTCCAGATTGCGTATCTTGGAGATGCGCACGCCGGGTGCCGGCGTAATTTCATAGAGGGTGATGGTGGGTCCCACGGTGGCCCTGATGCTGGAGATTTCCACACCGAAGTTGCGCAGGACGTTGACAATCTGGTCTTTGTTCTTTGTCTGTTCCTCCATGTCTATCTGTGCGCGCGGATCCACGTCATAATGTTTCAACAGGTCCAGCGTGGGATATTGATAGTTCTCCAAGTCCAGTTTGGGGTCGTAGGGTTCCAGAGCTGCCTCATGGTCTTCATCCACGATTTCCTCCTCCACCGGAGGTTCTATGGTGAGTGTCACGTCTGTGGCGTCTTCGTGGCTGGCCGCCTCCTCTTCTGCCGCAGCATTGATCCACGAGGTGTCCGGCTCTTGTGGTGCCACAGGTTCCTCGGCCACCTTGGCCACGGGAATCCCGTCTTCGCCGGGCGTGGTCACAGCAAAGAACTCCGGCTTGGTCTCGGAGGAAGACGTGGGAGTCGTTTGCTCTATTGACAGCTCCAGTACATTGGCAGCAGACGTGTCTGTGACCTCGTCTGGGTTGGCCTCGGTGTCCGGCGCAGTTTCCACCCGGCTCTCTTCTTCTTGATGTGCAGTGTCTTCCGTCTCACTGTGGTTCCGGATGGAGGGGATGTTGATACTGGGCAGACGCTGCCCCAAATCATGTGCCAGCTGTCTGGGATGCATGAGCCGTTTGAGGATCAGGACGGTTTCTGTGCTCAGGTAGGACAGATAGGCCAGCAAGGTAAGCAAGAGGATGATGAATGTCCCGACAGGTCCGGATATCCCTTTCAGGAAATTCACCACATTGATGCCGTGATACCCTCCCGGACTGATGTAGCTGATGTCAGGATTGGCAGCAAACGCGCCCGTCAGGAAGAAAGCAGCCGCCACACTGACCCAGCACAGCAGGATGGCACAGTTGACAAACCATTTCCAGAGCCGGATATGGCAGGCTCCTGTCAACTTCAGCGAGGCCGCAAGCAGGAAGATGGAGATGAAGAACGACCCAAGGCCGAAGTTCTCTGTTATCCAGAAATCGCTCCACCAGGCACCTATGTATCCGGCCCAGTTCTTGGCAGAGCCCAGATATCCGCTCTGCAACACCTTCTGATCTTCGCCTCCGGTAAAGAGGTGACTGACAAGACTGATGAGGGTGAAGACGGCCAACGCCAGCAAGATGATGCCACAGGCCATGCGGATGGCTTCGCCGCGCTTCAAGGGCTCATCTTTGTCACCTTTGATGGCTACACCAAATTGCAGACTGTTATCGGGGGTCTCGACGGCTTGTGCCACACGTCTCTTACCGGCACTTTTTGCAGGTGCCTTTGAGGGGTTACGCTTAGTCATAATAACGTTCTATTCCTTATTTGGCCGCAAATTTACACATTTCCCATTAACTTTTCATCATTTCCTGCCTTTTTTTTTGTAAAAAGAAGTACTTTTGCACGCAGAAACATGCGAACGCACGGAACGGAAGCTGAAAAATCGTTCAGATGTTGTCCCCGTGCATGTCCATTTATGAATGAAAAGACTCTATAAACAATATAATAAACGTGCCATCGTGGAACTGCCCGTTGTGCAGTTCACGGGCCGCATCATCGTCATACAGAGCGAGGGAGAGGCGCGTCGGGCTGTGGATTATCTGCTGACGTTCCCCCGTCTGGGTATCGACACCGAAACACGTCCCAATTTCAAGCGCGGCAACATGAACCCCGTGGCCCTGCTGCAGGTCTCTACACCAGACACCTGTTTCCTTTTCCGGCTGAACTATTTCGGACTGCCCCCCTGCCTGGTCCGACTGTTGACAGATGAGCACACGCAGAAAGTGGGGCTTTCTCTGCATGATGACTGGGCACAGCTGCGGCGACGGACAGACTTCACGCCTGCCAACTATGTGGAGTTGCAGGACTTTGTAAAGCCTCTGGGCATAGCGGACATGAGTCTGCAAAAGCTATATGCCAACCTCTTTCACCAGAAGATTTCCAAGAACCAGCGCCTGACCAACTGGGAGGCCGACGTGCTCACGGAACCGCAGAAGCGATATGCCGCCACGGATGCCTGGGCGTGTCTGCGACTCATGGAAGAAGCAGAGCAACTGCTGGCGACCCATGACTATGAATTAGTGGATAATGAAGATTGTTAATGTGTCTATATGCTACTTGCTAATGTATATTTGAAACGCGGCAAGGACGAGTCCCTGCGCCGCTTCCACCCGTGGGTATTCTCGGGTGCCATCCATCATATTGACGGCCAGGTGCAAGAGGGCGACCTCGTAAGGGTTCTCACCGCAGACGGCTCATTTATTGCCGTGGGGCACTGGCAGATTGGAACCATTGCCGTGCGTGTGTTATCCTTTGAGGACGAGCCAGTTGACAGCTTGTTCTGGCAGCGAAGGCTACAGGCGGCATTGCAGGTGCGCCGCTGCATGGGTGTGGCAGACACGCCTCAGAACGACACCTACCGCCTTGTTCACGGTGAAGGCGACCACCTGCCCGGACTGGTCATCGACATCTACGGCCCCACAGCCGTGGTGCAGGCACACAGCGTGGGGATGCACGTCTGCCGCCATCTGATTGCCGAAGCATTGCAGCAGGTGATGGGTGAGCGTCTGCACAACATCTTCTACAAGAGCGAGACCACGCTCCCGTTCAAGGCCGACTTGGGGCAGGAGAACGGTTTCCTCCTGGGTGGCGATGCCGAGGATGTGGCCATGGAAAACGGCTTGCGCTTCCACATCGACTGGCTGCGTGGTCAGAAAACAGGATTCTTTGTGGATCAGCGAGATAACCGCAGTCTGTTGGAACACTACTCGAAGAAAAGGGCTGTGCTGAATATGTTCTGCTACACGGGCGGATTCTCTGTCTATGCCATGCGCGGCGGGGCGCGTCTGGTGCATTCCGTAGATAGCTCGGCCAAGGCCGTGGAGCTGGTGAATGCCAACGTGGAACTGAACTTCCCCGGCGATGCCAGACACCACGCCTATACCGAGGATGCCTTCAAGTTCCTCAGCCAAATGCAGCAGGATGCCTACGACCTGATGATCCTTGACCCGCCCGCCTTTGCCAAGCACAAGGATGCACTCCGCAATGCCCTCAAGGGCTATACCCGTCTCAACGCCCGCGCCTTCGAGAAGATTGCTCCCGGCGGCATCCTCTTCACCTTCTCCTGCTCACAGGCAGTCAACAAGGACCAGTTCCGAATGGCTGTCTTCACTGCTGCGGCACAGAGCGGACGTCGTGTGCGCATCCTGCATCAGTTGCATCAGCCCGCCGACCATCCCATCAATATCTATCATCCCGAAGGTGAGTATCTGAAGGGTTTGGTACTCTATGTGGAATGAGCACCTCGTTGGCCCAGAACACATCAAGGCCCCGCTTTACTTCGTCGTAAAGCGGGGCCTTGATGTGTTCTGGGGGCTAAAGAAAGGCACGCCGTAGAATGGCCAGTACGGTTTCTATCGGGAAGCCCTCGAAGCGCTGGCGCACACGCTGTGACTTGTGGTTGACCAGATTGTGCAGATACTCCTCGAAGCGGGCCACGGTGGACGCGTTGTCCCTGGGGTCCGTGGCGTAGATACCTATGCTCTGCCCTTTTTTGACATCATAGACAACAGGCTCATGGTTATTCACAAACCACCAATAGGCATCGGAGAACAACTGATACTGTGATGAGTTCAGGATGCCTTCTGTCAGGAATAGCACATACGGATTACGCAGAAACGGTTCTGCCTCCTCACCTTCACGGCGCAATCCCAGTGCCCGGGGATATTGTGCACGGTAATAGGCTGGTGCCGCCATCATCTGACCCAGGAAATGAAATAACTGCGAAGAACGTCCGATGCCAAAGTTGTCAACGGCCGTCATGAATGTGAGCGCATCGGTGGCCGCACGCGCTGCCGCGTGCAATGCCTCCCGCTGCTCATCATAGCGGATATGGCCGAGACGATATGCAAGCAGGATGGCATCTATGAACAGGTAATCGGGCACCGGGGTATTCATGTGTGATGGACTCAACGTTTAACGAATCTCGCTGATGTAGAACTCGAAATGGCGTGGTTGATTGCCGTCAATGGTATAGGCATCAAGGGTGCGGGCACCCCACGAGTCATTGCCGCCCACACCATGAATGAGGAGGTCGATATTCAGCGTGACGTGGTCACGGTGGGGCAGCTCGTAGTTGTGACGTGTGTGTTCCAGGTCATCGGCATCATAGTTCCAGGCGCGGAAGTTGAAGGGTTGCACGCTCTCTATGCGCAGCCCCCGGCCACTGTCATCTGTCAGTTCCACCCACCGGACATCACCGCGGTTGCCGTTATCCTGCGGCACGATGTAATTGGGTTCCAAGTCAGAGACAAAACACTCATAGCGTCCGATGAAGGCCGCTGTCTTGCGGTCGGGATAGTTCTCGAAGGGGCCACGGCCATACCATCGCACAAGTTGCAGCGAGGCCGGCAGTTTCATCTCCACGCCAAACTTGGGCATCAGAGGCATATCGGCCCGCGGCGGCTGATAATCAAGGATGACATGCAGACGGCCGTCCTCCATGCGTTCCTGCCGCAATGTGCAGCCGTCGGTGTGGTCTCGCCAGAAGCCAAGGCGTTGCTCGAAGCCGTTGCGCCGCTGATTGTCGTTGGCTGGTTTCCAGAGGTTGATGGAGAGGGAGGCCTCTCCCCCAGCCCACTCTGTCAGGGAGCGGTCGTTCTGTCCTACCGGCTGGGGATTTCCTGCGTGGCCTGTGCCCACTTCACTCGTTACAGGCATGACACCAGGCGCAACCACAAACTGTTCTCTGGCCACCGGGAATCCGGCATCGGCCCACATCGTGCGGCTCCTCAGCGTTGCGAAGACATTGAGAATCAACTCGCCATCCACAGCAGGACGCGGCCCCACGTGCAAACGTGCTGCCGCATCCTCTGAGGCAGAAACGTCCAATGGCCCGTCACCCCGGCTGATGACCTTTCCGTTGCGCAGCCACTCCCAACGATAGTTGAAGGCGGTGAGCGGGGTGAAGTCATAGCGGTTGAGCAGACAGACGGTGGCAGCAGTGCTGTCTTCGAGCGTGAACATGATGTTCTGATAGACCTTCTGTGCCTCATAATAATGCGGATGCGGCACGCGGTCCGGTCCGACAAGGCCATTCAGGCAGAACGGCCCGTCGTTGGGCTGGTCACCGAAGTCACCGCCGTAGAGGAAGCCACCCTCCCCCACTCGACCTTTGGTCGCTTCGATACCTTGATCCACCCAATCCCAGATGGCACCACCGAGGAGGCTGGCGTCGGAGTAGATCACGTCCCAGAATTCCTGGAAATTCCCCAGGGAGTTACCCATGGCGTGGGCATACTCACGCATGAACACGGGGCGGTCAGAGATGCGCTGTCCCAGCTGCCGCAGCCCCTCGGGCGAGAGATAACCGTCATCATAGACAGCCGACTGGTCACGGTCTGTATCACAATAGACCAGGCGGCTCTGGTCCACACGCTGGACAGTCTCGCGCATGGCCTGCATATTGCAGCCGCGGCCGCCCTCGTTGCCCAAGGACCAGAAGATGACCGAAGGGTGGTTCTTGTCGCGTTCCACCAGCGAGCGCGCGCGGTCCACATGGGCAAGCATCCAAGTGGAATCGTTGCCCATCACCGTGTTACCCAGCCCGAAAGCGTGTGTCTCCTGACAGGCTTCGTCCATCACATAGATGCCGTACTGGTCACAGAGCTCGTAGAACAACGGCGTATTGGGGTAATGGCTCGTGCGAACCATATTGATATTTGCCTGTTTCATCAGCTCCAGATCACGGCGGATGGTGGCCTCGTCAATCGTGCGTCCCGTCAGCGGATGGTGTTCATGGCGGTTCACACCTTTCAGCTTGATGGGGCGATTGTTGAGATAGAACACCTCTCTGCGCACCTCCACCTTGCGGAATCCCGTCCGATAATGCAGCGTCTCCACGGTCTGTCCCTTGCGGCGCAGTTCAATGAAGACATCGTAGAGGGCGGGATCCTCAGCAGACCATAAGCGCGGTCCCGGAATGGTGGCGGGCAGCGACGTGTTCACGCCGTGACCCACGATGCGCGCTGCCACGTCCGTTCCCTTAGACTTGCCGCCGACTTTTGTATCCAGGCTCACACGTCCTTCTGTGCAGTCGGCATTGAGGTCGGCGTGGATAAAATAGTCTTCTATATATGCCTCCGGACGCATCCAGATGCCCACCGAGCGATAGATGCCGCTGAAACGCCACATGTCCTGGTCCTCCAGATAGCTGCCGTCTGACCAGCGATAGACCTCCACACAGAGACGGTTGCTGCCGTCGCGCAGGAAAGGCGTCACATCGAACTCAGCAGGCGACATGGAATTCTGGCTGTAGCCCACCCGCTGGCCGTTCACCCACACATACATGGCCGACTTCACGCCGTCGAAGTGGAGGATGTAATGCCGTCCGCGCTCCTTCTGGAGCGTGAAGTCCCGCACGTATGAACCTGTCGGGTTGCGGTTCTCATAGCTGAAGAAATGACGGGGCGGTTCACTCGTCACCCGGGGCTGGTCGCGCTTGAAGGGATAGGCAGAATTGGTGTAGATGGGTTTGCCGAAGCCTTGCAGCTGCCACGTTCCCGGCACTTGGATATCCGGCCACCCGGAGATGTCATAGCCCTGAAGATAGAAGTCCGCAGGTCGTTCATCCGGATTCCGCGCCCAGTGGAACTTCCATGTGCCGTCCAGCGACAGCCACTCGGCGTGCAGGGCGCGTTCACTGGGCAGTGTCAGCGAGGCGTGATACGGTAATTTGTTGATGCCCACCACCTGCTGGTTTTCCCAATCGTGTGCAGGTGAACCATCGTTTGTGGTCTGCGCCAGTCCATTGACTGTCAACAGCATTGCCAGCGATGTGAAGCCTAAAAGATGTTTCATGTGAAGTTGTTGGAAAGAATAAATCGACATTCTGTAATCATCCCGCCAAGAGGGTGACATCGGATGCAGCAGGTGACTGTTTCCAGTACCCCGGATGTGAGCTTTTGAACAAGCGGACGTGATGGCTTTTACGTGCGGAAGTGAAGGCATTTACGTGCGGACGTGTTGGCTCTCACATGCAGATGTATTGGCTCTCACACGCGGGCGTATAAAATATGTTACCTGGGTGCAGATTATTTTTCACCGCTAAACTGTTGGAAATAGTCCAGGCAGACCTGCCGCCACTCGCGGGCATTCTCTTGCTGATGCCGCAGACGCTCCTCCACCTCCTGCCAGCGCCGCGGGTCATTCTGGTCGGCCCGCAGGACGAGGGGGCGCATCTGCTGCCAGACGGTGTGGAAGCGATCGACCTCTGCCACCCCGCGGTCATAGTGGGCACAGAGTTCCTGCCAGAGCGTGCGACCGCTCTTCATCTGATGGTTCCAGGGCACATGGTGGAACCAGAGCAGCAGGTTCTCCGGGCAGCGGACGGGGTCGTCGTAGAGCGAGCGATAAGGTTCGCGGTATTGTGACGTGGCATTGGTGCCCGTGGAACTGCGGTTGAAGCCCACGCCGAGGCTGTCTGCCTGATGGTAATAGACAGGACACCACTCCAGCGGGTACTCGGGCTTGAAGCCGCCGGGGTCGGGACCATAGTGGTGGTCGAACTGGAAGATATGGTGCAGACCAAGCGGCATCATGTAATCCACACAGGCTTCGCGGCTGGCCAGCATCACCTCGGTCATCGGGCGGACAAAGGCAGCGTCCCTGGTGAAGGTGAGCTGCAACCACTCACGGGCTATGTCCTCGGCACTGAGTTCCGGGTTCCATGCCAACCGCCCGAAGGCATACCAGTTGGCTTGCGAGAAATGGTGGCCACTCCAGTTGGCATCCGTGCCCACGTTGGCCACGCCCGCTATGCCGCGCAGCTGGCCGGGACTGACAAACGAGAAGAACTCCTTCCACATCGGAGCCAGATAGACGAGGTGGCGACTCTGCCCCAGGTATTCCTGTGTGATCTGCAGTTCCGCCATATTGGGTGTCTGCGTAATCTGGTCGAAGACAGGGCTGTAGGGTTCACGCGGCTGGAAGTCCAGCGGCCCGTTCTTGGTTTGCAGGATGACATTCTCGCGGAACTGCCCGTCAAGAGGCTTGAACTCCGAGACAGCCTGTTTCACCCGGTCCTCGCCCTTGTGGTTGGCACCATAGACAAAGCAGCGCCACATGACGATGCCGCCGTGCGGTGCCAGCGCGTCGGCAAGCATGTTGGCTCCGTCGGCGTGTGTACGGTGATAGTCGCCGGGGCCGGGCTGTCCCTCGCTGTTGGCTTTGACCAGAAAACCGCCGAAGTGGGGCATGAGGCGATAGATCTCACCGACTTTCTGGCGCCACCACTGCTGCACTTGCGGGTCGAGCGGGTCGGCGGTGGGCAGACCGTCGAGGGCCATAGGCGTAGCAAAGTTGATGCTCAGATAGGTGCGGATGCCGTAGTGCTCAAGGTGGGTGCTGATGACCTTCACCTTCTCCAACCACTCACGGGACAGCATCTTGGGCGACGCATTGACGTTGTTGATGACGATGCCGTTGATGCCGATACTGGCATTGGCACGGGCGTAGTCGTCGATGCGGTCGGAGAGTGTGGGATAGAGAATGCTCTTGCCCGCATAGCCGCGTTCCACACTGCCGTCGAGGTTGTCCCAGTGGTTGATGAGCCGCAGGTCAAAGGCGGGGTGCTCTTCCTTGGAGCGGACATCGCCCAACTGCTGCATCCGCAGCAGGTCATACACGGCATAGAGCAGACCGTTGGACGTGGCGGCGGTGAGTTCTATCTGCTGGGGCGTGACGGTGATGCGATAGGCATCGCCCGTCACGTATTTCTTATTCATTTTCAAGCGCACTGGCACCTGTCCCTTATAGTAGTGCTTTAGCTCATCCAACGCTGTGCCCTTGGGGCCGCGGACTTTGGCAGCAACCTGCGTGTTCCGCTCCCTCGGGAGCCACAGCGACGAGCCGTCATTGGCTTTCGCCATCAGCACAAGCTGGCATACGACCAGCAACATGAGAATCCTTTTCATTGTATGCTCTGTTTTCATTTAGATGTTACAACATTCTATTCATTTGGTTGTGACGGAGCGACCCCTGTGCCATTCAGGTAATTGTATATTTCCTCAGCCATTGCGTTCAGAGCCACACAGTCGGCACGACTGATGTGACTTTTGCCGCCATCGTAGGGCCAAGGGCTGAGAATGAGCAAACGACCAGCCACACACGCGTCGAACAGGATGTCAGAAGGTTTGTAGTAGTCACGGAAACCGTTGTCCGTCAAGAGAATGAAGGGGTGCTGTTCCCTCAGCAGCACCTGCATCACTTGCTTCTCATCGGGAGAGATGAATGGCGATACCATCACCACCGCTTTGCGAGCTTTCAACACACAGGCGTTTTTATAGTCACGCAGGTCCTGGGCATTGCCATGCTGTGCCTTCTCCACCAACGTATGTCGCACATGCACTGGGGCGTAGGCTCCTTCCAACAGCAGAGCCACTTTCCCCACGCCATCATACTTGCGCCCGCCAATCTCCACATCCTTCTGCACACGGAAATAGCCAGGCCTCAGCCGCTTGGTGGCCAACCGTTGTGGGTTCATCTGAACATAGTGAATCATCGTGTGCAGCTGTCCGCGACGGGACAAGGGGCGGATGAATGGCCGCTCCGTAAAAATGGGGAAGGGATAGCCCCCTTCGTTCATTGGTGCCGAATTTAATTCGGCACCAACAGACAAAGTATAAGCCCTGCCAAGTTTCTTCACCCCTTGCCAGTAGCCGCGAATCACGCTGCGGATACTCGTGTCCATCACCCGCGTCACATGGATAACGGCATGAAGGTGGTCGGGCATCAGGCAGAACTGGAGGATGCGGATGGCCGGATAGTGCTTGCACATCACATACAACTCATCAACGACAGCATTGCCCAAGGCCGTCCGCTCTATCCGGGCCTTCGAGGGGTCATTCTCCGGAATCACCAATGCTCCGAACAGGGGTTCACGCGAAGGCACCGTCAATGTGACATGGTACACCCCGACACCCCTCCATGCTGTCCCGGCCTCCTGCCATTGCCATTTCGTTGGCTCCGCCATAATATATTCTTGACCGAAAACTTACGAGAACGCCACGGTGAGGCCGGCCATGACAATGCTGACCATGGACATGAGCTTAATGAGGATGTTGAGGCTGGGGCCGCTGGTGTCCTTGAAGGGGTCGCCCACGGTGTCGCCCACGATGGTGGCCTTGTGGGCGAAGCTGCCCTTGCCGCCGAAGTTGCCTTCCTCGATGTACTTCTTGGCGTTATCCCATGCGCCGCCCGAGTTGGACATCATGATGGCCAGAAGCACGCCTGCCGCGATAG
>JAFSZU010000100.1 GCA_017455585.1 Bacteroidaceae bacterium | reverse complement strand
GACGCTTTCGGCGTGCTGCCTCCCGTGAGCATCCTCACCCCCGAGCAGACCAAGTACTACTTCCTCAGCGGCTTCACCGCTAAGCTCGCCGGCACAGAGCGCGGCATCACCGAACCCACGCCCACCTTCAGCGCATGCTTCGGTCAGGCATTCCTGGAGCTGCATCCCACGAAGTATGCCGAGGAGCTGGTGAAGAAGATGGAGAAGAGCGGTGCCAAGGCTTATCTGGTCAACACCGGCTGGAACGGCACGGGCAAGCGCATCAGCATCCCCGACACCCGCGGCATCATCGACGCCATCCTCAACGGCAGCATCCTGAAGGCTCCCACCAAGAAGATTCCGTTCTTCGACTTCGAGATCCCGACACAGCTCGACGGCGTGGCATGGGGCATCCTTGATCCTCGCGACACCTACCAGGATCGCAGCAAGTGGGAAGAGAAGGCCAAGGATCTGGCCGCACGCTTCATCAAGAACTTTGGCAAATACACCACCAACGAAGCCGGCAAGGCTCTCGTTGCTGCTGGTCCTCAGCTCTAAAGCTCTTGTATTATATCTTCGGGGGAACAAGCCGCTCCAATGGCTGTTCCCCCGATTTTTTTGTATTTGTCTTTGTGTGATATAGCCAGCGTCTGCACATAGCCGTCATCACGACCGCACACAGCTGTCATCACGACCGCACGTAAAGGCAATCACGACCGCACGTAAAGGTCATTACGTGCGGTCGTGATTGCCATTACGTGCGGTCGTGATAGTGATGACGTTTATCAGGCGATGGAAACTCACTCGAAGTAGAAAGTGAGAACCATCATCTTGGCGGAGCCGCGGTCCACACTTCGGGTGAATTTGAGCATGCTTTCATCGGTGAGGTCGGTGCGCTTGTGGTTGATGATGTCGCGCAGCCCGAAACAGAATTTGAGTTCGGGGATGAGTTTGAAGTAGGGAAGGTAGAAGTCACACCCTGCACCAATCTCGATATAGCAGTCGAAAGGCTCTGTCAGAAGGGCATTGTTCTTGCGGACGGTGAGGTCGAGGGTGGGTGCGATGCTGGCGATGACGTATGGCCGGAAGTTGTTATAGCGCGGTGCGGCAATCTTCAGGCCTATGGGCACGGAGAAGCACGTGGATTTCATGCTCTGTGTGCTGTCACGTCCTGACAGCTGTTCATGGAAATAGACACGCCGTTGGCCGAAGTGTATGGTGGGCTGTATGCGTAGGCCCAAGGTGCTGTTGAGGCGTATCTCACCGAGCACGCCCACGGTGAAACCGGGCTGGTAGCTATCCACATCGGTGTACCATTGCTGTCCTGTGTTGGGGTCGATGTAGCCGTTATTCTGGAATTCGATGTCCATCATGTTCATCCCGATGAAGAAGCCATAGTGCAGGAAGCGCCGGTCCAGGTAGGGGCGGTGCTGGATGACGGGTTCCTGGGCGGAGGCCACGCCGCATGAAGCGGAAAGGATGAGGATGATGACACACATGGGAACGCGGAAAGGAAACGGAAAGGAAACGGAAAGAGAACGGAAAAGGTTCCGTGTGTTTCCGTGATGTTTCTGTGTATTTCCGTGTTCTGGGTGTCTCATTACCTTATAATAACGCGGGTAACGGGGTGTTTATTGTGTGGTGAGCTTGAGTTTCGCGGGTTTCAGGCCGGGGGCAGTGGCGGTGAGGGTGACGGTGGCGGGCTGGTTGCCGGCGCGGAGGATGGCGAGTGCCTGGCCCTCATAGAGGCGGCGGTTGTCTGTGGCGGTGAGCTCGTCGCTGTAGTGATCGCCGCTGCTGACGGCGATGATTCGGGCGGGGAAACCGCCCGACACCAACGCTGGAGAGGAGGAGTTTTGAGAGGGCGATGAGGGCGATGAGGAGCTTTGAGAGGGCGAGGAGGGCGATGAGGAGTTTTGAGAGGGCGATGAGGGAGAGGAGGAGTTATGAGAGGACGATGAGGGAGAGGAGGAGGTGATGGTGAAGGTGACATCGTTGGTGGCGGTGGAGACGATGCGCCCTTTTTTGTCGATGGCCTGCACGGTGACGTGCATGAGGTCGAGACCGTCGGCACGCCAGGGTGTTTTGCTGGTTGCTGTTTTCTTCTTTGCGGACTTGCTCTTTGTGGATTTGTTATCTACAGATTCGCTATTGATTTCATTATATGGGAGGTCTGGGACGAGGCGCAAGGCCACGGGCTCGCCGGCGGTTTCCACCCGATGACGGGCGACGACTTTTCCGGCATTTCGGGCCACGGCCTCGATGGTGCCAGGTTCGTAATTGAATTTGTCCCAACGGATTTGGTTGCGTGCCTTGGGATTTGAGCGGTCGTTCTGTTTGCGACCGAGGCTGCGACCGTTCAACAGGAGTTCTACCTCGTCACAGTTTGTGTAGATGGTCAGGTTGAGGGACTCGCCCGGCGTGCGTGTCCAGTGGTCGGTGAGGCGGCGGATGCGCTGTTTGACGCCGTTCCAGTCGATGTCCTGGCTCTGCTCCTGGAAGCACAGGTGCACCACGGGTTCATCCTCGCGGAAGATGCTGCGGGCCAGATAGGCGGTGGGTTTGGTGGTGAGGTCGATGTAGAACACGCCCTGTGCCCATCCCTTGGCGGGCCATCCCTGGCTCTCGCCCAGATAGTCGATGGCTCCCCAGTAGGCCAGGCCGATGACCTTTGAGAGGTCCATCTCATAGTAGTTGGGTCCCATGGCGGCAGTGGTGGCTTCGCTCTGGTAGAACATCATCCAGGGGAAGCGGCGGCCATCGCCGGGGAAATACATATATCTGTAGTTATAGGCTGCTATGTCTGTTTCCATCACGAGTGGTGCTGGCAGGGAGTCTGTGTCATGTGAGCGGCCTCGCGGGTGCATGGCCACGGTGATGAGGCGAGAGTCATCATAACGTTTCAAAAGCGGTTTCTGCATCCTGTAAGGGGTCACGCCCCAGTCGGCAAAAGGCAGGTTGGGATAGGTCTGCAGCTCATTGCCGAGGCTCCAGAAGACGATGCTGGGGTGGTTGCGGTCGCGTTTCACCCACTCCGGGATGTCGTGTTGCCACAGTTCCGTCCACGGCCGTCGGCCACCGCAGTATTGCGTGAGCCACTTGTCATAGAGTTCATCCACGACAAGGATGCCCAGCGAGTCGCAGAGATCCAGCAGGCTCTCGCTGTAGGGGTTATGGCTGGTGCGGATGTGGTTGAAGCCATAATCTTTGAGCAGTCGCAGCCGTTTCTCGATGGCGCGCGGATAGGCGGCGGCACCCAGTGCACCCAGTGTGTGGTGGTTGGCAATGCCCTTCAGCAGCACCTTGCGGCCGTTGAGCTTCATGCCGAAGGCGGGTGAGAACTCCAGCTGGCGCACGCCAAAACGCTGTCGCACGCGGTCTGCCACGCGGCCGTCGGCGTGGCAGACGGTGACTTCGGCGGTATAGAGATAAGGGTCATCGACGTCCCAGCGGTGTGCTGCCGGCAGGGTGATGGCGGGCAGCGGATACTCGCGGGTGCGCTGGTTGCTGCGGAAAGGCGCGTCGGTAGTTTGCTCGGCCACACAACGCCCTTCACGGTCGAGGATGCGGGTGGTTATCTTCAACGTCTTCATGCCGCGTTCCAGACAAGTGACTTCGGCTTGCAGGAAAACGCTGTCCCGGCCGTTGGTGGTGATGCGCAGCGGGTGACGTGCAAAATAGACGTCGGGGTCTGTGACGATGGCGTGCACGTCGCGGTACAGCCCGGCACCGGTGTACCAGCGGCTGTTCTGTGGCTGGCGTGTGTCGGCCCGCACAGCCAGCACGTTCTTCTCTCCCCATTTGAGCAGTTTGGTCACATCTGCTTCGAAGCCTAAATAGCCGTAATCCGTGCTGCCGATGGGCTGACCGTTGAGCCACGCATCGCCCACGTAGAGTATGCCCTCGAAGTCCAGCAGCACACGCCGGCCACGCCACGACTCGTCGGGCGTGAACGTCTTGCGATACCAGCCGATGCCCATCTCCTTGAATCCACGAGGTGACAGACGGCTGCGAATGTTGGCTCCGGGGTCGGTGTTGTCGGGACGTTCGTCCTCGCCTGGCTCCACCCACGGCTGCTCTATCTGGAAGTCGTGCGGCAGATCCACGTTGCGCCACTGGCTGTCGTCCAGTGACGGGGACTGTCCTTCTGTCACTTCGCCGGCATGGAAGCGCCAGCCAAAGTTCATGAGTTCACACAAGCGCACCTCTTGCGCATACATGTTGGTATGAAGCAGAAGGCATGCAATGACAAATAATGGGAATGAAGTCCTTTTCATGAACATATATCGTATATATCAAGTGCATGATTTGCCTTGCAAATGTAGTAGATTCTGTCTTCATCTGCACCTATTTCACTTTATTTAACGCCTTCATGACGTTTTTTTCTCCTTCACAGGCAGCGTCAAGCAAATAAATGCTTACCTTTACACACAAATTCACGTTGCTGTGTCATGAGATGTCTTCTATTATTCATCACGCTTTCATGCTTCACACAGTGTCCCTTTGCTCAGTCCACCCACTGGCGCATCGAGGAAGAGTCGCCCGAAACGAGGGTTCTGCTGAGGGGCGACACTCTGGATATCACGTCGCCCAAGGGACTTTCGTTGTGGTGGGACGAGCCCTTGACGGCTCCCTGTGCCATCAGCTACCGTGCCTGTGTGGTGATGCAGGGTGGCCCCTGTGACCGTCTCTCGGACCTCAACTGCTTCTGGATGGCTCATTCGGCCCTTCGCGGTATTTCTCAGCGAGGCGGCCGTTTCGTGGAGAGCTATCGTCTGCAGTGTTATTACCTCGGCTATGGGGGCAATCATAATACCACCACGCGCTTTCGCCGATACAATGGGGACACGCTGGCCATAGCAGACCCTGCACACCGCCCTACCATTTTGAAGGAATATACGGACTCGGCTCACCTCCTGCGCCCCAACCATTGGTACACCGTCCGCATAGAGGTTCGTGCTGACGGCCGGACACGTTACTTCATTGATGATGAATTGCTTGTGGATTACCTTGACCCAGCTCCTTTGCGAAAAGGCTATTTCGCCTTTCGCACCACATGGAGCCACACACGACTTACGGAATTGAGAATTGAAAAATGAGAAAGGAACAGCCTATAGATAAAAGAGCGATTATCGTAGGAGCCAGTTCGGGCATCGGTAGTTCTATGAAATGCCAAGTGCTGTTTGGGCGTGGCATAGAAGTGCCGGAGGGAGTGAGCCAAGTGTTGCTGCACGCCTGTTGCGCGCCATGTTCCAGTGCTATTGTGGAATGGATGCTGGCCGTTGGTGTGAAACCTACCATCTATTATTATAACCCCAATATCTTTCCACGGGAGGAATACGAGATACGTAAGGCTGAGAGTAAACGCCATGCCGAACTGCTTGGTATCCCATGGATCGATGCCGATTGGCGACATGAAGAGTGGTTGTGCGGAGTATGTGGCTTGGAGGGTGAGCCAGAACGTGGTGCGCGCTGCCAGCAGTGTTTTGACTTGCGTTTGTTGGCTACGGCACAAAAGGCAGTGGAACTCGGAATCAATGTGTTTGCTACAACACTTGCTTCCTCGCGTTGGAAACGGTTGGATCAAATAGAACAGGCTGGCAGAAGCGCAGAAGCGGCTGTTCCCGGTGCTCACTTTTGGGCACAGAACTGGCGCAAAGGTGGTTTACAGGAACGCAGAAATCAACTGCTGAAGGATTACGGGTTCTATAATCAGTTGTATTGCGGCTGTGAGTTTTCCATGCCAAAGTGAACCGTTACAGTTATTGTTTGAATAAAAATAATTAAAGGTATAGATACTTTTTGGCTCAAACGCTTTTTTCTCTCGTGGATTTCAATTATCTTCGCGGCGTGAAACATGATTGAAAGGAATCACTTGGAATTGTACTATGATGTCATTGTGATTGGGGCAGGTCATGCGGGATGTGAGGCTGCCCATGCGGCAGCACGCATTGGAGCGCAGACACTACTTATCACAATGGACATGAACAAAATTGCTCAAATGTCCTGTAACCCTGCGGTTGGCGGAATAGCCAAGGGACAGATAGTCAGGGAAATAGATGCTATTGGCGGTGCCATGGGACATGTCACCGATGCCACTACCATTCAGTTCCGGATGCTCAACCGCTCTAAAGGTCCGGCCATGTGGAGTCCAAGGGCACAATGTGACCGTGGACGGTTCATCTGGGCATGGCGAGAGGTACTGGAGAACACACCCAATCTCCATATTTGGCAGGATCAAGTTCGCCGCCTCATTGTAGAGGATGCTCCCGCCGTTACCGGGCTGCAGAGCAGCGATTTCTCCTCTTCCCCTGATTTGTCGAGCGGCACTTTCCCCGCCGCCAATGGTTTGTCGAGCGGTACTTTCCCCGCTTCTCCTGGGTCAGTGGGCGGCGGTTTTCCCGCCGCCAAAAAGGTTGCTACAGGTGTGGTAACCTATCTCGGAATGACTTTCCACGCCAAAAGCATCATCCTCACTGCCGGCACCTTCTTGAACGGCCTCATGCACATCGGACGTGTGAAGCTCCCTGGTGGACGCTGTGCAGAGCCTCCCTCCTTGGAACTGGCAGAGAGCATCACCCAGCACGGCATCCGTGTGGGACGCATGAAGACAGGCACCCCTGTCCGCATCGATGCACGAAGCGTGGATTTCTCCCTCATGACCGAACAACCTGGTGACACCGACGGTCGCCGCTTCTCCTTCATGCCGGTTGGGTGTACGGCGTATTCGCCGTCCAAACAGCCGTCACAGCTTCCCTCGCTTCCCTGCTTCATTACCTTCACCAATGAAGCCGTACACGAGCGCCTCCGTGCCGGTCTCCCTGATTCCCCCCTCTATAATGGACAAATCCAGAGTATAGGGCCCCGTTACTGCCCCAGCATTGAGACCAAGCTCGTCACCTTCCCAGATAAAGACCAGCACCAGCTCTTCCTCGAACCCGAAGGCACGAACACCAATGAATATTACCTCAACGGCTTCTCCTCCTCCCTCCCCATCGATGTCCAAATTGAAGCTCTGAAGCTCATTCCTGCCTTCCGAAATCTGGAGATATTCCGCCCTGGCTATGCCATCGAATATGACTTCTTTGACCCCACACAACTGCATCATTCCTTAGAGTCACGCATCATCAGCGGCCTCTATCTGGCAGGCCAGGTCAACGGCACAACAGGCTATGAGGAAGCAGCAGGACAAGGACTCATGGCTGGTATCAACGCCGCCCGTCACTGTACAGGCCAAGAGCCTTTGGTTCTCAAACGTGACGAAGCATATATCGGCGTGCTCATCGATGATCTTGTCTGCAAGGGCGTGGATGAGCCTTATCGCATGTTCACATCGCGCGCAGAATACCGAATCCTGCTGCGTCAGGACAATGCCGACGCACGCCTTACAGGGCTGGGTTACCGCATGGGCGTGGCCACCACAGAGCGACATCAGCATTATCAAAAGAAGCATGAAGAAGTGGAACGCATCATCCGTTTTGCCGAGGATTATTCAGTCAAGATACATGAGGTGAATGGTCTTCTGGAACTGTTGGGTACCACCCCGCTCACTCGCGGATGCAAACTCATGGAGTTGATGGGGCGTCCACAAGTGACCTTTGATAACCTCTCCCCTGCCCTACCCCACCTCCGTTCCTTCCTAGACAGCATTCAAGCTCGCAAACAAGAAATCATAGAGGCAGCAGAGATTGAAATCAAATACAAGGGCT
>JAFSZU010000099.1 GCA_017455585.1 Bacteroidaceae bacterium | reverse complement strand
TATATGCAGTGCGGTTATGCACCCTTTGACCACGACGGCACGGCGGCCTCCAACACACTGGAATATGCCTACGATGACTTTGCCGTCGCTGCCGCCGCCCGCGCACTTGGCGACAAGCAGATGGCAGAGGAGTTCGAAGCCCGTTCCCGCAATTACCGCAATACCTTTGACCCCCGCACGGGCTTTGCCACACCGCGCTATGCCGACGGCCGCTTCAAGGCTGACATGGATCCGTTGCAGACCTACGGCGAAGGCTTCATCGAGGGCAACTCATGGAACTTCTCCTATCATGTCCCGCATGATGTCCCCGGGCTGATGGAGGTGATGGGCGGTGAGCCGGTGTTCCTGCGCCGCCTGGACTCGCTGTTCACCATGCACCTGCCGGAGAAATACTACGAGGACAACGAGGACATCACGCTGGACTGCCTCGTGGGCGGCTATGTCCACGGTAACGAACCCAGCCACCACGTCCCCTATCTCTATGCGTGGACGTCGCAGCCCTGGAAGACGCAGGAATGGCTGCGCACCATCACGAACCGCATGTACCGCAACGACATCCGCGGCCTGGGTGGCAACGATGACTGCGGGCAAATGTCGGCGTGGTTCATCTTCTCCGCCCTGGGCTTCTATCCCGTCTGCCCCGGCACCGACCAGTACATACTCGGCGCGCCATACCTCCCCTACGCCGACGTGACGCTGCCCAACGGCAAGCACCTCATCATCAAGGCTCCCAAGGTCAGCGACCGCAACCGCTATGTCAAGCGTGTCCTGCTCAACGGCCAGTCTTATTCCCGCCTTTACTTAACCCATCAACAGCTTTTGGACGGCGGCACCTTGGAGTTTGAAATGACCAACAAACCCAACCGGCAGCGGGGTATTAAGAAGGAGGATAAACCATACTTATTGAACCAGACCCCCTCTCCCTCTTGGGACAGCCACCTCTCCACCATCCAATTCATTGACCAAGCACCCAAGAGCCAAGGCTCCGCCATCTACCGCGCCCTCATCCCCGACCCCGACAGCTACATTCGCCGCGTGGCCCGCGAGGTAATGCAGACGCTCTACTTCACTCCCAAGGACAGCATCCCGCAGCTGTACCGTTTGCGCTATGTCCTCAAGGACGATCCCGGTGTCTCTGCCAAGGATGGCGGCGGCGGTTATGTGGAAATCTTCTACAGCACCCGCCATGTGGAGAAGTCATTCGTCAGCCATGACACGGCGCGCGTGGATTTCGAGACGCGCGGTGTCCTGCTCCATGAGCTGACCCACGCCTTCCAGCTGGAACCCCAGGGCATTGGCAGCTATGGCACTAACCCCGTCTTCTGGCAAATCATTGAGGGCACCGCCGATGCCGTGCGCGTGGCGAACGGTGGCTTCCATGGCGAGAAAGACCGCCCCCGCGGTGGCAGCTACACCGACGGCTACCGCCATGTAGGCTACTGGTTCGACTGGCTGCGCCGCACCAAGAACCCCGACTTCATCCGCCGCATCAACCGTTCCTGCCTCGAAGTCATCCCCTGGTCATGGGATGCCGCCCTCACCTATGCCCTCGGTCGCCCCGCCACCGCCGATGCCCTCTGGCACGAATACCAAGTGGCCATGGGTGATATTCGGCAATAACACAATCATTCTTGCATAAAATATCGAACTCAGGTGCGGAAACTACGTAAAAAGTATAAGTTTCCGCACCTAAGTTAGGCGAAAAACGCATAAAATATCGAACTCAGGTGCGGAAACTACATAAAAAGTATAAGTTTCCGCACCTAAGTTTGCACCGTTAAGAGAAATGCATTACCTTTGCAGCGGTAATTGGCAATCATCATGGACAAGAATCTGTTTATAGGACGCGAATATGAAATCCGTCAACTGGAGAAGTACCGTGACTCTAAGGAGTCGGAGTTTATTATTGTGTATGGTCGTCGTCGCGTTGGGAAGACTTTTCTCGTCAAGGAATTCTTCGATGACACCTACGACTTCAAGGTAACGGGTCTCTATAAGAAGCCCAAGAAAATGCAGCTCAAGAACTTCTATCTCGCCCTTCAGGAATATGGTTCTTCTATCAGAAACGTGCCTAATGACTGGCTGGAGGCCTTTGCCGAATTGAAGAAACTGTTGAAGGGAATAAAGGAAGACCGGAAGAAAATAGTGTTTATTGACGAACTTCCGTGGCTGGACACCCGCCAGAGCGAGTTCCTTGCGGCCTTCGAAGCCTTCTGGAATGGTTGGGGAGCGCAACAGAATGACTTGATGCTGATTGTTTGCGGTTCAGCGACCACATGGATTACAAACAAGATTCTTTCAGACAAGGGTGGTTTGTTCAATAGGGCGGCCAGACGGCTTTACTTGATGCCTTTCACACTACAAGAAACGGAGCGTTATCTGGTTTCGAGAGGAATCCATTGGAGTCGTTATGACATTGTGGAATGTTATATGACCATGGGTGGCATTCCCTATTATTTGAAGCTATTGGATAATGAGCGGTCTTACCTTGCCAATATAGACACCATTTTCTTCAAACGCAATGGGTCGCTCTGGGATGAGTTTGACCATCTGTATGAGACCCTTTTCGGGACATCTAAATCCTACTTAAAGATTATCGAAGCATTATCAACCAAGAAATCTGGTCTCACGCGAAAAGAGATTATCCGGGAAACGAAATTGGAAGACAATGGACTCCTCACTGAGATGCTGAAGAATCTGAGAGACAGCCTCTTTGTGCGGGCTTACAATACCTTCGGCTATGGCGAAAAGAATGTAGTGTATCAGCTTGCCGATTATTTCACCTTGTTCTACCTGCGATTCATGAAAGGTAAGCAGAACCCCGATGAGCACTTCTGGACACACTTTTTGGATAATCCAGCAAAGAGCAGTTGGGCTGGGCAAACTTTCGAGCAAGTTTGTAAAGACCACATCGCACAAGTCAAAAAGGCAATCGGTATTAGTGCACTGTTGACAGATGTTTCCTCATGGCAGGGCGAGTCGGAAAGCGGCAAGGCGCAAATAGACCTTATTATAGATCGTCGTGACAGGACAATCAACATTTGTGAGATTAAATTCTCTGTGGGAGAGTTCGCCATAGACCAAGACTATGAGCAGAAACTCAGAAAGAAAATGCAGGTTTTCCGCGAAACTACCAAGTCGAAGAAGGCAATGCAACTGGTCATGATCACTACATACGGTGTTAAACAGAATGCACACAGTGGTATCGTTCAGTCGCAGGTGCGGATGGATGATCTGTTTACCGTTTCAGAGGCGTTCTGATCTTTCTCAATAAGCCTGGTATGAATTATTTTTGCGATTTTATTGTCTATAAGCAATGAATTATATACCTTTGTGGCCAAATTAGATGGTAGATAATTGAAATAAGGAGATGAAGGATAACTATCAAAATACGTTATTTCGATGAATCAACTCTCAACCCTCAACCCTCAACTCTCAACTCATGTTACTCTCCATGACGGGCTACGGCAAGGCCTCTGCCGAATATGGCAGCAAGAAGATAACTGCCGAAATCAAATCATTGAACAGCAAGGCACTGGACTTGCAGACACGCATCGCACCCATCTACCGCGAGAAGGAGATGGACATCCGCGCCATGATCAGCACCACGCTGGAACGCGGCAAGGTGGATTTCTGCCTGTATATCGAAAGGGATGATGCCAGCGCCGCCACACCCATCAACCGCCCTATCTTCAAGGCTTACGTGGAGCAGATGCGCAGCATCCGTGACGAGATGGAGATCGATGACCCCGAGGAGCACTGGTTCTCCACCGTCCTGCGTCTGCCGGACGTGATGACGAAGGTGGAGGTGGCCGAACTCACGGACGAGGAGTGGGAGGTGGCACGCTCGGTGGTGCAGCAGTCCATTGACCATTTGATGGATTTCCGCCGTCAGGAAGGGGCCGCCTTGGAGAAGAAATTCCACGAGAAGGTGGATAACATCGAGGCGTTGTTGGGACAGATTGAACCCTACGAGCAGGCGCGGGTGGAGAAGATTCGCAACCGCATCGTGGATGCGCTCAACTCCATCCCCGAAGTGCAGGTGGATCGCAACCGGCTGGAGCAGGAGATGATCTACTACATCGAGAAACTGGACATCAACGAGGAGAAGCAGCGTCTGCGCAACCATCTCAACTACTTCCGCGAGACGATGCAGAGCGGCCACGGCCAGGGCAAGAAGCTGGGCTTCATCGCCCAGGAGATGGGCCGCGAGATCAACACCACCGGCAGCAAGAGCAATATCGCCGAGATGCAGAACATCGTGGTGCGCATGAAGGATGAGTTGGAGCAGATCAAGGAACAAGTGCTGAATGTGATGTGATATGAGTAAGGTTATTATCTTCTGTGCTCCCAGCGGTAGCGGCAAGAGCACCATCATCGGCAGTCTGATGCCGCGCGAGGAACTGCACCTCGCTTTCTCCATTTCTGCCACGACACGTCCGCCACGCGGAGCGGAGCAGGACGGCGTGGAATATTTCTTTCTCACCCCAGAGGAGTTTCGTCGCCGCATTGCTGCCGACGAGTTTGTGGAGTATGAAGAAGTCTATGCAGACCGCTTCTATGGCACCCTCAAGTCACAGGTGGAGAAGCAGTTGGCCGCCGGACAGAATGTGGTCTTCGACGTGGATGTTCATGGCGGTATGCGTCTGAAGGAGTATTTCGGCGACCGTGCCCTCAGCCTCTTCATCCAACCGCCCAGCATCGAGGCCCTGCGCCAGCGGCTGGAGGGCCGTGCCACGGATGCGCCCGAGGTCATCCGGCAGCGTCTGGACCGTGCCGCCTACGAGCTGAGCTTTGCCCCCCGCTTCGACCGCATTGTGGTCAACGATGACTTGGAGACCGCCAAGGCCGAGGCCTATCAAGTGCTTAGTGATTTCCTTGATGGTCATGGGCAGATGTGAGCTTTTTAACGAACGGACGTGAGGCTGTTTACGTGCGGACGTGACGGCCTTTTTTTGCGGACGTGATGTCGTTCACGTGCGCACGTGTTTGCAATGACATGGAGAAGCAGATGAACAATGATATACAAACAGGTATATACGGGGGCAGTTTCAACCCTATTCACATCGGTCACACGACGTTGGGCGAGTGGTTGGTGCGTGAAGGCTATCTGGATGAACTCTGGTTCCTTGTCTCGCCCCAGAACCCGCTGAAGCCGGCAGAAGGGTTGCTGGATGACAGGGCTCGTCTGCATTTGGCACATCTTGCGGTGGAGGAATGCAATGCAGCGGGCAGTGTGGCAAATAGGCTTCGTGTCTCTGACTTTGAGTTTCGTCTGCCGCGTCCCTCCTATATGGTTCATACGTTGGAGGCCTTGCGCGCGACATACCCTGCGCGTGACTTTGTCCTGGTCATTGGTGCCGACAACTGGGAGCGCTTTCCGCAGTGGTATCGGTCAGATGAGATTCTGCGACATCACCGTCTTCTTATTTATCCGCGTCCGGGATACTCTGTTGACTCTGCGTCGCTTCCGTCGGGCGTTACCTTGGCGGATACACCGCTCCTGGACATTTCATCTACGCAGATTCGCCAAGCGATAGCCTCGGATGCTGAATATGACGGTGAGGTGTTATCGCCCGAAGTGTGGCAGGAGATCAAGGCCCGGGGGTATTATCGGGGACGCTGAGAGGGGAGGGCGGTGGATGGATTGTCCGCGCGAATACGCGCGGCACCCGACAGGAAGAATGATGTGAAGGCGGCACTGGGCGGGAAGAGTGATGTGGAGGCGACACTGGGCGGGAAGAATGATGTAGTGTTTATACAATAGCGGGGGAGGAAAGCCACAGGCTTTCCTCCCCCGCTATTGGGTATTGTTTATATTTTACTTTACTTGGCGATACAGATGGAAACGCGGTTCTTGTCGTTCTCGCTGAAGGGCTGCACCGTGTCACCCTTGGCGTCAACAGTGATGCGTGCGGCATCGATGCCGGCCTCGGTGAGAGCCTTGGCCACACCTTCGGCACGACCCTGGGAGTACATCATGTTGATGCGGGGGTTACCCGTCTCCACGTCGGCATAACCGGTAACGGCCACCTTGGTCTCGGGGTTCTGCTTCAGGAAGGAGATGAGGTTGTTGAGCTTGGCCTTCTGGTCGTCGCGGATGACGGTCTGACGGATGTAGTAGAAGATTTCTGTCTGCATCTCGGGAGCACGTGTGACGGCGGGCTGGGGCTTAGCCTGCTCACGCTGTACGGGAGCGGCGGGTTCCTCCACCACGACGGGTATGGCCACGGGGATGACCTTCTCGGGGTTGCTGAGGGCAATCTTGAGACCCACCAAACCGCTGAAGTACCAGTCGAGGTCAATATCGTGCTTGTTGTCGGCACGGCTGTTGTATTTGTCGGAGAGCGCATTGGCCATGGCTTCGATGTTGAGGCTCACGCACTTGCTGAGCTTGAAGTCGAGGTCCAGTCCGCCGCGGCCCACGAAACGCACCTTGGTGCCGTCCCAGTAGCTGTCGTCGGTCTTGTTGATGACATACTCACCATACGTGCGGGCGTTGTCATCGTTGTCCCATCCGATATTGGCACCGCCACCGAGCATCAGGTTCATGGAGAAGACACGGTTGGGATTGTATCCGGCAATGGCGTTGATGATGTTGAAGCGGACATCGAGAGCGGGTGTGATGTACTTCCACTTGTAGGTCTCGTCATTGGAGAAGCCACCCTTGGCCTGCCAGCCGTTAGCAGCAAGACGCAGACCCCATACAGGAGTGAACTGATAACCCACGGCGATCTGAGCGGCGGGGGATAACAGTTTGCTGAACTTGGCCTTGTCAAGATTGTAGTTGGCACCGCCCTGCAACTGCAGGAACCAGTGGTGATTGAACTCTGCCTGCTCGCTCTGAGCGTGAACTGCCATGCCCGAAATCATGAGGGCGGCAGCGAGAAGGAATTTGGTAAATTTCATAAATAGAGTAATGTTTTTTATGAGTTGTTGAACAAATCAGAGTTGAATGTGCACTAAAATGCGGTGCAAAGATAGTGACTATTTTGTGCTTGCGCAAGCAAAAACGGGGAAAAATTCACGTAAGCCCCAAAAAAGTTGAAAGTTGAGAGCCCCAGAGCTCTCAACTTTCAACTTTCATCTTTCAACTCTCAACAACGGAAAACACAGAAACCATCTGAAATACCCGGAAACATTTCCGCCCTTTCCGCCTTTTCCCGTTTTTTCCGTTGTTCAATTTTCAACTTTCAACTTTCAACTTTCAACTCTCAACTTTCAACTCTCAACTTTCAACTAAAATAACTCCCTCTTTCTTCATCCCGTCAACTTTGATGGTGAAAGGGTGATCAAAGCGCACCACGCGCACATGCTCCGTTTCCTCCACGGCTGGCATCTGTGCCAGCAGGTCGCTGCGATAGATGCCGTCGCCCATGAAGTCGTTGATGGTGAAATAGGCCACGCCGAAGCTGGTGAGGTTCTGGAAGAAGTGTGTGCCCTGGCTGGGATCTACGCGGTAGTTCTGCAGGCCGGCCTCGACAATCACCTTGGCGGCGGAGATGGCGGGCCATTTGACGGGGATGCCGAGCCAGGGGTCTGAGCTGCCCCATCGACCGGGCCCCACGAGGACGTAACCCCGACCCTCCTCCAGATATCGGCGGTTGATGGTGTCTATTTCCTCGGCGATGGAGGGGTTCATGCCGGCGCTCCAGCCGTCGGTCTTCACATAGACAATGTCCTGCACATCGGTCATGATGCCGTGCCCGATGGCGTTGTGCGAGCGCAAGAGGCAGTCCTTGTCCGGAATGGCGGCCAGATTCTCGTCCAACATCAGTTTGTTGTCCACCATGGGGCGGATCTGCAACAGATAGAACTCGCCCGTGCGGTTGGCATGGATGTTTGCGGCGAACTCTATCTCCACGGCCCGCCGCATCTCGCTTTGTCCGTACTGCATCACCTTCTTGAGGATGTCTGGCAGGGGGAACACGTCTTGCTGCAGCACGCCGCAGAAGGTGATGACCTTGCGCCCCCCCTCGTAGATGCCGTCGCGGATGACCTGGTCATAGGGGTCATAGGTGGAGGCGATGTACTGCAGGGTGCCGTCTTTCTCGGCCTGTGCCACACGCAGGTTGAGGATGTTGAAGCCGTCGTTGGTCAGGAAGGTCTGCGGCAGGTTCTGCAGGTCGAGGGCGAAGAAGCGGGTCTGCGTCTCCTTGAGGGCAATGTCCAGTTCGCTGGTCTGCAGTACCTGATGGGGGTGGGAGGGACAGACGCGCAGACACTGCCCGCCATCCACGATGTATTTGCCCAGTCCCAGGGCCAGGTTCACCGTGCCCTCGTCGGCCAGCTCGTCGCCGATGGGATAATAGTTGACGCTGCGGGCCACGCCGGAGAGGGTGGGGTAGAAGCGCGTGTCATGCGCCTCGCCCACCACCTCTTGCAGGATGACGGCCATCTTCTCCTGGTCGATGACGTTGCTGGTGGCGGTCATGTATGCCTTCGAGTCTCGGTAGAACACGCTGGCATAGACGGCCTTGATGGCATCGGACAGCATGTGCAGCCGCTCGTATTTGTCTGGCGCATGGGGAATCATATAGGTGGCGTAGATGCCGGCAAAAGGCTGGTAGTGGCTGTCTTCCAGGAGCGAGCTGGAACGGATGGCGATGGGTGTGGTGACCACTTCCAGGAACGCCATGAGGTCGCCGATGAGGCGTGACGGCAGACGGGCCCGCAGGAAGAAGTTGAGGATGTCCTCGTCCGGCAGGTCGGAGAGTGCCACCTGATACAGCTCGTTGGTGTCCATGAACTCGTCGAAGATGTCTGTGCAGAGCACCACGGTCTTGGGAATCATCACCTCGGCGTTCTCATAGTCATTGAGGTCGGTGTGGCGCTTGATGATATGGTCGATGAAGGCCAGGCCGCGTCCCTTGCCGCCCAGAGAGCCGTCGCCGATGCGGGCGAAGTTGCTGTAGCGGTCGAAGCGTTCGCGCTGGAAGACGGCCACCACGCCCTGGTTCTTCATGCGGCGATAGGAAACGATGGCATCGAAGATGATCTGGCGGTGCAGATCCACGTCCTGCACAGAGTCCCAGGTGATATGCTTCAGGAACTCGGCGATGGGGAAGAGGGCTCGCGAGCAGAGCCAGCGCGAGACATTGTTGTGCTGGACATGGTAGAGCAGTGACTCGCGTGGCAGGTTGAAGATATTGTCCTGCAAGTCCTTGAGGTTGCGCAGACGGGCCACCTCCTCCAGCGTGTCGGGGTTGCGGAAGATGAAGTCGCCGAAACCGAAGTAGCGCAGGATGAGTTCGCGCAAATCGACGGCCATCTTCTTGGAGTTCTTATCGACAAAGCGCACCTTCTTGCCTTGTAGCAACTGGGCTTTCTCCGGTTCGGAGCTTTCCATGATGAGGGGGATGTAGGGGTCGCGGTCACGGATGGCGGTGAGCAGACGGATACCCGCCAGCTCGTCCAGCTCTCCCTCACGGGGGAAACGGCAGTCGGAGATGATTCCCAGGGCGTTGTCCGAGAAACGGTCATAGAGCGCCCATGCCTCCTCGTAGTTGCGGGCCAGCACAATCTTGGGGCGGCCGCGCATACGGAGTGTCTCCAGTTGTGAGTTCAGTGCCTCTGTGGCGAACTCCAGTGACTGCTGGAGCACGAATTTGTAGAGGTTGGGCAGGATGCTGGAGTAGAAGCGCACGTTGTCCTCCACCAGCATGATCATCTGCACGCCAGCTTCCAGGTCGTGTTCCAGATTCATCTTGTCCTCAATCAGTTTGATGATGGACAGCAACAGTTCGGTGTTGCCCAGCCAGCAGAAGACATACTCGAAGGCCGACATGTCCTCGTCTGCCATGCGCTTGCTGATGCCGTGGCTGAAAGGGGTCAGCACCACGCAGGGTATCTGCGGCAGCGATGCTTTGATGGCGCGGGCGATGTCGAAGATGTCGTTGTTGTCTGTGCCCGGCATGACGATTACCAGGTCAAAACTGTAGCGCTCCATCTGCGCGTGGGCCTCCTCCTCGGAAGCCACCTGGATGAAACGTGGCGGGTAGCGCAGACCCAGCTTGGCGTACTCGTCGAAAATCTTTTCATCGACGCGGCCATCGTCCTCCAGCATGAAGGCATCGTAGGGGTTGGCAATCAACAGCA
This sequence comes from Bacteroidaceae bacterium, assembly GCA_017455585.1. Classification (GTDB taxonomy): domain Bacteria; phylum Bacteroidota; class Bacteroidia; order Bacteroidales; family Bacteroidaceae; genus Physcousia. The sequence goes on along the minus strand of JAFSZU010000099.1, from coordinate 25,893 downwards.
CGTTGAAGATGCGTCGGGCCATCAAATCGACAAACGAGGTGTCGTGCAGGAAAAGGTTATCTCTTTTCAAAGTATAATGTTTAGGGTTGAGATGAGTGTTTTGACGGCGCAAAGGTACAAAAAAGTTTAAAGTTTGATAAGGAATACTGAAAGATTTATGAGCGAGGCTCTCTTTTTTGTATCTTTGTGCGCTATAATCATCTTATAAGACTTATAGGAACTATATGACTTATATGGCTTATATAATAATAAGGTGTATCAATGAAGTATGCAGATTTACCCAGGCAGAGGCTGAACCACTTAGTGAAACCCGATGGCATGACACTGGAAGAGTGGCAGGTGATGTTGCGCATGCAGCAGGCCCAGCGCGAGGATTTCGACGTGGAATGTGTGTCGGAGCGATACCGTCCTGGCGAGTATCGTGTGCGCAGTCCCAAGAGTGGCGGCGTGTATAAAGTCATCTACCGCGGTCCCAAGAGCCCGTGGAACTACTGTGACTGCATGGATTTCAAGACCTCTCAGCTTGGAACCTGCAAGCACATCGAGGGGGCGCGCCAGTGGATTGCCGACCACCACAAGCGCATCCACCGTGACCTGCCGGCCTACACCAGTGTCTATCTGAGCTATCGCAGTAACCAGCGACAGGTGCGCATCCGCATCGGGCAGACCCGCGAGGCGGACTTCAAGGCACTGGCGGCACACTATTTCGACGAGTTGGGGACGTTGATGCCCCATGCCTACGCCCATTTCGGCGAGTTCCTCACCGCCGCCAAAGCCATCGATGAGGGGTTCCGCTGCTATCCCGATGCGCGGGAATTTGTCATCGAGCAGCGCGAGGCCATCAACCGCCGCAAGGTGGTGGACGAGCGATACACCGACGAGGCGATGGACACGCTTCTGACCACAAAACTCTATCCCTTCCAGAAGGAGGGTGTGCGCTTTGCCGCCTGTGCCGGACGTGCTATTCTGGCCGATGAGATGGGCCTCGGCAAGACGGTGCAGGCCATTGCCACCGCCGAGCTGTTGCGCCGCGAGGGCTTTGTGGGCAGTGTCCTCATCCTGTGCCCCACCACGCTCAAATATCAGTGGAAACGCGAGATAGAGCGCTTCACCACCGCCACCGTGACAGTCATCGACGGCACGGCGGAGCAACGGCAGCAACAGATGGAGGCCGATGGCACCTTCTACAAGATAGCCTCCTACAACTCCATTGTCAACTCTCCGCATGGCTCATCGGGACACGCTACACAAGGAGAACTTTCAACTTTCAACTTCCCCGACCTGCTCATCTTGGACGAGGTGCAGCGACTGAAGAACTGGAACACGCAGATAGCCAAGGCTGTGCGCAAGATCACGTCGCGCTACACGCTTATCCTCAGCGGCACGCCGCTGGAGAACCGTCTGGAGGAACTCTATAGTATCGTGGAACTGGTGGATCAGTTCCTGCTGGCACCCTATTACCAGTTCCGCGACCGCTATATCGTGATGGACGATACGGGTCGCACCGTCGGCTACCGCAACCTCTCTGACATCAGCAAGCGCCTCGGTGGCATCATGCTGCGGCGGCGTAAGGCGGATGTGGCATTGCAGTTGCCGCCGCGTATTGACAAGAACCTGTTTGTGCCCATGACCACCGAGCAGATGGATGCCCACCAGGACTTGAAGCTACAGGCCGCGCGCCTCGTCTCCAAGTGGCATCGCCAGCATTTCCTTTCCGAGATGGACCGCCGCCAGCTGCTGATGACGCTCTCGCAGATGCGCATGGTCTGTGACAGCCTCTTCGTCCTCGACGAGCACAGCCGCTTTGACACCAAGGTGGAGGAGGTGATGAACATCCTCAACGAGTGCGGTGTGACCATCAACGGGGAAGGAGCACAGTGCATAGTGCATAGTGATTCTGAGTGCATAGTGCATAGTGCAGAAGTGCATAGTGATACCTTTGCTGGTGGGAATCCAGAGTCACAGCAATCACTATGCACTATGCACTCCAGCACTATGCACTCCAGCGCTATGCACTCCAGCACTATGCACTCCAGCACTATGCACCTAAAAGTTGTAATCTTCAGCCAGTGGGAGCGCATGACACGTCTGGTGGCACAGGAGCTGGAACGCAGCGGCGTGGAATACACCTACCTCCACGGCAGCATCCCTGCAGCCGAACGGCAGCAACGTGTGGAGACCTTCCAGACCGACCCCTCGGTGCGTGTCTTCCTCAGTACCGATGCGGGTGCCACGGGACTGAACCTGCAAGCCGCCAACGTCATCATCAACCTGGACTTGCCCTGGAACCCAGCCGTGTTGGAACAGCGCATCGGGCGCATACATCGTATGGGGCAGCAGCGGGGCGTGGAAGTCATCAACCTCATCGCAGCCGGCACCATTGAGGAAGATATGCTCTCGAAGTTGCGCTTCAAGACTTCGCTCTTCGAGGGTGTGCTTGATGGCGGCGAGGATGCCGTCTTCCTTGCCTCCGACAAGTTCGACGGTCTGCTCACCAGTCTCGATGACTACATCCAGGAGGAGGGCAACGCCACCGTCACGGCTCCTACCGTCTCCATCGAGGACGAGGAGCAACCCCGCCATGCAGAGCCCCGGCAGACGCTCCTAGACTTTGATGAGGTTGCCGGGCCGTCTGCTGTAGAAGCTATAGACGCTATAGACGCTATAGAGACTATAGATTCTCCGGTCCTGTCACAGACCCTCAAATCGCTCGCTTCCCTCCTCCTTGCCGATGAACCCACTCGCAGGAAGGCAGTCGAGATACTCAACACAATCATTAAATAGACAATTATGAAACTCAGGATTGCAGTTTTGCCCGGTGACGGCATCGGGCCGGAAATCAGTGAACAAGGTGTGGCGGTGATGAACGCCGTCTGCGAGAAGTTCGGTCACACCGTGACCTACGAATATGCCATCTGTGGTGCAGATGCCATCGACAAGGTGGGCGACCCCTTCCCCGAGGAGACCTTCCAGACCTGTATGCGGGCAGATGCCGTGCTGTTCTCTGCCGTGGGCGATCCCCGCTTTGACAATGACCCCACGGCCAAGGTGCGGCCCGAACAGGGACTGCTGGCCATGCGCAAACGTCTGGGACTCTATGCCAATGTGCGTCCCGTAGAGACCTTCGACTGTCTCATCCACAAGTCGCCGCTCAAGGACGAACTGGTGCGCGGAGCCGATTTCATCTGCATCCGCGAGCTCACGGGAGGCATGTACTTCGGTGAGAAGTATCAGGACAATGACAAGGCCTGGGACACCAATTACTATTCCCGTCCGGAGATAGAACGCATCCTGCGCGTGGGCTATGACTATGCCCGTCGCCGCCGCCACCACCTGACGGTGGTCGATAAGGCCAATATCCTGGCCAGCAGCCGACTGTGGCGGCAGGTGGCACAGGAGATGGCACCGCAGTACCCCGATGTGACCACCGATTTCATGTATGTGGACACTGCTTCGATGCGCATGATTCAGGAGCCGCGCTTTTTCGATGTGATGGTCACGGAGAACACCTTCGGCGACATCTTGACGGACGAGGGCTCCTGCATCACGGGCAGCATGGGGCTCCTGCCATCAGCCTCCACCGGTGAGCACACGCCCGTCTTCGAGCCTGTGCACGGTTCATGGCCGCAGGCCAAGGGACAGAACATTGCCAACCCGCTGGCACAAATTCTCAGCGTGGCCATGCTCTTCGAGTATTTCAATCTGGAGAACGAAGGCCGTCTCATCCGTGAGGCGGTGGCTGCCAGTCTGGATGCCAACGTGCGCACGCCGGAAATCCAAGTACAAGAAGGCCCCCACTTCGGAACCAAGGAAGTAGGGGCATGGATTGTGGATTATATCTGCAAAGCCTGATCAGAACTCTTCTTGTCCGAAAAGGTATTGCGGGGTATAGCCACCGTAGTCGATGACCAGTTTCTCAAAGACGATGCCGGGTGTCTGTGGCGAGAGGGTCACCGTGTGCAGACCCTTGGCCGTGGACTTCACGGGGAGCTTCACGACATTTTCCACCACGCGGCGCGCCACGGTGGGATAGAATACTCGATAAACGTTGCCTGGAGCCTCGTTGAGCTGGGCGTTGAAGTTCACCGTGGTCGCCACACCCTCGTCAATCGCCACTTTGTATTTGTGTCCGCCGCGTTTGAGAAAGTCAAGCGTGGATTTCACGATAACATGCACCTTCACCTCCTTCACGTCCTCCGGCAGGGCGATGCGGTAGCCCAGTTGCGCTCCTGCGGCCTCGTGGGTGTAGGGTGTCAGGGCCACACCGGCGTGGGTGCGCCCCATGCCAGGATAGACAGTCCACTCCGTGCCTACAACGGCACGCGAAGAGGTGTAGTGGTCGGCTTCGATGGCGATATATCCCTTGTTTGAGCGGAAGATGCGTTCAGCGGCTGCGCCCTGTGTGACGGCGTGCAGCGAGGGCAGGTGGTCGGCGGCGAAGTCATCGTTCCAGCTGGTGTAGCCGATGTGTTTCTGGATCATCATGCCGTTCCACTTGCCGCCGGCAATGGTGTGGTTGTACTCGGCACAGAGCAGCGAGTCATGGCGGAAGCGGTCGCGGGCGCGCTCGGCCCAGAGGTCGGCATCCTGGTCGCCTAAGGCCGCCAGGGCGTGGTTCATGGCCACGGCGCGGTACATCTCATAGAGGTTGGCCATGGCCTGGATGGGGAAGAGGATGAGTTCCTGATAGGCTGTGCGGCGTTCGGGTGTGAGGAGACGATAAAGCTGCAGGGCGTCGGCCTCCAGGCGGGCAAACTCGCCGCAGACGCGCTCCCACTCGCCCGAGGCGAGGTCGTAGGTGCGGGCATCCAGCATCTCTGCCGTCACGCGACTGTTGAGGCGGGCACTGGTGTCGAGCAGACGTGCCGCCTCGCGCGCGTATTCCTTATTATCTATTATAGAGGCGCAGAAGGGTTCCGTGTGCTGGCGCACGAGGTATCGGCCGTCATAGCGCTGGGGATCCCACGCCATGTCCATGAACAGCTGTATCTGGTACTCCATGGGTTTGAGGTCGCCCACGTTGAGGATCCACAGGCGGTCCAGCCCGAAGTCTGCTGCCAGGTGCAGTTGCTCCCACATGCCTTGTGTCTGTGTCACGTTGATCCACTTGCTGTTGCGCGGTGCGCCCACGTAATCAACATGGTAATAGAGTCCCCATCCGCCTTTGTGTTTGCGCTCGATAGCGTTGGGCACGCGGCGCACGTTGCCCCAGTTGTCGTCGCAGAGCAGGATGGTCACGTCATCGGGCACGCGCATCCCGGCGTCATAGTAGTCCAGCACTTCCTTGTAAAGTGCCCACACCTGCGGCGTCTCGCGGGCTGGGCGCTTAGTGACCTGTTCGATGATGCGGCGCTGATTGCGCACCACTTCCTCAAGCAGTCTCGTGTCGGCCTCTGCAGACATGGCTTCGTCACCGTCGCCGCGCATACCGATGGTGATGATGTCCTCTGTCCCTTTCATGCGTTCAATGCCTTCACGGAAGAAATTGTCCAGGTTCTGGCGGTTGGAAGCATAGTTCCAGGGACCGTATTTCTGGCGATTGCGGGCATATTCCTGATGGTTGCGGGCCATGGGTTCGTGGTGGCTGGTGCCGATGATGATACCCATTTCGTCGGCCAGACGGCTGTTCTCGGGGTCGTCGGCATAGAATGCCCACGCCCACATGGCGGGCCAGAGGAAGTTACCGCGCAGACGCAAGATGAGTTCATAGACCCGCTCATAGAAACGGTGGTCGCCGTAGTTGGTGCCGTAGGTGTTCTTGACCCATGTCATCAGGCAGGGGCCTTCGTCGTTGAGGAAGATGCCGCGCCAGCGCACCACGGGTTCGCCGTCGGTGTATTCGCCGGAGCGTGCAAACAGCTGCGGATGTTTCTCCACGGCCACATCGGCCCACCATGTCCAGGGCGAGACACCGGCCTGGCGCGCCAGTTCATAGAGACCGTAGATGGTGCCGCGGCGGTCGCTGCCCGCGATGACGAGCTGCCGCCCCACGGTGGTTATGATGAATTTCTCGCGCCGTCCGCGCAGCTTCTGTGTCTGCACTTTGCTGAGCAGTTTCTTCAGAGCGGGACAATGATCCAGCGTGCCCGCCACGATGCGGGCATCCTTGACAGAGGAGGCCAGCATGGTGTCTGAGCCGCAGACCATGTTCAGGTCGCCCAGCACCGTGGTGGCGGCCCGCCGCACGCCGCGCTCGTCGGCGGCATCGACATAGAGCGAAATGAACCCGCCCTCATTCAGTTGCAGTCCGCCGTCGGCGGCGGAGAGGGAGATGAAGGGTTGTGCGGCTCGTGACAGGCACACAGTCAGCAGACATGCCGCAAGGAAGAGAATATGTTTCATAGTTGTTCAGATGAATGCGGGTGCAAAAGTAAGCAAAATAAATGTATCTAACAGTCTAAAGACACATTGTTTTTCAGTAACGTGTTACAAAAAGTAAACTTTTTGAGACACGGTTTATAGTATTAGTGGAGGCAATACCTTATCTTTGCACCGCAAATTGTTTTTCTAATAGTTATGCGTAAACGTTTATTCTTTCTCATGATGCTCGCATCCTGCATCGTCCCTGCCGCCAGCGCACAGGGACTCAAGGATGCCTACAAGGACTATTTCCTCATTGGCGTGGCCGTGAACCAGCGCAACGTCACCAACCCCGAGCAGCAGGCGCTCATCTGCCGCGAGTTCAACAGCGTGACCGCCGAGAACGACATGAAGCCGCAACCCACGGAACCCCGCCAGGGACAGTTTGACTTCACACGTGCCGACCGCATCGCCGACTTCTGCCGCCAGAACGGCATCAAGATGCGCGGCCATTGCCTGATGTGGCACTCGCAAATCGGCGAGTGGATCTACAAGGACGAGCAGGGCAACCTGCGCAGCAAGGAAGAGTTCTTCAAGCGCATGCGCGAGCACATCCACACGGTGGTCAACCGCTACAAGGACGTGGTCTATTGCTGGGATGTGGTCAACGAGGCCATGACCGATGACAAGAATGCCGAGAACCCCTACCGCCAGTCGGCTATGTACCAGATTGCCGGCGACGAGTTCATCGCGCAGGCCTTCCGCTATGCCCGCGAGGCCGACCCCGACGTGCTCCTCTTCTACAATGACTATAATGAGACCGACCCCGTGAAGAGCAAGCGCATCTATGAGATGGTGAAGAAGATGAAGGACAACGGCGTACCCATTGACGGTATCGGTATGCAGGGCCACTACAACATCTATGGCCCCAAAGAGGACGAGATTGATGCCGCCATCAACCTGTATAAGCAGGTGGTGAAGCACATCCATGTCACGGAACTTGACGTGCGCGCCAACGAGGAGATGGGCGGTGCCCTACAGTTCAGCCAGGAGGGTATGGTGGTAAGCGACTCGCTCAAGCAACACCTTGCCGACCAGTATGCTCGCATCTTCCGCGCATTGCGTAAGCACAAGGACGTGGTGGATTGCGTCACCTTCTGGAACCTCAGCGACCGCGACTCGTGGCTGGGTGCCGCCAACTATCCCCTGCCCTTCGACACGGAGTACAAACCCAAGATGGCCTACGACTACATCCTCAACATGCGCAACCCCCTCTGGCAACTGCCCCCCAAGCCCGCACCACGTCCACGTCCCGAGGGACAGCAGGGACAGCAGCGCCGCCGCGGACAGTTCGGACAGCAGCGCCCGCCCTTCAACGCCGCACTGGCCTTCCCCGAGCAGGCTAACGTGAAGGAGGACTTTAAGCCCTCAGAGATGAACCAGCCCGGGCGCGACTATCCGCAAGTCAACTCACAGGGTATCGTGCGCTTCCGCGTGGAGCTGCCAGAGGCCAAGTCCGTGGTCGTCAGCCTCGGACTGGGCGGACAGGGCGGCACGGAGCTGCACCAGTGCTATGACGGCTCGTGGGTGGGACAGACCGCAGGAGCCATGGACGAGGGCTTCCACTACTACCATCTCACCGTCGATGGCGGCGTGGTCAACGACCCGGGAGCCAAGAACTACTACGGTAGCACGCGCTGGGAGAGTGGCATCGAGATTCCCGCCCACGACCGCGATTTCTACGCCACCAAGAACGTGCCTCACGGCAACGTCCAGCAGGTGCTGTTCTGGAGCCAGAGCACGCAGCAGGTGCGCACAGCCTATGTCTATACACCGCCCACCTACGGCACGGACAAGCAGAAGTACCCTGTCCTCTACCTGCAGCACGGCTGGGGCGAGGACGAGACGGCCTGGAGCCGACAGGGCCATGCCAACCTCATCATGGACAACCTCATCGCCGAGGGTAAGTGCCGGCCCTTCATCATCGTCATGACCTACGGCATGACCAACGATGTGCGCTTTGGCGGCCTCGGACAGTTCACCGCAGAGGACTTTGAGAAGGTGCTGGTGGACGAGCTGGTGCCCTACATCGACAGCCACTTCCGCACCATTGCCAAGCGGGACAGCCGCGCCATGGCCGGACTCTCCATGGGCGGTTTCGAGACCAAGCTCATCACCCTGCGACGCCCCGAGGTGTTCTCCGCCTTCGGACTCCTCAGCGGCGGCACCTACGCCCCCGAGGACTTGCAGAAAGCCAACCTCGTACCGGCTGCCGCCAAGGCTGCCAAGGGGGCGCAGCCCGTCAGCCTCATCTTCCAGAGCTGCGGCAGCAAGGAGAACCCCGACGGCATACGCTCGACCACCGAAGCCCTGAAGAATGCCGGCTTCAATGCCATGGGCTATATCTCTGAAGGCACCGCCCATGAGTTCCTCACCTGGCGCCGTAGCCTCAAGGAGATGGCACAGCTCCTCTTCCAACCCCGCAAATAACGTAAAAAACACCCTAGGCGCAAAGGGGTATTTACCCTATCCGTAAATCCCTTTGCGCCTAGGGTGTTCACCCCCTTCACCCCAGGGTATCCTTTACCGCCCCCCCAACTAACTGACTACAGATGTCCTTCCAGCACCACAGATTACATGGATTACACGGAGTCCTTACCCTGTGCTTACAACATTTTCTGTCCACCATTACACAGATTATCGAGCGAAACGCTCCGCATGTTTCGAGTATCCTTTGCCTTAATATCACTCGAAACATGTAGAGCGTTTCGCTCGATAATCTGTGTAATATCAAATAGAAATTTGATTGCTATAGGAAAGTATAATCTGTTAAATCTGTGTAATCTGTGGTGTAATAATAATACTAGTATGAATAGAATTTATTGCGTTTTGGCAGCGTTGCTGACGAGTGTCGTCCTGGCGGCACAACCCATCCAGAACCCCATGCTGTGGGCCGATGTGCCAGATCCAGACGTCATCCGCGTGGGCGACACTTTCTATATGGTTTCCACCACCATGCACCTCATGCCCGGTGCACCCGTCATGGCCTCACGCGACCTGAAGAACTGGGAGACCGTGGGCTACATCTTCGACCGCCTCACCGATTCGCCCAAGTATGACCTGCAGGAGGGTACCGTCTATGGCCGCGGACAGTGGGCCACGTCGCTGAAATACCACGACGGCCGCTTCTGGGCACTCTTCGCCCCCAACGAGGGCGGTCCCATGGGCGACACCTATATCTGCACCGCTCCCAAGGCCGATGGGCCGTGGACCATCCACGCCCGTCTGCGCCACTTCCACGATGCCACCCTGTTCTTTGACGACGACGGCACGCCCTACGTGTTCTACGGCACGGGTGAGATGTGTCAGCTCTCACGCGACCTGAAAAGTGTCGTCGAGGGCAGCAACCGCCACTACTTCCAACGCGAGGAAGACGAGCGCGGTCTGTTGGAGGGCACCCGCGTCATCAAACACAACGGCACCTACTATGCCCTGCTCATCAGCCATGTCTATGCACCCGGTCGCCATCGCCGCGAGGTGTGCTACCGCACGCGCGACCTGAATGCCAAGTGGGAGAAGGCTGTCATCCTGGAGAGCGACTTCGGCGGCTTCTCCTATCTGGCGCAAGGCACCATCGTCGATACCGAGGAGGGCGACTGGTATGGCATCATGTTCCAGGACCGTGGCGGCGTGGGCCGCGTGCTGACGCTCTCCCCCGTCCGCTGGATTGATGGCTGGCCCATGCTGGGCGACGAGAACGGCAAGGTACCCGCTACCATGCGCCCCTATCGCAGCAACCAACCTGCCACCACCATCGTTGGTGCCGACGAGTTTTCCTCGTCGGATTTGAACCTCCAATGGCAATGGAACCACAATCCCATCAACACCGCCTGGTCCCTCACCGAACGCCCGGGCTTCCTACGCCTGAAGACCAGCCGCGTGGTGGAGAACCTGTATCTGGCATCCAACACCTTGACGCAGCGCATGGAAGGTCCCACGTGCAGCGGCATCGTCAGCATGGACATCAGCAAGATGAAAGACGGCGACTGCTGCGGCCTCGCTGCTTTCAACGGTGACAGCGGCGTGCTCACCATCAAGAAGAACGGCAAGCGCATCACCCTCACTATGAGCGAGCAATGCGTTCGCCTCACCGACCGCGAGAAAGCCGTGGAGGCTGTCGATGAGAAGGTCATCGAGACCATCGACCTCACCGCACAACTCTCCAATCAGCAGAAATCCAGCGGAAAGGCAGCCCAAGGTCAATCCAGCGGAAAGGCAGCCCAAGGTCAATCCAGCGGAAAGGTATCTCCCCGCCCCAACAGGGGAGGGGCTGGGGGAGGGGCTTCCTTGATCTTCCTCCGCCTCGACGGCGACTTCCGCCCTGGCCACAATGATGCCGCCAACTTCTTCTACAGCCTCGACGGCCAGCAGTGGACACAAATCGGCACCCGCGACTACCGCATGATCTTTGACTACCGTCGCTTCTTCATGGGCTCCAAGTTCGCCATCTTCAACTACGCCACCAAGCGTACCGGCGGCTACATCGACGTGGACGCTTTCCACTATGAAGTGAAGCGTAAAGAGTGAAAAGTGAATCGGCCGCACCCAAATGGTAAATGGTAAATGCTTAAATGGTAAATGGGTAAATGCTTAAATAGTAAATGATATGATGAAGCGACTACTGACACTGGCCATTGTGGCCATTGCTGCCGTGAATGTCATGGCGCAGGACGATAACACGGAACGGCTGTGGTATGATAAGCCCGCCAACATCTGGTTAGAGGCTCTGCCCGTCGGCAACGGGCGTCTCGGCGGCATGATCTTCGGCGGCACAGAGACCGAAGAGATACAACTCAACGAGGACTCGTTTTGGAGCGGAGGCCCGCACAACAACAACAGCACCACCTCGGCCAAATACATTGACCAGGTGCGCAGTCTCATCTTCGAGGGCAAGGAGAAGGAGGCTGAGGACCTCATCAACCAGCAGTTCATCAAGGGGCCGCATGGCATGAAGTACCTCACCCTGGGCAGCCTGACGCTGACGCATGACGGCATCCACGCTGCCGAGGTCACAGGCTACCGCCGCGAACTGGACCTGCAGACGGCCCTTTCCTCTGTGAGCTTTGAGCAGGACGGGCACCATTATAGCCGTACTACCTTCGCCTCCATCCCTGATCAAGTCATTGTTATGCGGTTAGAGACAGACACCCCATCCGGCTTCACCATCCAGCATAAGGCCCCCTACACCACCACCTACGCCAAGAGCACCGACGGACAGATGGCCACCATCAGCGGCGTGGATCACGAGGGCATCGCCGCCAAGCTGAAGGCCGCCCTGCGCTATCAGGTGGAGAGCGACGGCGAGGTAACCTACACCGCCGGCGGCAAAGTGACGGTGAAGAACTACACCAAGGCCACCGTCTATATCGCCGCCGCCACCAACTATGTCAACTACAAGAATGTCAACGGCAAGGCGGGAACCGTTGCCCTCAGCCATCTCAACGATGCACGCCAGCATGACTACGACGAGCTGCTGAAGCGGCACACCGAAGCCTATCAGGCACAGTACAACCGCGTGCATCTCTACCTGCCCTCGGCGGCTGCCAACAGCAAGCTGACCACCGAGAAGCGGTTGGACAAGTTCGCGGGCAGCACGGACTGGGGCATGGTGGCACTGCTCTTCAACTATGGCCGCTACCTGCTCATCAGCAGCTCGCAGCCCGGCGGACAGCCCGCGAACCTGCAAGGCTTGTGGAACGACAAGAAGGATGCTCCCTGGGACTCGAAATACACCATCAACATCAACGCTGAGATGAACTACTGGCCCTCGGAGGTCTGCAACCTCACCGAGACCAACGACCCCTTCTTCGGGATGATACGCGACCTGAGCGAGACGGGTGCCAAGACCGCCAAGACCATGTACGGCTGCGGCGGCTGGGTGGCTCACCACAACACCGACCTGTGGCGCATCGCCGGACCGGTGGATGGCGCGTTCTGGGGCATGTACCCCAACGGCGGTGCCTGGCTGGCCACGCACTTGTGGCAGCACTATCTCTACACGGGCGACGTGGCATTCCTGCGTGAGTGGTATCCCGTCATCAAGGGTACCGCCGACTTCTACCTCGACTACATGCAGCCCCACCCCGGCTACAACAACTGGCTCGTGGTGGTGCCGTCCGTGAGTCCAGAGCAGGGACCCGCAGGGAAATCGACACCCATCACTGCCGGCTGCACCATGGACAACCAGATTGTCTTTGATGCCCTGTCCAACACCTTGAATGCTGCCCGCATCCTGAACGAGGATGCCGACTACCAGAAGAAACTGGAAGAGACGCTGGCCCAGTTGCCGCCCATGCAGATAGGCAGCCGCAAGCAGTTGCATGAATGGCTCATCGATGCTGACGGCGGCGACATGCACCACCGCCACATCTCGCACCTCTACGGTCTCTTCCCCTCCAACCAGATCAGTCCCTACAGCCACAACGAACTGTTCGCCGCCGCCAAGCAGACGCTCACCGACCGCGGCGACGAGGCTACAGGCTGGAGCCTCGGCTGGAAGATTTGTTTCTGGGCACGTATGCTCGACGGCACACACGCCCTCACCATCTTAAAGAATATGCTCAAGCTGCTGCCGTCGGAGAGTGCCACGGGGCAGTACCCCAACGGCCGCACCTTCCCCAACCTGTTCGATGCCCACCCGCCCTTCCAGATCGACGGCAACTTCGGTGCCACTGCCGGCATTGCCGAGATGCTGCTGCAGAGTCACGACGGTGCCGTGCACCTGCTGCCCGCCCTGCCCGCGGTATGGAAGCAAGGCAGTGTCAGCGGTCTGCGAGCCCGTGGCGGCTTCGAGGTGGATATAGAATGGAGCACGGCCACCCTGCAGACGGCCACCATCCGCTCCACCATCGGCGGCACACTGCGTCTGCGCTCCTACGTAGAACTGGAGGGCGACGGGTTGCAACCCGCCGAGGGCGACTGCCCCAACCCGCTCTTTGCTCCGGCACAGGTCAAGGAGCCGCTCTTGGCCGCGAACCTGAAGAGCAAGCCCAAACTCACGGTGAAGAAGGTGCATGAGTATGACCTGCAGACCGTGGCCGGTGGCGAGTACCGTCTCCGCAGAAAGGGTAAGGTGGACGAGGTGGAAGCCCCACAGCCCATGGAGCAAGGCCCGACGGCATTCTATGACATGCAGGGCCGTGCAGCCACGGCACATGCCAAGGGCCTCCTGGTCAGCAAGAGCACACAGGACGGCCGCAACGTCTATCACAAGATTATCAAACAATAGATGTCGATATACCTTATATTATCTATAAACAACAAATCTCTCATGAAAAAATATTGTTCAGCAGCAGTAGCACTGTTGGTTTCCATGGCCATAAACGCTCAGAGCTATCAAGTGCCCGTGTCCGAAATCCACGAACATATGCAGACGGGACAGTATGAACCCACGTGGGAATCCCTGAAGACCCATCAGACACCCGAATGGTTCCGCAACGCCAAGTTCGGCATCTGGGCACACTGGGGACCGCAGTGCGTGGAGGGCAGTGGCGACTGGATGGCCCGTGAGATGTATATGGAGGGCAACTACAAGTACAAATACCACGTGGAGCACTATGGACATCCCTCTGAGTTCGGCTTCAAGGACATCCTCCCTCTCTTCAAGGCCGAGAAATGGGATCCCGAGGCATTGGTGGAGCGCTACAAGCATTGCGGCGCACAGTACTTTTTTGTGCTGGGCAACCACCACGACAACTATGACCTGTGGGACTCGCAGTATCAGCCCTGGAACTCCAAGAACATAGGCCCCAAGCGCGACATCCTCGACGGGTGGGCCAAGGCCGCAAAGAAGGCCGGACTGCCGCTCGGCATCAGTTTCCACGCCGACCACGCCTGGACATGGTATGAGCCGTCACAACGTTACGACCTGCAAGGCCCCAAGGCCGGTGTCTGGTATGACGGCAACCTGACGAAGGAAGACGGCAAAGGCAAATGGTGGGAAGGGCTGGATCCGCAGCAGCTCTATCAGCAGAACCATCCCATGAGCAAAGGGTCGTGGGACAACGGTGCCATCCACGGACAGTGGGGATGGGGCGGCGGTGCCTGTCCGCCGTCCAAGGAGTTTGTCACCAACTTCTATGACCGCACCCTTGATGCCATCAACCGCTATCAGCCCGACCTCATCTACTTCGATGTCACTGTGCTGCCCTTCTACCCGCTGAGTGACTGCGGTCTGCGCATTGCTACCCACATGTATAACAAGAACCCACGCGGCGTGGTCTTCGGCAAGATCCTGGACGACGAGCAGAAGAAAGCCCTCACCTGGGATGTGGAGCGCGGCGCACCGAACATGATGGTGGAACAGCCGTGGCAGACCTGCAACTGCATCGGCGACTGGCACTACAACACCGGCACCTATCAGCGCGGTTATCGTACAGCATCCAACATTGTGAAGCAACTGGTGGATATCGTTTCCAAGAACGGATGCCTCCTGCTGAATATCCCGTTGCGTGCCGACGGCACCTACGACGAGAAAGCCTCGGTCTTCCTCGACGAGCTGGAGGCATGGATGACACAGAACGGCGAGAGCATCTTCGGCACACGCCCTTGGGTCAAGTTCGGCGAGGGTCCCGTGGCCGAGAAGAAGATAGACATCAACGCCCAGGGCTTCAACGAGGGACAGTATAACGGCATGGACTATCGCGACATCCGCTTTAATCAGACACCCAAGCACCTCTATGTCACCGCCATGGGATGGCCCGAGGACGGCCGCCTCGTCATCAAGTCGCTGGCCAAGGGCACGCAGGACTTCCGCAAGTCCATCTCCTCTGTCTATCTGCTGGGTCACGGCAAACTCAAGGCCCGCCAGACCGCAGCAGGTCTCGAAGTCCAGCTGCCCCAGCCCTGCAACAAGATTGCCCCCGTGCTCCGCATTGCCAAATGATTATTTCAAAAAAAATAAAAGCCATGACCTCACCAACTTTCTATAAGTCCTATAAGTTTTATAAGTCTTATAAGACCTATATGACCTATATGTCCCATTCCATCTTCCGCGCTCTCCTACCCGCCCTCCTAACTTTCAACTTTCAACTTTCAACTTTCAACTCTCCCGCTTCCGCCCAGAACCCCATCATCTGCGACCGCTACACGCCCGACCCAGCCCCCTACGTGCACGGCGACACACTGTATCTCTTTGTGGATCACGATGAGAACGAGACCCTCAACGGCTACTTCACCATGAAGGACTGGCTGCTCTACAGCACCGTGGATATGGTCAACTGGACCTACCGAGGCACGCCGCTGACCTCGGCCACCTTCTCCGCGTGGGCCAAGCAGGACAACGACTGCTGGGCCAGCCAGTGCATCGAGCGCGACGGCAAGTGGTACTGGTATGTCACCGCCACCATCAAGGGCGAAGCCTATCCCGGCATCGGCGTGGCCGTGGCCGACAACCCCGCAGGGCCTTATAAGGATCCCATTAAGAAGCCGTTGGTCAAAGGGTGGTTCAAGATAGACCCCACGGTGTTCATCGACGACAATGGCCAGGCCTACCTCTTCTATGGCAATAACATGTTGTGGTACACCAAACTGACGAAGAAGATGACCAGCATCACGGGCGGAGAGATAGAGGTGAAGACCAAGGACGAGACCGCCTTTGGCCCCTACAAGGGTTATGATGATAACGGCAACCCGAAGACCAACTTCGAGGAGGCCTCGTGGATCTACAAGCGGGGCGACAAGTATTATCTGGAATATGCCGCTGGCGGTGTGCCCGAGCACTGGGCCTACTCCACCGCCGACAAGGTGACAGGCCCCTGGACCTATCAGGGTAAGATTCTGGGACAGGCCGACGGCAGCTTCACCATCCACGGCGGCAGCGTGGAGTTCAAGGGACACCATTATATGTTCTACCACAACGGCAAACTGCCCAACGGTGGCGGCTACAAGCGTGCCACCTGCGTAGAGGAGTTTACACGCAACGAGGACGGCACCATCCCCGCCATCGCTTTCACCACCAAAGGTGTAGAACCTTTGCAGACCGTGAACCCCTATGAGCGGCAGGAGGCCGAGACCATCAACCAGAGCTCCGGCATCCTCTGTGAGGGTGACTACAACGGTTGCTATGTCACCAACATCAGCAGCGGCGACTATATCAAAGTGCGTAACGTCGATTTCGGCACCACAGGTGCCAAGTCATTCCGTGCCAGGGTGCGCGGCGGTGCCAAGAAGGGAACCATGAACATCCGCACGGGCACCAAGTCAGGTACTGTTAAAGGCAAGGTGACGGTGGATGCCGCCACCGATGGCGAATGGACCGAGGTGCTGTGTGACCTCACCACCGCCATCAAGGGCACCGTGGATCTCTTCTTCACCTTCTCTGGCAACGGTCAGCTCTTTGACTTTGACAGCTGGCAGTTCAGCAGCGAGGCCATCGCCGCCGACAAGTCGGTGGATATCACCGTGGGTGACGAGGCGCGCAGCTACTGGCTCTATGTGCCCAAGAACGTGAAGGCCAACAGCCCGTTGGTGGTGTCGCTGCATGGTGCCAGCGGGCACAGCACCGACCGCAGTCCCTTCCGCACAGACATTGCCGACAAGGAAGGCTGCATCGTGGTCTATCCGCAGGGCAACCCCATCTATTTCCCCGTTTTCGGTGGCACCGTCACGGGCTGGGATGCCTCGGGTGAGGTCAACGGCGACGTGGAGTTCATCAAAGCCGTCATCGAGGATGTGGCTGCCAAGTACAGCGTTGACCGCCAGCGCATCTATTGCTGCGGCTTCTCCAACGGCGGCATGATGACCTACGCCTTGACGAACACCATGAGCGATGTCTTTGCGGCCTACGCCTCCATCAGCGGTTTCCCACTCAATGAGTTCCATTTCCGCCATACGGGTGTGCGCCCCGTGCCCTTCCTGCACATCCACGGCAAGCAGGATGACTTTGTGCGCTACGCCCTCATGCCCGTCATCGTGGATGAGATGGTGGCCCGCATCGGTGCCAACCCCGTTCCGCAGAAGACCACGGTCAGCGGCAAGTATGACAAGAGCGTCTATGAGGCCGCCGAGGGAAGCTTCCCCTATATTTATTACGAGATGAACAACATGGGGCACAATGACTTCACCGGCGACATCGAGACCGGCAGCTCGGCACAGGTGATGTGGAACTTCTTCAAGGATTATACGCTGGACACGCCCTGCGACACCACCCTGAAATGGATGCCCCGCATCGAGACTGAGGGCTATGTGCCCAAGGAGCACGGATGGGTGCTGAACAGCAGCAAGACACTGCTGCGCTTCGGTGGCGACCAGAATACCGACGGCAAACAGAACGTCTATCGCTCCCTGCAAATGACTTCTGGCACCTACAAACTCTGCTTCCACAGCGAAGGTGAAGCCGGTAAGGAGCTGACAGTGAAGCTCCAGAAACTGACAGGCAAGAAGAACTATGTCCTCAACGCCACGGCTCTTGTGGGCAAGGATGTCTGTCTCGTCTTCAGCGTTGAGGACGGCTGGGGCGAGTACCGCCTCACCATCACCAAACCCGCTGCCACCGACCAGATCACCATCACCAACTTGGGCCTCTTCTCGCTCACCGCAGAAGAACTCACAGGTGTTCGTGCAATTGAAAATGGAATATTCAAAGTTGAAAGTTGGGCTGGCGCGGTGTATGACATGCAAGGGCGCAGAGTTATCAATAACAAATGGCAGCATGGTCTCTTCCTCACATCAACAGTGGGAGGAAAAGCCCGCAAGATACTTATCAAGTAAGAACAGATTAAATATTAAACACTAAACGATGAAAAAGATAATTTTTGTATGTGCGCTGTTGGTCGCCGGCCTGTCCAGTGTCCGCGCGGAGGTTGACCCCAATTTCTATATCTACCTCTGTTTCGGGCAGTCCAACATGGAGGGCAACGCCCAATGGGAATCTGTTGACAACTCTGTCAATGCGCGATTCAAGATGCTTGCCACCACTAATTTCAGTAGTCCTTCACGCACGCTGGGAAGATGGTACACAGCTACACCGCCCATCGTCAGCCCCGTGGGCAAACTGGGCATGAGCGACTACTTCGGTCGCACCATGGTGGCCGCCCTACCCAAGGATGTGAAGGTGGGTGTCGTGGCTGTGGCCATGGGTGGCACGCCCATTGAGATGTTCGACAAGGACAAGTGCGAGAAGAAACTGGCCGACAACCCCAATGAGTGGTGGGCGACCATCACCAAAAACTACTATGGCGGCAATGCCTACCAACGCCTCATCGACATGGCACGCAAGGCACAGGAAACAGGTGTCATCAAGGGCATCCTCCTGCATCAGGGCTGTTCCAACAACTGTGACCCCAACTGGCCCAACATGGTGAAGAAGATTTATAATGACATGCTCACCGATCTGGGTCTCAACGCACAGGACGTGCCTCTCTTTGTCGGCGAGACCCTGCGTCAGGACCAAGGCGGCGCGTGCTACGGACACAATTCCGTCATTGCCAACATGCCCAAGGTGGTGAAAACGTCGCATGTCATCCACTCCAACGGATGCCCCGGTAACAACACCGACCCTTGGCACTTCAACGCCGCCGGTTATCGCACCATGGGCAAGCGCTATGCCTACTCTGCCTTGCAGACGATGGGACTTGAGGCGAAGAAGGATTCTACCTTCAATATGGTCAGTAGCCTCAAGAAGTTCTTCACCGTCAAGAGCTTTGACGACCACTATGATGCCAAGGCCCGTGCTTCTGTCACCCTCCAGCTCTGGGCCACCTTTGCCGACGGTCATCGCGAGGACCTCACGGAGGAAGCCACCTTCACCAGCACCGACTTCAAGATCACCAGCGGCAAGGTGAAGATACCTTCTACGGGCATCGGCGGCATCGTCACCGCCACCTACACCGACTTCTTTGGTGAGGAGCACAACGTGGATATGACCATCGGCACCATCCCTGATGGCATTGAGGAAATTGAAAATGGAGAATTGAAAATTGAAAATTGGACTGGCGCGGTGTATGACCTGCGAGGCCAGAAGGTCACCCCGCGCACAGGCAACCACCTCCCCCGTGGCTTCTACATCATCAATGGCAAGAAAGTATATGTACATTAACTAAGCTGATGAACACAATTATCTTATACAAACCACAGATTACACAGATTACACGGATTGTAACCTTTCCATTATAGGAAATCTGTGAAATTCTTATAAAAATTACACAGATAGGGAGCAGTAAAGAATCTGTTTAATCCGTGAAATCTGTGGTTCATATGAGAAACTAATATTGTAAAATATAAGAAAACGATATGATATCCCGTACAACCCTCCGCACCCTCCTCCTTCTCCTTCTCCTAACTTTCAGCTTTCAGCTTTCAACTTTCAACTCCCCCGCCTTCGCCCAGCAACCCAAGAAGCCGTCGCCCGCCGAGGTGACGGCGGCAGCGCATTACCGCAACCCCATCGTGCAGACCTGCTTCACCACAGACCCGGCTCCGCTGAACGTCGGAGACAGCGTGCTCTATGTCTTCACGGGACATGATGAGGACAACGCCGACTTCTTCTGGATGCAGGAGTGGCGCGTCTATAGCACCCGCGACATGGTGAACTGGACCGACCTGGGTTCGCCCCTTGCCCTGGAGAGCTTCTCATGGGCCGACGACCGCGCCTGGGCCGCGCAGACCATTGAGCGCAACGGCAAGTTCTACTGGTACATCTGTGCCCACTCCAAACTTTCCGGCGGCATGGCCATCGGCGTGGCTGTGGCAGACCGTCCCGAAGGCCCCTACCGCGATGTCCTCGGCCGTCCTCTCTATGACAACGGTTCCTGGGACCACATCGACCCCACCGTGTGGATTGATGAGACAGGTCAGGCTTGGCTCGCCTGGGGCAATCCCCGCATCTATCTCATGCAACTCCAGGACGATATGATTCACCCCAAGGGCGACGTGCAACTGGTTGATATGACTGAGGAAGGTTTCGGTTCTCCCCCAATGAACCAGCGCGAGCGCGGCAAGAAGTATAAGGACAGCTATGTCGAGGGTCCGTGGCTGATGCAAAGACCCACCCCCAGCCCCTCCCGTGAGGGAGGGGGAACCTCCGGCTTGAAGAAGGACAACAGCGCGCAGCCACTCCCCTCCCTCACGGGAGGGGTTGGGGATGGGTCTGTGTGGTACCTCCTCTACGCCGCAGGTGGCGTGCCCGAACACATCAGCTACAGCTCCGCTCCTTCGCCCCTTGGCCCCTGGCACTATGAGGGCGAGATCATGCCCCTTGGCGGCACCGATTCCTTCACCAACCACTGCGGCGTCGTCACCTTCAAGGGGCACAACTACTTCTTCTACCACACCGGCCATCTGCCCGGTGGCGGCGGCTTCGGTCGCAGCACAGCTGTCGAGGAGTTCAACTACACCGAGGACGGTCGCTTCCCCACCATCCTGCCCACCCGCGAAGGTGTGCAGCCCATCGCCACCTTCTCGCCCTACCGCCGCGTGCCCGCCGCCACCATGGCCTATAGCTTCGGTCTGAAAACCAAGCAGTGCACCCCCTCCACGCGCTCCGTTCCCGGCGGTTCGTCCGCCGGGCATCCCTCCCTCACCGTCTATATCTCCGACACCCACGACGGCGACTGGCTGCGCCTGGACAATGTAGATTTCGGTGTCAACGGAGCCCGTGAGTTCACCGTCAGTGTCGCTTCCGGTCTCCGCGGCGGACGCATCGAACTGCACGCAGACAGCCTCAACGGCCGCCACCTCGGCACCGTGGAAATCAGCGGCACGGGCGGCTGGGAGCAGTTCCGCACCTTCTCTACCTTCCTCCCGCGCATCGTCACCGGCACACATGACCTCTATCTTGTCTTCCGAGGTCGTAAAGGTCCCGAACTCTTCAACCTCGAATGGTGGGAGATGAGCAGCGACCCAGACGTGAACATGCCCATCCTGCAGACCCACTACACCGCCGACCCCGCGCCACTTGTCATTGGCGACACCGTCTATCTCTATGTCAGCCATGACAGTCACCCCGATGAGATCCTGGATGCCAATGAGCGCCACTCTGCCGGTTTCCTCATGTATGACTGGCTGCTCTACACCAGCACCGACCTCGTCAACTGGACCGACCACGGTGCCGTGGCCTCGCTGCGCGACTTCAAGTGGCGTTCCCGCGACAACGGGGCGTGGGCCATACAGACCGTCACCCGCAACGGCAAATACTACCTCTATGCCCCCCTCCATGGCCACGGCATTGGTGTCCTCGTGGCCGACTCTCCCTACGGTCCCTTCCGCGACCCGCTGGGCGAGCCACTCGTCTGGCAGCAGGAGCACTGGGATGACATCGACCCCACCGTCTTCATCGACAAAGATGGCCAGGCCTGGATGTACTGGGGCAACCCCAACACCTACTACGTGAAACTCTCCAAGGATATGATCCACACCGAGGGCGACATCGTGAAGCTGGACTATCACATTGAGCATTATCAGGAAGGCCCGTGGCTCTATGAGCGGGGCGGCCATTGGTATCTCGCTTACGCCTCCACCTGCTGTCCCGAAGGCCTCGGCTATGCCATGGCCGACTCGCCCACAGGCCCTTGGCAGTCACGCGGCTACATCATGGCTCCCACGCCGCGCGACCGCGGCAACCACCCGGGCATCATGGACTTCAAGGGCAAGAGCTACGTCTTCGGTCAGAACTACGACCTGCTGCATCATGAGACGCGCGAGCATTTCGAGCGTCGCAGTGTCAGCCTCGCAGAGATGCACTATAACGCCGACGGCACCATTCAGGAAGTGCCCTACTGGCTGGACCTACGGCTACCCGAGCCCGCAGGCACACTGAATCCCTACCGCCGTGGGGAAGCCGAGACGATGGCGTGGGGCTACGGGCTGCGCACAAGACCCACCCCCTTACCCCTCCCTGTGAGGGAGGGGAGCGGTCACCATTCGACTGCTGAAGGGAAGTCTGCCTCTCAAACACATTCTGCTCCCCTCCCTCACAGGGAGGGGCAAGGGGGTAGGTCTGTCATTGACAACCTTTTCCCCTTCAGCACTGGCAAGCAGAACCTCTACGTCTATGACCTCAACGCTGGCGAATACATCCGTCTGCGCGCCGTGGATTTCGGAAAGAAAGCACCCGGCAGCTTCCAGCTGACCGCCGCTGCTGGAGAGAACGCCTCGGCCTCCATCAGCCTCCACCTGGACAATCCCGGCGGGCCGCTCCTCGGCACCATCGACATCACCTCCACTGTCGCCGCCCCCGTTTCCGCCGCCCCCGTTTCCGCCGCCCCCGCTTCCGCCGCCCCCGTTTCCGCCGCCCCCGCTTCCGCTTCTTCGCCTTCGTTGGTGTCCGGCGGTTTTCCCGCCGGAGCCTTCCGTCCCTTCACCACCAAGTTGACACCCAAGCTCGCCACTGGCACCCGTGACCTCTATCTCGTTATCGACCGCGCAGCTGGCGATGTCCGCCTCGACTGGTGGCAGTTTAAGAAGTAATTGATAATTTGAAAAACATAAACCGTGGCCCATCACATTTTTCATAAGCCCCATAAGCCCTATATGACCCATAAATTCAGTTTCCTCCCCGTCATCCTCCTAACTTTCAACTCTCCCCTCTTCGCCCAGAACACAGAAGGCCCCACCATGGGCTGGTCCTCTTGGAATACCTACGGGGTGAACATCAACGAGACGCTCATCCGCCAGCAGACCAATGCCATGGTCGGCAAAGGGCTGAAGGCCGTAGGCTATCAGTATATCAACATCGACGACGGTTACTTCGGAGGCCGTGACCCCGAGACGGGGCAGTTACTCATCCATCCCACACGCTTCCCCAACGGCCTGAAGGTGCTTGTCGATTACATCCACAAGAAAGGTCTGAAGGCCGGCATCTACAGTGATGCCGGTCGCAACACCTGCGGCAGCATGTTCAATGGCGATGCCATCGGCAAGGGCGTGGGACTCTACCAGCATGACCAGCAGGATGCCGACTTCTTCTTCAAGGACCTGGGCTTTGACTTCATCAAGGTTGATTTCTGTGGCGGCTCCTACTATCACAATGAGGATCATCTCGTTCTGGACGAGCGCCAGCGCTACACCGCCATCGCCGAGGCCATCAAGAACACAGGCCGGACAGACGTGCGCATGAACGCCTGCCGCTGGGCCTACCCCGGTACGTGGATCAGTGACGTGGCCTTCTCCTGGCGCACCACTGGTGACATCAACGCCAGTTGGGGCAGCGTCAAGGGCATCATCAAGGAGAATCTCTACCTGAGCGCCTACTGCCACGACGGCACCTACAACGACATGGACATGCTGGAGGTGGGCCGCTCGCTCTCCACCGAGGAGGACAAGACCCACTTCGGCCTCTGGTGCATCATGTCTTCGCCCCTGCTCATCGGCTGTGATATGAGCAATATCAATTCCACGGCACTGGCACTGCTCAAGAACAAGGAACTCATTGCCCTCAACCAGGACTCGCTGCACCTGCAGGCCTACGTCTGTCAGCGCACAGGCGACTGCTATGTGCTGGTCAAGGACATCGAGGAACGCTTCGGCCAGAAGCGCGCCTTTGCTGTCTATAACCCGTCGGACGAGGAACAGACGGTCACCGTGGATTTCGCTGCCATGGACCTCGGCGGCACCATCACCCTGCGTGACTGCTTCAAGAAACGCAACGCCGGCACGGCAGAGGGAACGCTCGACGTCAAGGTGCCCGCCCACGGCACTGCCATCTACACCGCCACCGCCGAGCAACGTCTGGAGCGCACTCTCTATGAAGCCGAGACCGCTTTCATCGGCAACTACCAGGAACTGGTCAATAACCAGACACTGCCCAGCGGCATCACCGACGACGGTGCCGCCTACTGTTCTGGCGGTTGCAAGGTGGGATGGCTGGGCAAGCGCAGCGACAACTATCTGGAATGGCGCGATGTCTATAGCCAGACGGGTGGTAAATACCGTCTCACCTTCGGCTATGTCTGTGGCGAGAGCCGCTCCATGCGCCTCAGCGTCAACGGAGAGAATGTCCAGAATCTCACGGGTCTCAATTCCGGCAGCTTCAGCAAGGTGGGCAAGCGGACGGTCGCCGTGCAGTTGCAGCCCGGTATCAACACTATCCGCCTCACCAACGCTTCCGCCTGGATGCCCGATATGGACTATATGCAGTTGGAACTCATAGAGGCCGATGGCATCGGGGACGTGAACGCGGCCGGCAAGAGGAGCAAACAATGGTCTTATAACGGTTCCTTTGACCTCATCGGGCGTCCCCGCCTCAAGCGATAAATAACTCAAAGAGGCTGTGTCGAAATGAACGACACAGCCTCTTTTTTTCAGGCGTTGGCGTTATGCCTTGCGCTCCAGCCAGGCGATGGCCTGTCCCTTGATGACCTTCTTGCCCTGGAAGGCGGTGATATCCACCAGCTTGCCGTCGAATCCGGCTTTGAGGGGGATGAACTGTCCGTATTGCGTCTGCAGGAAGCAGAGGGTGTCGCCCTCCTTGTAGTCGGTGCCAATGGCGGGTTCCGTGCAGCGTGTCACGCCGGCATCGCCGCTGACCTCGTAGAGGATTTGTCCGTTCTCGGGGGCTGTGACGGCATCGGCCTTGGCGTGCTTGAAGGCCGACAGCTCCTCGATGGACATCTTGGGGCCGGCGGCGGCTTGCATCTTGGCCATCTTGGCTTTCTCCAGGTCGGCCAGGAAGTTCTTCTTGGCCTGGCCGCTCTTGTAGTTGCGGTACTGCTCGGGGTGCATGGCCAGCTCGTAGAGCTCCTCGTCGTCCTGTCCGCGGTCCCATCCGTTGTCCTTCATCTCCTGGATGAAGTCGGGCAGGGCGTTCTTGAGCAGCGTGTGCGGGTCGGCGGTAGTGAACTCGCGGCCTTGTTTCTTGGCCAACTCCACCAGTTCCGGGTCGATGGTGCCGGGAATCTTGCCACTCTTGCCCAGGATCATGCCCCACATGCTGTCATCCATCATCACGAAGCGTCCCTTGCCCTGTGCGATGGTGAGGAGGTTCATGAGTGCGATGTTCTTGACATACTGCGAGAACGGTGTGACGAGTGGCGGGTAGCCCACGCGCGGCCACACATAGGCCACCTCGTCGAAGAGTTTCACCAGAATCTCGTCGGTCGTGAGCTCGGGTTCGCCCTTGGCCTTCAAGGTGCTGTTGATGACGCCGTGGATGCCGGCGAGGTCGGCCATCATGCTGCCCATCATGCCGCCGGGCAGTCCGCAGCCGAGCAGGAGCGATGACATGTGTTTGTTGCCCGGATTGATGAAATATCCGAGCCAGTCATCGAAGAATTCCTGTGTGAGCGAGCGTGCCTGCATGTAGGCTTTCATGTTGATTTCCTTGACCTCGAAGCCCTCGTTCTTCAGCATCGACTGCACGGAGATGATGTCCGGGTGCACCTTGCCCCACGAGAGCGGCTCGATGGCGGTGTCGATGACGTCGGCACCGTTGTTGCAGACTTCCAGGATGCTGGCCATGCTCAGACCCGGGCCGCTGTGGCCGTGATACTGGATGATGATGTCGGGGTGCTTGGTCTTGATGGCCTTGGTGAGGGCACCCAGCAGTGCGGGCTGTCCGATGCCGGCCATGTCCTTGAGGCAGATTTCCTCGGCTCCGGC
>JAFSZU010000098.1 GCA_017455585.1 Bacteroidaceae bacterium | reverse complement strand
TGTCCTTAAGTTTTCTTGTCATAATTTGTATGTCATTTTACACCGCCAGCCAGGACGGTACATATAATATACAAAAAATCCCTATCAGAACAAACACTGATAGGGTCAATTATATTTTGGCAAAGTGGGTCAGTATGAAAAGGGTGTCAATGGTCAACTGAAAACGGCGCACAGGGTCAACGTGCGTCGGTTTTTCCAGCTACACTATTGGGCGATGTAATATTGTTCACATTGTCCATGAGAAAAATGTGGCAGGGATGGTGATTTAAGGTCAAAGGGGCGGGCTAGCATACTGTTGGAGGCAGAAAAAGGGTGGAAGAGAAGCAATCATTGGCAAGCCTCTTCGCTTTTTCTCAAAAAAATCAAACTGTCAACCTTTTGCGATAAACGATTGAATTTATGTTTCTTGTATGTTGATGTCACCATCCATCATCCAAACCGTCATCTTGTAATATGATGCATGTCAGAATATTGCGTCACAAAGTGATGTCTGGTGTCAATTGCGCAGAGACTCCAGATAGTCAATTCGTGAGAGGTCACACTCCTCCAGAATGCGTTCCCAGACAAAATGCGACTCATCTGAGAGGATGCAATCCAGACGGTAAACGCCCAGAAAGACGAACCCGATATCCTGGCGCAGGATTTGTATCAAGCGTTCATTCATCGGTGGCGTGGTGTTTCTGTTTTCGACCGTGAATCCTATTCCCAGCACTCGATGTCTTGCGCGATTTCCGGCAGCTTGCTGCGCTGGAACACGGGCTCCTTGATGCCCTGCCGCTTCTGGCTGCGGTAGTCATCGAGCAGACGGAAGACGTGCTTGCCCAGCAGGGCGATGGCCACGAGGTTGCAGGCCGTGAGCAGTGCCATGCAGAGATCTATCATGCTCCACACCACATCGAGGGTGGTCCAGGCACCGAACAGCACCATCGCGCCTCCGGAGAGCAGACGGTAGGCAGTCATGGCCCCCCGGCTCTGCGTCATGAAACGCACGTTGGCCTCGCCGTAATAGTAGTTGCCGATGATTGACGAATAGGCAAAGAGGAAGATGGCGATGGCGACGAACACGGGTCCCCACGAGCCGACTTCCGTCTCCAGGGCGGCCTGTGTGAGCATGATGCCGTTGAGCTGGGGCGAGGTATGGAGGCCGCTGACGAGAATGATGAACGCCGTGCAGGAGCAGACCACCAGCGTGTCGGTGAACACGCCCAGCGCCTGGATGAGACCTTGTTTGACGGGGTGGGAGACGGCGGCCGTCGCCGCTGCGTTGGGGGCACTGCCCTCGCCCGCCTCGTTGCTGAAGAGGCCGCGCTTCACGCCGTTCATGACGGCGGCTCCGAGGGTGCCTCCCACGGCTTGTTCCACGCCGAAGGCGCTCTTCACGATGACAGCCAACACATGGGGCACCTGCTGGATGTTCATCAGGACGATGACCAGCGCCAGCACGAAGTAGCCCACGGCCATCACTGGCACCAGCACAGAGCTGACCTTCGCAATGCGCTGGATGCCGCCGAAGATGATGAGGAGCGTCATCACCATGAGCACTGCGCCCGTCGTCGCCGGGTTCCACCCGAAGGCGCCTTCCATGGCGCCGCAGATGGTGTTGGTCTGCACGGAGTTGTTGGCCAGGCCGAACGTCACCGTGATGAGGACGGCAAACAGCACCGCCATCCACCGGCAGTGCAGTCCCCGCTGGATGTAGTAGGCCGGTCCGCCAATGAACGAGTCCCGGTGGTGCTGCTTGAACAGCTGCCCCAGCGTGGATTCCACGAAGGCCGTTGCCGAGCCCACCAAGGCCATCACCCACATCCAGAACACGGCTCCGGGTCCGCCTACGGCAATGGCTGTTGCCACGCCCGCCAGATTGCCCGTGCCGACGCGTGAAGCCAGCGACACGGCAAAGGCCTGGAACGATGAGATGTGTTTTTCGCCGCCCTGTGGCTTCACCGACGAGTCTGTCAGCAGCCGCAACATCTCAACCACCATGCGGAATTGCACGAAGCGTGTGCGCACGGTAAACCACAGGCCGCAGCCTATCAGGGCCACAATAATGACATAGCCCCACAGGGCATCGTTGATGGTGTTCAGGGCCTCGATCATTCTGTGATGAGGCAGCGGCCCGTCATCTCCTTAGGCTGTGGGAGACCCATGATATGGAGGATGCTGGGTGCCACGTCTGCCAGGATGCCGTCCTCGACCTTTGCCTGCTGGTTGGCAGTGACATAGATGAAGGGCACGGGGTTGAGGCTGTGGGCGGTGTTGGGTGTGCCGTCGGGGTTCAGGGCGTTATCAGCATTGCCGTGGTCGGCAATGATGATGACCTCGTAGTCGCCCGTTGCCTTGGCAGCCTCCACCACCTCGCGGACGCACTGGTCAACGGCGGTGACGGCTTTCTCAATGGCCTCGTAGATGCCGGTGTGGCCCACCATGTCGCCGTTGGCGAAGTTGACCACGATGAAGTCATACTTGTCCTCCTTGATGGCTGCAACGAGCTTGTCCTTGACCTCGAAGGCACTCTTCTCGGGCTTCAGGTCGTAGGTGGCCACCTTGGGGCTGGCCACGAGGATGCGGTCCTCGCCGTCGTAGGGGGCCTCGCGCCCGCCGTTGAAGAAGAAGGTGACGTGGGCGTACTTCTCGGTCTCGGCGGTGTGCAACTGTTTCAGTCCCTGGCGGCTGATGTACTCGCCCAGCGTGTTCTCCACGTTCTCCTTGGGGAAGAGGATGTGCACGCCCTTGAAGGAGGCATCATAGGGTGTCATGCAGTAGTACTGCAAGCCGGGGATGGTCATCATGCCCTGGTCCGGCATGTCCTGCTGGGTGAGCACGATGGTGAGCTCCTTGGCGCGGTCGTTGCGGTAGTTGAAGA
>JAFSZU010000097.1 GCA_017455585.1 Bacteroidaceae bacterium | reverse complement strand
TTCTCGGGTGTGGAGAAGAACAACTTCACGGTGGTGGTGCCAGAAGATGCTGTGGAGACCTATAAGAATGCCGATGGCTGGCGCGAGTTCAAGCGCATCTCCGCCTACCGCAACTTTGTCTGCCGCCCCATGAAGGCCAAGCTGCTCAACAAGAGCAATGTGCGTGCCATCGTGCTGAATGCCGACGAGGCTTGGACCCTCAAGGAATGTCCCTCATGGGTACACCTTGACAAGACTTCGGGCTACAAGAAGACGGAGCTGAAAGTCACCATAGACGCGATGGCTCACGGAGCCGGCGACCGTGAAGGGAACGTAGTGTTCCAACTCAACCGCAATGACGAGGATGGCAACCCCATCACCTGCACGTTTCAGGTGCAGCAGTTTGACTATGAGATTGATGAGGATGCCACCGTGACCTTGCAGACGGCCACCCAGGGACAGCGGGGAGGCATCGACATCCTGTTCGTGGGCGACGGCTATGATGCCGAGGACATCGCCCGAGGCACTTATCGGTCGCAGATGGAACAGGAAATGGAGTATTTCTTCGGGGTAGAACCCTATAAGACCTATCGCAACTACTTCAATGTCCACGCTGCCATGGCCATGAGCTATGAGAGCGGCGTGCTGGATTCACCAGACAAGTGGCGCAACACCAAGTTTGGGATAACTTACGGTGGTGGAGGAGATGGCCGGTTATCTGTAGATTTCGACGGTATAGCGGGCTATGTACTCGACGGCGTGACGGACTGCCCAATCACCTCAGCCAACTTCGGGCGGTCGCTGGTCATCTGCGTGCCCAACAGCGATGCCTACGAGGGATTGACCTGCATGTATGGCGACGGTTCGGCCATCGCCATTTGCCCCCACAGCACATGGGACTATCCCCACGATGCACGCGGCCTCATCCAGCACGAGGCCGGCGGTCACGGTTGGGGCAAACTGGACGACGAATACATCTACCATCGTGCCTTAATTCAAACTTGCACATGTGCTTGTTGCAGCCATGTGGAGAGCGTGGAGGCGATGCATCTCATGGGCTGGGGACGCAACCTCTCGCTGGACGGGAAGTACAAGAATGTGCCGTGGACACATCTGATCTTTGACTCGCGCTACGGAGACATCGTGGATATCTATGAGGGTGGTCACATGCACTCTGATGGCATCTACCGCTCAGAGTTCAACTCCTGTATGAACAACAATGCGCCCTATTTCAGCACATGGTCGCGCCAGCTCATCGTGGAGCGTACGCTATGGGCAGCTGGTGAGACTTTCGACTTTGAGACTTTCGTGAGCAAGGACAGCCGCGAGATGGGCAGCAAGTTCCTGACACGCGGCACCACGGAGATGCCATGGCAGCAGGTGAAAGCCTATCACAGCGACCACCATCATCCTGTCATCAGAAAGGGCAGTCCAAGAGACTATGCGAGGAAGAGGAATTGAACAACGGAAATCCAGGATCCAGAAACGTGAATCTTGAAACTTGAATCATGAAACTACTATCTATTTATGCGTAGCAGATCTATCATAAGTAATCGAAGGATATTGGCTCTGGCCTTGATAACGGCAGGACTCATCGGGTGCTCAGAGGACAATTATTCCTCTTTGTCTGAGACCGGGGGACGGCATCCCATCCGTCTCGCACCTGTCTACCCGGCAATGGATGTGCAGACCCGAGCCACCATTGACGGCGGTTTCGTCAGCGGCGATGCCATGGGTATCTTCGTGGTGGACCGTGATGACGACGGTCAGGCCGTGGAACCTGTATTGGGTGGCGGACGGGCCTCTAACATGAGGTTTGCACTGGGAGAGGACGGCGCGTGGACAGGATCGGCGCAGCTCTACTGGAGTCCCACTGGGCAGGCGGCCGACTTCTATGGCTACTACCCGTTCAACGATAATCTCTCCTCGGTCACAAATTGTGAGTTCTTCATCGAGCCGAGACAGGATGCCGAGGATGCCAGTCTCTCTGCAAACGGCTATAACGACAGTGACTTGTTGTGGGCCAAGGAAGAGAACGTTGAGCCAACAGTGGAAACCATCACCTTGCAATACAAGCACCTGATGGCGGGCATCTCCATACGCCTGGAGATGGGCAGCGGGTTCACCGCAGCGGAATGGACCGAGCTGGAGAAGACCGTTCTGGTGAAGAACACAGCGCTTGCGGGCACCGTTAACCTGGCGACCGGAGGTGTGCAGGTGTCCTCCGAGGCAGAGCCGAAAACCATTGTGCCCCTGAAGCATAACGGCACGTGGCGAGCTGTCACCTATCCGCAGACGGTAGCAGCGGACAAGACGCTGGTGTCTGTCACCATCGACGGGCAAAGCTATGCCCTGAAGAAGGATGCCGCCATAACCTTCCTCTCTGGGAAGATGCACAACTTCACCATCACCGTGGATCGCAGCGA
>JAFSZU010000096.1 GCA_017455585.1 Bacteroidaceae bacterium | reverse complement strand
GTGACCGACTACTCATCCTTCAAGGGGGCTGCGCGTGCCGTGGCCATTGACGAGAAGGGAAAGCAATATCCCGTGGAGACCGTTCTCGGGGCTTCATCGCTCTACGATGTCATCAAGGTCCATGTGGCAGACATCAAGGCCACACCCGTCACCTTGAAGGACACGCCCGCAGCCAAAGGCGGGGCGGCATACATCATGACCTACCTATCCAGCAAGAACGGAGTGGGCATTGCCACCACCATCTCCGATGTCTCGACCTTCAACGAGCAGTATGCCTACTATACCCTCCCCGTCAAGGCCAGCGACAAGCATCTCTCCTGCCCCGTGGCCGACGAGGACGGTGCCGTGTTCGGGCTGTTGCAACTGTCGGCCAAGGCTGGTGAGGAAAAGTGTTTTGTCATCAGCACAGAGTTTGCACGTTCCTTGCAAACCGTAGCACTCTCGGCCACTGCGACAGATTACCGCGATGTGCTCATCCGCAAGCAACTTCCCAACGAGGCTTCGCAAGCCAGCAGTTTCATTTTTCTCACAGGCACAAGGGATACCGCGCTCTATCTTTCCTACGTGGATGATTACATCCGTATGTTCCCCACCGAGTCCAACGGCTACACGATGAAGGCAGAAATGCTGGCAGCTGGCAAGCATTTTGCCGAAGCCGATGCCGCCTGGGAAGCCGGTCTTCAGGCATGTGCCACCACTGATGATATACTATATTCTCGTGCCCGCAGCATCTTTGGGGCCGTGCAGTCGGCCAAGAACCGGCCCGAAAACTGGACGCTTCAAGAGGCTTTGAATCAGGCAGAAGCCGCATTCTCTGCTAACCCGCAGCCAGTCTATACCGCCTTGCAGGGACATATCCTCTATGCACAGAAGGAATATGAGCAAGCCTTCCAGCGGTTCCTCACTGTCAACAAGACCACGTTGCGTTCTGCCGAGCATTTCCTCTATGCCGCCCAGTGTCAGCAGATGCTGGGCGATACGGCTCAGGTGCTGGCCATGCAGGACAGCGCCGTCGCCTGCTTCACCAAGCCATACTCCGAGGCTGCTGCACCGGCCCTGCTCATCCGCGCACAGACATTGTTGGGCATGGGCAAATACCGGCAGGCGGTGATGGACTTGAATGACTATGAGCACTTGAAGTACAAGGAGGTTAATGCCAACTTCTACTATCAGCGCTACCAAGCCGAGATGCGCTGCCGCATGTTCCAGCAGGCTCTCAACGACATCGAGCGTTGCACAACCATGGAGCCACGCGAACCGCTCTTCTTCGCCGAACTGGCAGCCACGCACTACCGCTTCAACCAATTGGACGAGGCAGTGACAGCAGCTCGGCAAGCCATCACCCTCGACCCGGACTTTCCCGATGCCCACCGCATCCTCGGCGTCTGTCTCCGCGCACAGAACAAAGCATCCGAAGCCAAAGCTGCCCTACAGCGTGCCGCGGAACTCGGTGACGAGACAGCCAAAGGATTGATCAACCAATAATTCACAATGCATCATTCATAATGCATCATTCACAATTAGCAACTCCCTGACACCGCGCCAGCCAATTTTCATTTTTCAACTCTCAACTTTCAACTCTCAACTTTCAACTCTCAACTCTCAACTTTCAACTTTCAACTTTGCGTCTCTCCCTCTTGGTCATAGGCCGCACCACGGATAAACATGTGCATGCACTCATCGATGACTACGCCAGCCGTCTGCAGCATTATGTGCCCTTCAGCCTCGATGTCATCCCGGAACTGAAGAGCACCCGTGCCATGAGTGTGGAGCAGCAGAAAGCCGCCGAAGCCGAACTGATCCGCAAGCAATTGCAACCCGGTGACCACGTTGTACTGCTGGACGAGCACGGCGCTGAACGCCGCAGCATGGAGTTTGCCCAGTGGCTCCAGAAACGCATGGCAGCAGGAGCGCGACGCATCGTCTTCATCGTGGGAGGCCCCTACGGTTTCGATTCTTCCATCCATGCCCTAGCCAACGAGGAAATGTCACTCTCACAGATGACGTTCTCGCACCAACTCATCCGCGTCCTCTTCGTAGAACAACTCTACCGCGCACAGACCATCCTACGCGGCGAACCCTATCATCATGAGTGAGTTGACAGCTAACTCATGGCCATGACCATGAACGTAAAACTTCCTAATCGCCTAATAATACTTTTATGACTAACCACAGATTTCTTCAAGTGTGAAGCGTCTCTTTGAGCCGAGCGCACAGATTCAACAGATTCTTTGCAGCCTCTAATCCGTGCAATCTGTGGTTTATATAAACAATTCATTCCTTACAGATGAAGAATAAAACCGGCGCTGAGTACGCCCGAAGCAAATACAGCGAGCACACCGTCCGCGAAGAGACAACCTTGCTCGAATTTCTGATTGATGAGCTGTCAGGCATCAGCCGCAGCCGTGCCAAGAACATCCTGGCCGGTCACGGCATCACCGTGGACCGCCAGCAGACCACACAATATGACCTGCCCCTGCACCCCGGACAGGTGGTGCGTATCTCCAAGCACAAAGGTGGCACGCTGTTGCAGAACAAATACGTCAAGATTATCTATGAGGACAAGGACCTCATCGTCGTTGAAAAAGCCGTAGGTATCCTCTCCATGCCCGCCACCGCCAAGCAGTACAGCATCAAACAAGTGCTGGACGAATACTTCGAGAAGCGCCATTTTAAGTGCACAGCCCACACCGTTCACCGTCTTGACCGCGAGACCAGCGGACTCATGATGTATGCCAAGAACCTGGAAATAGCTCAGGTTCTGGAAAACAACTGGCACGACATTGTCTATGACCGCCGCTATGTGGCTGTGGTGAGTGGAGAGATGGAATTCGAGGGAGGCACCATCCAAAGCTGGCTCAAGGACAACAAGGCATACGTGACCTACTCCTCTCCCGAAGACCCGGGCGGCGGCAAGTTCGCGGTAACACACTACCACACCCTGCGTACCACTCCGCGCCACTCGCTCGTAGAGCTGAAGCTGGAAACGGGTCGCAAGAACCAGATCCGCGTTCACATGAAGGACATCGGGCACCCCGTCTGTGGCGACCACAAATATGGCGATGGCAGCGACCCCGTCGGGCGGCTGTGCCTCCACGCCTACCGCCTCCATTTCAACCATCCGCGCACAGGCGAACCCATGCGCTTCGAGACACCATTCCCACCCTCATTTATGAAACTTTTTAATGGGAAATCATAATTTATCAATCACAAATCACAATTAAGTCATGAAACACAAATCATTGTTCGCAGCCATCATGGCTGCCAGTCTCACACTCAGCAGTTGCATCATGCCCGGCACCACAGGCAGCACAGGAACAACCAGCACCACGGGCACCACAGCCACCAGCGACGTCCTCGGCGCCGTCCTTGGCAGCCTACTCGGCAGCATCCTCACCAGCAGCCTGACAGAGCAGACCATCGTGGGTACATGGACCTATCAGTCACCCGAAGTGCGCTTCGAGAGCGAGAACCTGCTGGCCAAGGCCGGTGGTGAAGTGGCTGCCGCCAGCATCGAGCAGAAGCTCAACACCTACCTTTCAAAAGTCGGTATCACCAAGGGCGTGACCACCTATACCTTCAACTCCGACAAGACATTCTCCATCTCCACTGGCGGCAAGGTCATTGCCTCCGGCACCTACACATTCGACTCCAGCAGCAAAAAGCTGAAGATGCAAGGTTCCCTCGGCATCTTCAACCAGACATGTATCGCGGGCATGGACGGTGCCAACCTCTGCCTGTTGTATGATGCAGACAAGCTCCTCACCACGGTCAACACCGTAGGCAGTGCCCTCGGAAAAGTATCCAACAACAACACCGTGAGTTCCATCACCACGCTTCTGGGCAGCAGCTACAAGGGCATGAAACTGGGCTTCCAGCTCTCCAAGTAATGGAACCCTCCTTCACCTATCCAACAATCCTCGGGAAAGCGGAGCGTTATGCCCGCTTTCTCGAGGATTTTCGTCTTTTCATGGACGGCGAGACAGACCTCATCGCCGCGTTGTCCAACACCGCCGCTGCCCTGCGTGAGGCTTTCGGTTTCTTCTGGGTAGGCTTCTATCTGGTCAAAGATGAGCAGTGGCTCACGCTGGGTCCCTTCCAGGGTACCGTGGCCTGCACCCGCATCCGCCGTGGCCGCGGTGTCTGTGGCACCGCCTGGGTCGAGGGTCGCACACTCATTGTCCCCGATGTCGATGTCTTCCCCGGCCATATCGCATGCAGCAGCCTCTCCCGTTCAGAAATCGTTGTACCGCTCAAGCACCCCACAAATGGCCACATCCTCGGCATCTTAGACATTGACAGCAACCACCTGAATGCCTTCGATGCCACAGACCTCCAAGGCCTTGAGGCTATCGTCGCCTCACTGCTTCACTGTATCTTCGAAGATTCCAACAAGTCAGCGACTACGTAGCAAGAGCCTCCCACAAAAATGCAATCGTCTGGAGAGGCTTTCTGCAAAGCTGCACACACAGCATCACGAACTGTCGAATAAGTTTCAACGGAGAACTCTTTTTCTATAAATGCACGCGCAAGTGTGTCCACGGGCAGTGCACGCTGACAAGAGGGCTGCGTGAAATAATAGGTGGCGTGGTCACTCAGTTTTTCCAACTCAACAAGAACTTGGGCATAATCTTTGTCATTGACCATGCCAAAGACGATGTGCAGGTGTTTACAAGGTTGATCCAATAACTGACGCACCACATACCTGATACCCGCCACATTGTGCCCGACATCACAGATGAGGGCAGGTTGCTCACGCAAGGTTTGCCAGCGACCGCGAAGACCTGTCAGTTCAGTTACTCGAGCAAGACCGTTCTGCACGGCTTCCGCTGTCAGCAAAGAAGCGTAGTAGGGTTGCTTACGCAACTCGTCGAGCGCACATTGCACCGTGTTCATGTTTGCCCGTTGATACTTCCCCTTCAGTTCACACCCGATGACGGACATAGATTCTTCATCGGCGAAGCGAATGCTGCTCCCCCGCACTATTGCCGTATTCTCGAAGACGTCGCGCACCTCTGCGTGTCCATTGGTTTCACCGATAACGACCGGGATCCCAGATTTGATAATGCCAGCTTTCTCTGCGGCGATGGCCGCAAGTGTGTTGCCGAGGAACTGCTGATGGTCAAAGGAAATATTTGTGATGACAGAGAGGTCGGGCGTGATAATGTTTGTGCAATCCAGCCGTCCGCCCAGCCCGACCTCAATAACAGCCACATCCACCTGCTGTTCTGCAAAATAGAGGAAAGCCAATGCCGTGGTCAGTTCAAAGAAAGAAGGTGACAGCGGCTCGAAGAAGCTGCGTTCCTGCTCCACGAAGTCCACGACGCGCTGTTCTGGAATCATCGCTCCGTTCACACGGATGCGCTCGCGAAAATCAACAAGGTGTGGTGAGGTGTAGAGTCCCACCTTCAAGCCCGCCGACTGCAGGATAGCTGCCAGGCAGGAAGAAACACTGCCCTTGCCGTTGGTGCCCGCAATGTGGATGGTGCGATAGTGAGTGTGTGGATGTCCGAAATGCTCATCCAGCGTATGTGTATTGGAGAGTCCCTCCTTATAGGCACCAGCCCCGATGTTCTGGAACAACGGGGCTGCGTGATAGAGATATTGGATGGTAGAAACGTAATCCATCATTCAAACATCTGTTTGAAGCGGTTGAAGATACTGGACTTGGCACTCTGGTTGGGACGGAAGTTGTCGCTCTGCTGCATCTTCTCCAGTGCCTGTTTCTCCTCGCGGGTGAGCGTTTGCGGGATATAGACGGAGATGTTGACGATGAGGTCGCCGTTGCCGTAGCCGTAGCCCTGCAGGAAGGGTAGCCCCTTGCCGCGCAGCCGCAATACCTTGCCCGGCTGTGTCCCAGGCTCAATCTTCAGTTTCACCTTGCCGTCGAGCGTCGGCACTTCCACGCTGCCGCCCAGGGCTGCCGTGGGCACGTCGATGAGGAGGTTATAGATGAGGTCATTGTCCTGACGGATAAAGTCCTTGTCCTGCTCCACTTCGATGAAGACCTGAATATCACCGGGAATGCCGCCGTGGATGGCTGCGTCGCCCTTGCCGTTGACCGTGAGCACCATGCCGTCCTGCACGCCAGCGGGAATCTTCACCTCCACCACCTCGTCGCCTGTGGTAACGCCCGTGCCGCCACAGAGGTGGCACTTGTTCTTGATGATGGTGCCCTCGCCACCGCAGTCGGGACAAACGCTTTGTGTCTGCATCATGCCGAAGACAGAGCGCTGAGAGCGCAGCACATAGCCCGCGCCGTGGCAGGTCGAACAAGTCTGCTTGTCGCCCGTGCTGTTCTCGGCACCTGTGCCGTGGCAATGGGTGCAGGTGACCTTCTTGCGTACCTTGAACTTCTTGGTGACACCCGTGGCACATTCCTTCAACGTCAGACGCACCTTCAACCGCAGGTCACCGCCACGGTGTTGCGGTTTGCGCTGCCCGCGTCCGCCGCCACCAAAGCCAAACCCGCCGCCAAAGCTGCTGAAAGAGGCTCCACCGCCAAAGAGGTCTGAGAAGATGTCACCGAACTGCGAGAAGATGTCGTCCATGGACATATTCTGGTAGCCACCGCCGGCCGCACCGCCCACACCGGCAAAGCCGAACTGGTCATAGCGCTGGCGCTTCTGCGGGTCATGCAGCACGTCGTAGGCCTCGGCCGCCTCCTTGAACTTGGCTTCGGCTTCTTTCTTCTCGGCCTCAGACTTGTCGCCTTGTCGGTCGGGATGATATTTGATGGCCATCTTCTTGTAGGCGGCCTTAATCTCTTGCTCGGTAGCCGTCTTCGCGACGCCCAGCACTTCATAGTAATCTCGTTTCTGGTCAGCCATAATCGCCTCCTTTCTTTACATTCCCACTGCCACTTTGGCATGTCGGATAACATGATC
Source organism: Bacteroidaceae bacterium (assembly GCA_017455585.1). Classification (GTDB taxonomy): domain Bacteria; phylum Bacteroidota; class Bacteroidia; order Bacteroidales; family Bacteroidaceae; genus Physcousia. The sequence continues at coordinate 17,717 of JAFSZU010000096.1, read as the reverse complement.
ATTGAGAGTATAGCCTTTCTCTATACAATCGATGACACGGCCCTTCTGCTCATCGGGCACACCGGGAACCTGTGCCACAGCCTCATGCAAATCCACATCAAAGTCTTTCCCTTCGGTGTCAATTTGCTTGACGCCCAAACCGGCGAGTGCTTTCAGGAACTTCTGGTAGATGAGTTCCACACCCTCGGCCACAGCGGCGACATCCTCGGCTTTCTTCATCGACGGCAGTGCGCGCTCCAAATCATCGACGATAGGTAGCAGAGCCGTGACAGCTGACTTAGAGCCATTTAGGATGAGGTCAGCCTTTTCCTTGATGGTGCGTTTACGATAGTTCTCGAACTCGGCTTGTTTGTAAAGAGCCTGTGTCTTCAGTTCCTCAATTTCTGCTTGTGCCAACGCCAATAACTGTTCAGGCGTCTTTTCTTCTGTGGCTTCTGCTTCCGAAGCAACAGTTTCCTCGGCCACAGAACCTGCATCATCTTGTGGTGACATAGTGTCGTCTGTATTCAGAATCTCTTCCTTATCTTTCAATTCTTCTGACATAATTAAATCTGTTTAATTGTTTAACACAATACCAGCAAAGAACGTGCCAGAAACCTATCTTGGCATTATTCCTTGCTGATACCGATGATTCCGTTGTACGATAATCACATCATTATCTTAATCGATCAGCACCTTGCGACCATTGACAATGTAGAGGCCGGGCTTCAGGCCCTGACGGAAGGTATCATATGTGGCCCCCGTCTTCAGACGCACACCGTTGAGATCATATACATTGAAGCGTGTGGGCTGTCCTGCAAGCGTGGGATGTTTGACCGCATCTATGATATATGGGTCTGTATGTTCGGGGTCATCGTTCTCTACATAGCCGAAGATTTCCTCGTCCGTCATCTCGTAAGGAGTCAACTTGGCATAGACGTAAGGAGCGCGTTTTGCCAGCCAGGCGCGAGCTTGCTGAGCGTTGAGTTCGTAGTCTGTATAGTCCTCGTCCAATTTCTGACTCCATCCAGGCCACCAGCCTCCCGTCGTGAAATCAGTGTTGTTGTTATTCTCCAATGACGGACGGGCGTAGGCATAATACTCATCTACAAAATCCAACAGCTCATCGAAGTGAAGGCGCATGAAGCGTGTCCATGTCTTATACATGGCACGATCCAGTGGTTCACCCGTTCCCTGACGCAGACGCTTTAAGAAGGTTGTGGCCTCCATGCTCTTGCCCGTCCAGAAAGTGGCCGTGGCCTCGCTCTGATAATAGTTGTGGGCTCCCTCGTAGCCATACCCCCAGTCCAGATCCCAGACGGGACCGAACTTCAGTTTGCAAGTGTCCTCGTTCACATTTTCGCAATAGAGGAAGGTGCTTTTGGGGTGCATGAGTTCATAGTTGAGAATGAGTTCGTTGACCATCAGGAAACGAGCCAGTGCCTCCACGTCCACGACATCCGAGATGTCCTTACCCTTCTGAACACGATAGGTGAAGGTATCCATGCGCTCCTTGATGTCTGCCAGGCTGATGGTTGTCTCATCCTCGCCAAATTCTGGATATTTGACATTGACGGGCAGAGAGTAGAACCGGGTCTTGAACTTGTTGGTGTTGGCAGCATCATAGTAGGTATCCAGTTCCATCAGACAGGCACCGGACTCATCGTCCAGTTCAATACTGTTATTTGAGAGTCCCACCTTTTCCGTGAAGTTATAGCTGCCCCAGTACTCATCATTCATGTATAGTTCCACGGGAATGATGTGGTTGGCTCCTTCTGTTCCCACGATCCCGGCCGCGTGCATGCCAATGGCATTGGTGAGCATGGAACCCGTTTGGCGGTTGCTCAGGAGCACCCAGTTCTTGCCCTTCTTCAGCCCGAAGGGTTTCTGCTTCTCTTCGAACTTCAGGCGATAGGGGTTCTTGGACCTGACTGTCCGGCTCCAGCTGGAGTTTCCACGCCCCTTGATGAGCACGGGTGTCTCTTCCATGGATGGGAAGACTCCGGCTCCGTCAATGGTGATGGTGGCGTTGCGATATTCGGTCTTGCTGTCCACCAGTTGCCCATCCTCGATATGGATATCCACGCGCGGCACCTCCGTCGCCCGCTCTGTCAGCCAATCTACGGACACCTCATAGTTGCGACCATAGGGCGAGAGGATGTAGGCATATTCTGCCGGCTCAGTCTCTTTGCTGTCAATATAACTATGATAGAACCTGAGTTCCGCCACACAGAAATAGTTCTTCGTGTAGTTGGTTTGGAGCTGATAGATGCGGAAATGGGAACAGGGCTGCTGCAAGTCAATGACGGGAGAGGTGTTGGTGACTCCCTGTTCAGCGGAAAAGCCCTCTGCCTCCCCGAAACGATTCACTTCCTCCCACTCTTCACCGTCCCCACTCACCCAAAGGCTGACCACAGTGGGCTGTCGGTTCGCTGCACCGCTCCGATTGGTCAGCGCATACTGCAGACTTTCAATGGCCTCGGGCAGGTCAATCTGGATGTAGGGCAACTCATCCTCTGGCAATTTCTCATACTCACCCGTTCCCCAAGTGGAATGGAAGAAGGTGCCGGGGTCATCGTCCAGGATCTTATCCAGCCCCTCCATGTCGGGATAGTTGCTGGGCGCATTGGTGGAGAGCATGTCGGCAGTCAGTTCTATGGGTTCCTGCACCAAGGTCTCCTCCCCCACCACAGCGGGCTTAACCTCCAGTTCTCGAATCATCCGCACATCGGGATAGGCCACCAGCAGTGTGCGCGGCTCAGAGAAATGGATGCGACTGCGCTTGCTATAGACACGGACAGTGTCATCCACATAGATATGCGCGCGTTTGTCCGACAGCTTGATGGAGGGTGTCAGCCACCGGCCGATAGCCCCCACCGTACCCGTGATGTGTCCGTCGTCAGCAATCTCACACTCCACGTCTTGCGGCAGCTGATGATTGAACTTGTTATTGAATTTGAACGACGTGATGGCGGGCTGCAACACCTGGAAACGGTGGTCGTAGGACTCCAGTTCGTCCAATTCATACTTGAAGACGGAGCCGTCCAGCGTGGTCACATCCAGGGAGCCTGCGTTCACCTGCACATCGGCAAGCATGGCGCGCGGGAAGATGTCAAGGCGGCCGTCCTTGGTGTGAACAAACAGGGTGTCTGTCTCTGTCAGGTCATCTTGAGCCGCCACATCAACAGATACAAAGGAACCAACGAAAAGGACCAATAATAGAGGTAAAAGATGCTTCATAGGAATGCCATTTTACATAATGCGCGGCAAAGGTAACTATAATCCCCCAACCCTCAAGCCTTTTTTAACTTAAATAGTTTAAAAAAGCGCGAAAATGTTTGCGTCTGAGCCCTCAAATGACTACTTTTGCGCCTCGAATTGCGAGCACATGGAGCAAACGATGTATGACACCATCCTCGGCTTGCCCCTGTTTCAGGGTTTGAGCACGGCGGATCTCACACGTGTCCTGGAGGGGACTCGTCTCGCCTTTGACACCGTGTCTGCGGGCACGACATTATTCAGGCAAGATGAGTTGTGCACAGGACTGACATTCATCATCGATGGCGCCATCACCCTACACACCGAAGCCGCCGACCACCGCTGGAGCGTTGATGAGACACTCAACAGCCCCCTCGTCCTGGGGATGGACGTCCTCTATGGCAGCACACGCACCCACCGCCATTCCGCTCACGCCGCCACCGCCACCCGCACCCTCTTCATGGACAAACGCACGGTGGCCGCACTGACAGGCTACTTCGAGGTCTTCCGTCTCAACGTGCTCAACCTGCTCACCACTTCTGCCGTGCGCCGCGACCAGTTGAACTGGCTGCCGGCCGCCACCACGCGAGAAGAACATATCATCCACTTTTTCCGTACACACGTGCAGCGTCCGGCCGGGCACAAGCGTTTCAACATCTCACAGAAGGTGCTGGGCCGCTATCTCGGTGAGGACTATCGTTTTATTGCCCAAGCCTTGCGCCAGATGCAAGACCGCGGATGGCTGACCCTTGACCGCCGATGCATCGACATTCCGGCCTTTGAGCGGCTCATCACGGGAAGTTGAAAGTTGAAAGTTGAAAGTTTTACCCACCAATGATAGACAACCCATTCTTTACCAAGCACTATTCCACGCCGCACGAGACGGCACCCTTTGACCAGATTCACCTGGAGGATTACGAACCCGCCATGCTGGAAGGCATCAAGCAGGACGACGCTTTCATCCAGAGCATCGTGGATAACCCCGAGCCTCCGACCTTCGACAACACCGTGGCCGTGACCTCGCCCGACGACCTGCTGGAGCGTGTCACCAAGGTCTTCTTCAACCTGCTCTCCGCCGAGACCTGTGACGCGATGGACGCCCTGGCACAGAAGATGTCCCCCATCCTGACCGAGCACGCCAACAACATCATGTTCAACCAGCGTTTCTTCGAGCGCGTCAAGGCCGTGCATGAGCAACACTGGGAACTCACCCCCGAAGAGGCCACCCTGCTGGAGAAATCCTACGACGGTTTCATCCGCGCCGGTGCCGCCCTGGACGAGGAGCACAAGACCCGCCTGCGCGAGATCAACGCCGAGCTCTCGCAACTGACCCTCCTGTTCTCACAGAACAACTTGAAGGAAACCAACGCCTTCCAGCTACATATCACCGACGAGACACAGCTCGCCGGCCTCCCCGACACCGCCCGCGAGGCTGCCGCACTGGCCGCCAAGGAAGCGGGCAAGGAAGGCTGGCTCTTCACCCTCCAAGCCCCCTCCTACGGCCCCTTCATGACCTACGCCGACGACCGCGAACTGCGCCGTCAGCTGTATATGGCCAAGAACACCATCTGCATCAAGGACAACGAGCAGAACAACACCGGCATCGTCCGCCGCATCGTCAACCTGCGGCTGGAGCGCGCCCAACTCCTGGGTTACCGCTGCCATGCCGACTATGTGCTCAAGAACCGCATGGCAGAGTCCGTGGAGAACGTTAACCGCCTCCTCGACCAGTTGCTCGAGGCCTACATGGAACCTGCCCGCCGAGAGGTGCAGGAAATCACCGACCTGGCCCGCGAGCAGCAGGGACCCGACTTCCAGCTCATGCCCTGGGACTTCTCCTACTACGGCCACAAGCTGAAGATGCAACGCTACGACATTGATGCCGAGATGCTGCGCCCCTACTTCGAGCTGGCGCGGGTCAAGGAGGGCGTCTTCGGGCTGGCCACCAAGCTCTACGGCATCACCTTCCGCGAGAACCGCGACATCCCCGTCTATCACCCCGACGTCACCGCCTACGAGGTGCTGGACCAGGACGGCAGTTTCCTCGCCGTGCTCTACACCGACTTCTTCCCCCGCACCGGCAAACAGGCCGGAGCATGGATGACCAGCTATAAAGACCAGTGGATCAGCAAGGAGGACGGCAACAGCCGCCCGCAGGTCTCGCTGGTCATGAACTTCACCAAACCCACCGAGACCAAGCCCGCCCTGCTCACACTGGGAGAGGTGGAGACCTTCCTCCACGAGTTCGGCCACGCCCTGCACGGCATCTTTGCCAACACGCGTTTCTCCGCCCTCTCGGGCACCAACGTCTATTGGGACTTTGTGGAGCTGCCCTCGCAGATCATGGAGAACTGGGCCGTGGAGCCGGACTTCCTCAACACCTTTGCCCGCCACTACCAGACGGGCGAACCCATCCCCCAGGAACTCATCGACCGCATCGTGGCCTCGCGCAACTTCAACGTGGCCTACGCCTGCATCCGGCAGGTCAGCTTCTGCCTCCTCGACATGGCGTTCTACACATTACAGGAACCCTTCGAGGGCGACCTCATCGAGTTCGAGAACCGTGCATGGCAGCGCGCCCAGCTCTTCGAACCCGTGCCCGGCACCTGCATGACCGTGCAGTTCAGCCACATCATGGCTGGCGGCTACTCCGCTGGCTATTACAGTTATAAGTGGGCCGAGGTGCTGGATGCCGATGCCTTCTCCGTCTTCCAGCAGACTGGCATCTTCGACCGCGAGACGGCCCAGCGTTTCCGCGACTGCATCCTCTCCCGCGGCGGCACCGAGCACCCCATGACCCTCTATCGCCGCTTCCGCGGCGGCGAACCCACCATCGACGCATTGCTCAAGAGAAACGGCATCAGCCCCACTCCCAGATAGATGAACAAAACTATATTATATAAACCACAGATTACACAGATTTAACAGATTTATCTTCTGCTGCCTTCTTAAATCTGTGCGCTCGACCTCTGGTCGCTTCATACTTGAAGAAATACAGATAAGAATTACACGGATTAGAAGCTGCTAAGAATCTGTTTAATCTGTGCGCTCGGCTCGAAGAGACGCTTCACACTTGAAGAAATCTGTGGTTCTTCTATAAACTAATAATAGTTGTCATTTCATTATGAATTGTGCATTATGAATTATGAATTAGATAAGCGCTACCTGCGCATGGCGCGCATCTGGAGCGAAAACAGCTACTGCCTCCGCCGCCAGGTGGGTGCCCTCGTGGTCAAGGACAAGATGATCATCTCCGACGGCTACAACGGCACACCCTCCGGCTTCGAGAACGTCTGCGAGGACGAGAACAACGTCACCAAGCCCTACGTCCTCCACGCCGAGGCCAACGCCATCACCAAGATTGCGCGCTCCGGCAACAACTCCGAGGGTGCCACCCTCTATGTCACAGACTCACCCTGCATCGAGTGCTCCAAGCTCATCATCCAGGCCGGCATCCGCCGCGTGGTCTATGCCCGCGACTACCGCCTCACCGACGGCGTCGATCTCCTGCGACGCGCCAACATCGAGGTCGTCCACCTCCCCATCCCCGATTATCAATAAGACCTATAAGACCTATAAGTCCTATCACAACCCACAATGAATACCAAATCCCGCCTCGTTCCCCTGCTGCTGGCCCTCTCTGTCATCGCCGGCATTGGCATCGGCACCTTCTATGCCAACCACTTCTCGGGCAACCGCCTGAGCATCATCAACACAGGCAGCAACAAGCTCAACTATCTCCTCCAGATCATCGACAACAACTATGTCGATACCGTCAACATGAACGACCTCGTGGAGGAGGCCATGCCCCAGATCCTCTCGGAGCTGGACCCGCACAGCAGCTACATCGGAGCCTCCGACGCCGAGGAGAGCGTGGAGGACCTGCGCGGCAGCTTCTCCGGCATCGGCGTGCGCTTCACCGTGCAGAAAGACACCGTCAACGTGATGAATGTCATCAAGGGAGGCCCCTCCGAGAAAGTGGGCGTGCTGGCCGGAGACCGCATCATCGCCGCCGATGACAGCTCGCTCATCGGCATGGAGAACCGCGAGATCATGAAGCGTCTGCGCGGCCCCAAGAACTCCAAGGTGCGCCTCACCATCCGCCGCCACGGCCACAAAGAGCCGCTCTCCTTCACCGTTGTGCGCGGCGACGTGCCCGTGGAGAGTGTGGATAGCTACTTCATGCTCGACGAGCACACCGGCTACATCTCCATCGAGAGTTTTGGCGAGCACACCTACCCCGAGATGCTGGTGGCCCTGGCCAACCTGAGTATGCACGGTATGGACAACCTCATCATCGACCTGCGCGGCAACCGCGGCGGCTACATGCAGACCGCCATACAGATGGTCAACGAGTTCCTGCCAGACGGCCAGCTCATCGTCTATACCGAAGGCCGCAAGTCGCCCCGTGAGGAGTACGGCACCGACGGCCGCGGGGCCTTCCAGCAGCTGCCGCTCATCGTGCTCATCGACGAGGGGTCGGCCTCGGCATCCGAGATTTTCGCCGGAGCCGTGCAGGACAACGACCGCGGCACCATCATCGGACGCCGCTCCTTCGGCAAGGGACTGGTGCAGCAACCCATTGAATTCAAGGACGGTAGCATCGTCCGCCTGACGATAGCCCGCTACTACACCCCCGCCGGGCGCTGCATCCAGAAGCCCTACGTCAAGGGCCACGGAGAGGAATATGAGAACGACCTCATGGCCCGCTACGAGCGCGGAGAGTTCTTCTCTGCCGACAGCATCCACCAGGACGGCCCGGAGTACAAGACCCGTCTGGGCCGCACTGTCTATGGCGGAGGCGGCATCATGCCGGACATCTTCATCCCCGAGGACACCACGCTCTACACCTCTTATTATAAGGAGGCGGTCTATTCGGGACTCACCATCCAGTATGCCTTCCTTTTCACCGACCAGAACCGCCAGCAACTGATGAAGTTCACCTCTGTCCCCGACATGCAGCGCTGGCTCAAGCGCCAGAACCTGCTGGAGAAGTTCGCCCGATACGCCGAGGAGCACGGTCTGCGCCGCCGCAACCTCATGCTACAGCGCAGCGCCCCCCTCTTCGAGCGCAACCTCATCAGCAATATCATCTACAACGCCCAGGACCAGTCATGGCGGCTGCAATACCTGGGACAGGACGACCCCGCCATACAGCGGGCCATCGAACTGTTCCGCGAGGGGAAGTCCGTGCCGAGCGCACCAGAAGATGCTCAGGTACAAGAAGATAAGAAAGAGACTCGTGCCTCCGCAGCCCCTGGCGAGGCACGCCCCTCCGTCCTGAACTGCCGACTTGCAAATATTCACATGCAGACGTGAGCGCTACCACGTCCGCACGTAAAGCGCTTCACGTCTGCACGTAAAGCCAATCACGTGCGCTCGTAAAATGTTTTACGTGCGCACGTCTTTTTTTACCCTTCTACATATATCTGCTGCTCCAAATGGATAAGATTTCACTTCGCGCTGAGATACGCCGTCGCAAAGCAACATACTCCTTCAAAGAACGGGCACATCTTTCCCGGAAGGTCATCGACCGCCTTTGGCAAGACCCACACTGGCAGCAGGCACAAACCGTCCTGCTCTATCACTCCCTGCCCGATGAGGTCGGCACCCATGACCTCATCCGCCGCGCCGCGGCCGCGGGCAAGCGCATGCTGCTACCTGTGGTTGACGGTGATGACTTGGAACTGCGGGAATATCAAGATGAGGGAAGTTTGGAAGAAGGTGCCTTCCACATCCAGGAACCCACCGGCCCCGCTGTGACAGACCTCAGCGCCATCGACCTGGCTGTCATTCCCGGCGTGGCCTTCACGCCCGACGGGCGCCGCCTCGGACGCGGCCGGGGCTACTATGACCGTCTGCTGGCCCGCCTCACAAGACAGCCCGCCCTCGCGCGCGTACCTTATTTAATTGGTGTCTGCTGGCCGTTCCAGCTTGTCGAGGATATTCCCACGGAGGCGCATGACATCTCCATGAACCGCGTCATCACCTGAAGACGATATTCTCTATCACCTGCGCCCCCACGTGCTCGTTCAGCTTCTGAACCAGCCGCTTGCGGTTCATGTATAACTCCTGGCGCAGCACAGAGGACCTCAACTGCACATACAACACACGGTTGCGGATGACCACCTCACCCGTGTAACGCGCGATCCCCTGCCCCATCACCTCCGGCCACGCCTCGACAAGCCGATACTCGTTGTAGGGCGTTTCCAGACCTTCTGCCCGCAGGAACTGCCGCACGATATCTCCCACCTGTTCTGCCTGCTGCCGTCTCATGCCGTCACCTCCCCTGCTTTGACGTGGAACAAACGGTAGTCGCCGCCCATCCGCTGCAAGATCTGATCCAGATGCTCGCGGTTCGTGTCGGTGACAAAAATCTGCCCGAAGTTATCCTCCGACACCAGCCGTACAATCTGCTCCACCCTTTCTGCGTCCAGCTTGTCGAAAATATCGTCAAGCAGCAGCAGCGGAGTCGTCTGGCTGCCGGTGCGGCGCAGGAAGTCGAACTGCGCCAGCTTCAGGGCTATCAGGAACGTCTTGTTCTGCCCCTGTGACCCTTCACGCTTGATGGCGTAGCCGCCAAGCGTCATCTCCAGGTCATCTTTGTGTGTGCCGTGCAGCGAATAGCCCACAGCCAGGTCCTTCGCCCGGTCGCGCCGGATCACCTCCAGGAGCGAACCACGCTGGGCATGAGACACATACGCCAGCCCCACCTGCTCGCGGTCCTGGCTGATGCGGCTGTAGAAACGCTGGAACAGCGGCGTGAACTCCTCCACATACTGCGCCCGCGTCTCATAGATGAGCTGCCCGTGGCGCGCCATCTCCTCCTCCCACAAAGCCAGTAGCTCCATATCCGGCGCGGGGTCTTCCTGTTTCAGGAGTGCGTTGCGCTGGGCAAGAGCCTTGTTGTAGCACATCAGCGCCTCCATATAAGGGCGGTTGGTCTGCGAGAGCACCACGTCCATGAACCGGCGCCGCTCCTCGCTGCCGCCCGTAATCAGCATCTGGTCAAGGGGCGACACCACCACGATGGGCAGCAGTCCGATGTGCTCGGCCAGACGGCCGTAAGCCTTCTTGTTGCGCTTCACCTGCTTCTTCTGACCACGCTTCATGCCCATGTAGATGTCCTCTGCCGTTCCGTCCTCCCGCGCATAACGCCCCTGCAACACGGCAAACTCCTCGCCATGACGGATGCACAGCGCATCCTGGCTCGTCGTCATACTCTTGCACAACGACAGGAAATGCACTGCATCCAGAACGTTTGTCTTGCCCTCGCCGTTCTGCCCGATGAAACAGTTCATCTTGGGCGAGAGCAGTAGCTCGGCCTCGGCAATGTTTTTGTAGTTTACGATGGAGATTTGGTGCAGAATCATAGACAATAGGCATCAAAAACGACTGCAAAAGTACGTTTTCTTGGGCAAAAGAAGAAATAATTGCACAAAAAGTTGAACGTCCCAAAGAATTTAAGTAATTTTGCGCCGCTTTTTGGGTATCTGCGATGCCCAAGCATTCGCACACCGATATAATAATAATAAATAAACAAAATAACAATGGCAAAGAAACAACCCCAAGTGGCTGTCGAGAACATCGAAGCCGTGACCGCTACAGAAGCATTTATCGACAAGTACCAGAAACACATCCTCTATGGCGTCATCGCCATCATCGTCATCACCGCCGCATGGATCGGATACGTCCAACTCATCCGCAACCCAAAGATCCAGAAGGCCAACGAGGCACTCTTCCAGTGCGAAAACTACTTCGCCAACGACAACTATGACAAGGCTCTCAACGGCGACGGGCAAGGATGCGTGGGCTTCCTCAAGGTGGCCGACGAGTTCAGCAGCACCAAGGCCGGCAACCTGGCTCACCTCTATGCCGGTATCTGCTACGCACAGACCCAGAAGTTCGAGGAAGCCAAGGCACAACTCGAGAAGTTCTCACTCCAGGACGATGACATCATCTCTCCCGCCACACTCGGTCTGCTCGCCAACGTCTATGCCAACCTCGGCCAGAACGACAAGGCCATCAGCACCTTCCTCAAGGCCGCCAAGACTGCCGACAACGCCAGCCTCTCGCCCATCTACCTCATCCAGGCCGGTGAACTCTATGAGGCTGCCGGTCAGAACGACAAAGCCCTGAAGTGCTACGAGGAAATCAAATCCAAGTATGTCAACTCTATGGCCTATCAGGACATTGACCGCTACATCGAGCGCGTCAAGTGATTTACCATTTAGTCATTTACCATTTAATCATTTACAAGCATACTATTTGTATATTGAGCAATCTGGTAAATAGTCAATAAATCGTAAATAGTCAAATTGTCAAATGGCAACGGCCTTCCATAACCTCTCCTCCTACGATGCCGCCACCGTTCCCTCAGCGGAGGGCATGACCTTTGGCATCGTCGTGGCCGACTGGAACGACCGCTTCACCTACGCCATGGCCGATGCCGCCATCCAGACGCTCATGCGCCACGGAGCCAAGGCAGAGGACATCACTGTCAAACACGTGCCCGGCAGCTTCGAGCTGGTCTATGGCACAGCATGGATGATGGAACACCTGGAACTGGATGCCATTATCTCCATCGGCTGCGTCATCCGGGGAGACACCCCGCACTTCGACTACATCTGCCAAGGCACCACACAAGGCCTCGCCGACCTCAACGCCCGCGCAGAGATTCCCGTCATCTACGGCCTCCTCACTTGCAACACCGCCGAACAAGCCGAAGCCCGCTGCGGAGGTGTCCTCGGCAACAAAGGTGACGAGTGTGCCATCACTGCCATCAAGATGGTGGCCTACGGCCAATAGACCCCGTTCCCGAAGGCTCTCCAGTTACCGTTCCCGAGGGTTCTCCCGAAGGGCCGCCAGTCACCGTTCCCGAGGGTTCTCCCGAAGGGTCGCCAGTCACCGTTCCCGAGGGTTCTCCCGAAGGGTCGCCAGTCACCGTTCCCGAGGGTTCTCCCGAAGGGCCGCCAGTCACCGTTCCCGAGGGTTCTCCCGAAGGGCCGCCCCTCATCTTCCAGTCGCCGCCGTGCCCGCGGCTTTTCCCGCGGGCCATATCATCCCCTCACAGGCTTCCCCCCCTACACGAGCCCGGTCCGCAAGGGCTGGGTTCACTGCTAACCACCCATCCCCATGGCAAAAGAAAAGCAAAAGACCATCAACATCAAGAACCGCAAGGCCGAGTTCGACTACTACCTGATGGAGAAATACACCGCAGGCCTCGTCCTCACCGGCACCGAGATCAAGAGCATCCGTCTGGGCAAGGCCAGCCTGGTCGATACCTACTGCACCATCCTCGGCGGCGAGGTGTGGGTCAAGAATATGAACATCGCCCAGTACTTCTACGGCACCTACAACAACCACGCCGCCTGCCGTGACCGCAAACTCCTGCTCAACCGCCGCGAGATACACCGCCTCCAGCAGTCCACAAAAAGCCCCGGCTTCACCATCATACCCACCCTCCTCTTCATCGACGAGAACGGACGTGCCAAACTGGACATCTACCTCGCCCGCGGCAAACACTCCTTCGACAAGCGCGAGACACTCAAGGAGAAAGAAGACCGCCGCGCCATTGACCGCCAGTTCAAACACAACTATTAACACGGCTATTCCTCCGGCATCACCCGTCCCAGTGTTCCAGCATCACTGTCCCCCCTTTCCTCCTTCATCATTTCTCCTGTCCTCCTTCATCACATCTCCTGTCCTCCTTCATTACCCGTCCTCCCACATCCATTCCACACCTTCCGTTGGTGCCCTCGGGTTTTCTCCGAGGGATTCATCCCCCCCTCAATGATTTCCCCATCTCCCCTTCCCGCCGCCCTTGCCACCGCGCACCGGCCCCTCATCCTCGACGGTGCCATGGGCACCATGATCCAGTCCTACGGCCTCACCGAGGATGACTTCCGCGGTATCAACACTCCCCCGCCCAGCCAAGGCCTCCCCATTGTCCACGCCTCCTTCCCCGAGCTCCCCGGCCAACAAGCAGGCAACAATGACCTCCTCTGCCTCACCCGCCCAGACATCATTCTGGACATCCACCGCCGCTACCTCGCCGCCGGAGCAGACATCATCGAGACCAACACCTTCAACGCCCAACGCATCTCCCTCGCCGACTACCACTGCGAGCACCTCGTCCGCGACATCAACCTTGCTGCCGCCCGCCTCGCCCGCGAGGCCTTGACCACCGTTCCCGAGGGTTCTCCCGAGGGTTCCTTTGACGAGGGTCATTCCGCTCCCCGCTTCATCGTCGGCTCCATCGGCCCCACCAACAAGTCCCTCTCCATGAGCCCGGACATCAGTGACCCTGCCCTCCGCAGCATCACCTTCGACGACCTCACCGCCGCCTACCTCGAACAGATGACCGCCCTCATCGAAGGCGGCGTGGATGCCCTCCTCATAGAGACCATCTTCGACACCCTCAACGCCAAAGCCGCCATTTACGCCGCCGAAGAAGCCATGCATACCACTGGCATCCGCGTCCCCATTATGCTCTCCGTCACCATCAGTGACACCGCCGGACGCACCCTCAGTGGACAGACCCTCGAAGCCTTCCTTGTCTCTGTTCTCCATGCCGCCCCCCTCAGCGTTGGTCTCAACTGTTCCTTCGGTGCCGAGGACATGCTTCCTCACCTGCGCCGCCTGCGTCAATTCTCCTCCTCCCTTGCCCCCGCCTCCCCGAATCCGTGCTCCGTTGCCCCGGTTCCGTGCTCCGTTGCTCCGGTTCCGTGCTCCGTTGACCCGAATCCGTGCTCCGTTGACCCGGTTCCGTGCTCCGTTGCCCCGAATCCGTGCTCCGTTGATCCGGTTCCGTGCTCCGTTGATTCCGCCTCCCCGGCTCTTTGCTCTGTCGCCTCGTCCGCCCCGGTTCCATGCACTGTTGCCGGCGATGCGTCCGCCGGCTCCCCCCGTCTTTTCATCTCCGCCTATCCCAACGCCGGCCTCCCCAACCAACTCGGCCAGTATGAAGAGACACCCGCCCTCATGGCCCAGCATGTCCGCCCCTTTCTGGAAGAAGGCCTCGTCAACATCCTTGGTGGCTGCTGCGGCACCACCGATGAGCATATTCGTGCCATCAAGCAATTAACAACACTAAAGCCCCCCTCCCCGCTCCCCCTCGAGGGGGAGAGTGGTTACCACGTGACTGTCAAAAGGACAGCAGACGCTCATATTCATTCTACCCTCCCCTTTGAGGAGGAACGGGGAGGGGGAGGTCTCTCCCTCTCTGGCCTCGAACCCCTCTTCCTTACCCCCGAAGTGGGCTTCATCAACGTCGGTGAGCGATGCAACGTAGCTGGCTCCCGCAAATTTCTCCGCCTCATCAAGGAGCAAGCCTACGACGAAGCCCTATCCATCGCCCGCCTGCAGGTGGAGGACGGTGCTATGGTACTGGACATCAATCTGGACGACGGTCTTCTTGATACCCGCGCCGAGATGTGCCACTTCCTCAACCTCCTTGCTGCCGAGCCTGATATCTGCCGCGTACCGTTCATGATCGACTCCTCTAACTGGGAAGTCATCCGTGCCGCCCTGCGCTGCATTCAGGGCAAAGCCATCGTCAACAGCATATCACTGAAAGAGGGCAAGGCCGTGTTCCTCGACCATGCCCGCGAGATACGCCGCCTCGGTGCTGCCGTCATTGTCATGGCCTTCGACGAGGAAGGACAGGCCACCTCCTACGAACGACGCATCGCTGTCTGCCAACGTGCCTACCGCCTCTTGACAGAGCAGGCAGCCTTCCCGCCCCAAGACATCATCTTCGACCCCAACATCCTCTCCATCGCCACGGGTATGCCGGAGCACGACCGCTATGCCCTCGACTTCATCCGAGCTACCAGGTGGATCAAGGAGAACCTGCCCGGTGCCCATGTCAGCGGCGGTGTATCGAACCTCAGTTTCTCCTTCCGCGGCAACAACTACTTGCGCGAGGCAATGCACGCCGTCTTCCTCTACCACGCCCGCCAAGCCGGTATGGACATGGCCATCGTCAATCCCGCCACTAAGGTTACCTACGCCGACTTGCCCGCAGACCAACTGGAAATCATTGAAGATGCCATCCTTGCACGGAAAGCAGACGCTGCAGAACGACTGACAGAGCTGGCAACAGACATAGCAGAAGAGGCGCAAAAGCAATCTGGTTCCCAGAACACCCAGCCCCCCTCCCCGCTTCCCCTCAAGGGGGAGAATGGAATGAGTTTGAGCGACTCCATACCCTCCAGCGGTCAAATGGTGACCACTCGCCCCCTTGAGAAGGAGCGGAAAGGGGGGCTGGGGAAGCAGAGAGGAGATGTATCTGCCCGCCTCATCGACGACCTGCGACGCGGCATCACAGACGCCCTTGAAACCGACCTCGCTGAGGCTCTCACCCACTACCCCCGCGCCGTAGATATCATCGAGGGACCTCTCATGGAGGGCATGAACCTCGTTGGCCAGCTTTTCGGCGAAGGCAAGATGTTCCTGCCCCAGGTCGTCAAGACCGCCCGCACCATGAAGCGCGCCGTGGAAATCCTGCAGCCGCACATCGAAGCCCAGAAAGCAGTTACCGTGCCCTCGGATTCTCCCGAGGGTTCCACTTCCGCTCCCCGCCAGCCCCGCGTCCTTGTGGCCACGGTCAAGGGCGATGTCCATGACATCGGCAAGAACATTGTCTCCGTGGTCATGGCCTGTAACGGCTATGAGATCATCGACCTCGGCGTGATGGTGCCGGCAGAAGTCATCGTGCAGAAAGCCTTGGATTTGAAGCCCGATGTCATCGGCCTCTCAGGCCTCATCACCCCCTCCTTGGAAGAAATGGTGAACACCGTGCGCCTCCTCAAGGAAGCGGGTGTCCATGTCCCTGTCCTCATCGGCGGTGCCACCACATCAAAGCTCCACACCGCCCTGAAGATTGCCCCCGTTTATGGCGGACCCGTCATCCATGTGAAAGACGCCTCACAAAATGCACCCGTGGCCGCACAGTTCCTCAACCCCGAAACAAGCGCCACCGCTCAAGCCCAGCTGCAGGAGGAACAGGCCGCCCTGCGCCACGAGGCACAACCCGCCACACCCCTCACCTCCCTCGAGGAAGCCCGCCGACGCAAGCCCCACATTCAACACTAAAGTCAAGACGACCCCATGTTACAGATTCCCGAAAAAGACATTATGGCGGCTGCCTCAAATGGAATGGATGCATTCCTGGACCTCTTCTGTGGGCGGCTGTTGGACAGCGTGGGCGGCGAACTCAACGCCGAGAACATGCAGAAACTCAGCGGCGAACAAATCACCCTGCTGGCCTATCACATGTTGCGCGAAGAAGTCATGGACGGTGGCTTCATCCAACTGATTCACAACGGCCTCGGACCCTTCATCTTCCTCAATCCCTTTGCCAAGGCCATGCGCCTCTGGGGCAAGGAGCAGGACACCGAGACGTTGCACGACTTCAGCAAACTCATTTATCAGGGTCGCAAGCTCTTTGAACAATACGGCAAAGAACTCACTCGCCCCTGCACTGACGAGGAATTTATGGCCCTCTATGAGCAGTACCCCGCCTTCGATGAACTCGATGACACTTTCATCGAGACAGAGGAAGACATCACCGCCGCCATCGCCCACTATGTGGACAACCACCTCGACCTCTTTGCCGAAGTGACTCATCCGCTGCGCTGAAGCGGCCTAACGAGTGAACTCCATTACTGAACAATGTGGACATCCCGCTGCGGGAACGGGATGGAGATGTTGTGTTCGTTCAGGGTAACATAGATGGTTTCCTTGACGCGACCGGCAAGACCATATTTCTCCTCCACAAGCATCCAGATGCAGACGAAAAGATCCACACTGCTGTCTCCAAAGTTCGAGAACACCACACTGACGGGTCGCTGCGGGTCGGTAATCGGTTGTCCGGCTGCGTTTTCTCCCTGACAGACAGGTGTGAGGGCATCCAGCAGGAGCTGGCGCACAAGGGCGATGTCTGTGCCGTAGGCCACACCGACGGGTATCTTGATGAGTTCATAGCTGTGGTTGCGCGTCATGTTCTTGAAGTTCTTGCTGAACAGAGCCTTATTCAGGAAAGCGATGACGCAACCGTCGGCGGTGATGACCTGTGTGCTCTGATAGGTGATGCTCTCCACCTTGCCACTGATGCCGTCGCACTCGATGTAGTCGCCCACGCGCAGACGCCCCGTCATGAGCGAGAGACCGTAGAAGAAGTTCTCTATGAGGTCCTGCATGGCAAAACCCAGACCGGTGGCCAGACCTGCGGTGACGATGGAGATGCCGCTCTTGGGAACCTTGAGGATGACCAATGCCACAATGAAATAGATGCCCCAGCAGAGGATGGCAATGACATTGCGCGCCAAGGTCTGGTTGAAGGCATTGTCTGTGGTGGTCTGCTCACGGAAGTAGGCATAGAAACTGCGGATGGCATAGTTGAGATAACGGAAGACAAACCACAAGCCAGCCACGAGACACAGTTTGAAAAGCGAGACCTGAATGAGATCAGGCTG
>JAFSZU010000095.1 GCA_017455585.1 Bacteroidaceae bacterium | reverse complement strand
TCCCGACACATCAAAAATGTGTTTGAGGAGGGGGAACTGGACAGGGAAGTGGTTGTTGCAAAATACGCAACTACCACTCAGCACGGTGCTATTGAAGGGAAATCACAGACGCATCAGGTGGAATTCTATAACCTCGACATGATTATCAGTGTGGGCTATCGCGTACATTCCTATCGCGGTGTGCAGTTCAGGATGTGGGCAACGAAGGTACTGAAAGAGTATATCGTTAAGGGCTTTGCACTGAACGATGACCTGCTGAAACGGGCTGGTGGCGGCAACTACTTCGATGAACTATTGGCCCGTATTCGTGATATCCGCTCATCAGAAAAGGTGTTTTATAGGAAGGTGTTGGAAATCTATGCGCTTAGCATTGACTACGACCCACGGGTGGAGATGACACAGGAGTTCTTCAAGACGGTACAGAACAAGATGCACTATTCAGTACATGGGCATACGGCAGCAGAAATCATCTATGAGCGTGCTGATGCACAGAAAGACTTTATGGGGCTGACCACATGGACTGGTGCGATGCCAAAGAAGACTGACGCCGAGATAGCAAAGAACTATTTGTCACAAGAAGAGATAACGACGCTTAACCGCATCGTCAGCCTGTATCTGGACTTCGCCGAGTTGCAGGCAGAGGAGCATCGGCCTATGTATATGAAAGACTGGATTGCAATTCTCGATGATTTCCTTCGTATCTCCCGTAAGGACATTCTGACTCATGCAGGCCAGATTTCCGCACAATTGGCCAAAGCTAAAGCTGATGCGGAATATGAAAAGTTCAAGGAGCGGACGAAAAACGAACTGACACCAGTTGAGATACATTTCCTTGAACAATTTGAACGGGAACAGAAGAAACTGAGTGACAAGAATAATCAATAAAGAGGTTAATAATACCCCCTATGGTTAACTGCAATACAGATAGTAGGTAACTCGAAATGAGATGGTTTTGAACTGAAGAAAAGACATTAATTCGTAACTTTGCAAACGAGATATGAAAGAGAATCAAGAAAGGGACTTAGTGATGAATCAAGGATTTGTTGGTGATATCCGTTCCATTATTGATGAGGCTCGTGCGACAGCATTCCGTAGCGTGGACTTCAGCCGTGTTCAGATGTATTGGGACATTGGAAGACGAATCTTCGAAGAGGAACAGCAGGGTAAGGAACGTGCAGGATATGGAGCGTATCTTATCAAGAATCTGGCAGCCAAGATAGTTCAAGGTAACAAACAGCCTACATGAAACCTACGAAGAATAAAATATTCTGTGTGTCTTGCAAGCGGCCGAAGATGCTCTTCGAGTCGCAGGCAAAGGCTGACAATTTTATTCCATACAACAAAGAGGATACCGAGGTGCTAAGATAGCAATACGAACATTGGGGTGAGTTGCAAAAGTAGCGAAAAGTGGGGGAAGTGAAGAAGGAAAGGGCGGAAAAGTGCAGGGCTGGATGTTGAAAAGTGTGTTTTTACATGAAAAAGCCCTCGCGGGGAGGACTGACGGGTCTATATTTTGGGCCGAATAACGTTAATCTTCCATAATCGCTTCGCTGTTACAAGCTTTTTCACTACCTTTGCGCCCGCTTTACACGCTCAACTCTCAACTTTCAACTCTCAACTCCATACATGCCCACAGATCAACCACAGATAAATCCTTTTTCTTATATCACGCAATATGGCATGGACGAGCGGGAGCTGTTCAACATCCAGCTGCCCAGGTTTCTTCATGTCCTGCCATTACGAGATTTCGTTCTCTTTCCCGGTATCATTGTGCCTATCTCCATCGGTCGGGCCGGTTCCAAGAAGCTGGTCAACCAGGCCATGCAGGAAGAGAGCCTGATAGCCGTGGCCACGCAGCTACAGCCCAACAACGACCAGCCCGGAGTGGGCGACCTTTATGAATATGGTGTGGCAGCACGCGTGGTGCGCATATTCGATTCCGAGGATGACGACACCATCACCGCCGTTGTTCAGGGCTTGAACCCGCTGCACTTCCTTCAGTACGCGGAACAGCAAGGCGAGCTGTGGGCGACCTTCGAGGAAATGCCCATCGAGATAGAGAACCGCGGCGACCACACAGAAGACATCCTGCGCGAGACGTTGCGTGACCGGCTCATCGACTACATTCGCCTCAACGATGAATTGGCCGATGCGGCTATTGCCAGCGTCAACCACGCTTTCACGGTGGAGTTCTTCATCAACTTCGTCTGCACCAATCTGCCCATGCCCGTCGAGCAGAAAATCAAACTGCTGTCCACAACGTCAATTGCCAACAGAGTCACCACTCTGCTACGCTATCTGGCCAAGGAGATACAGTTGCTGCAAATCAGCGAGGACATTAAGCGGCAGACCAAGGCAGACATTGACAAACAGCAGCGCGAGTACTTCCTGCAACAGCAGCTGCATAATATCCAGGAACAGCTCGGCGGCACCGCACAGAATGATGCGCAGAAGCTGCGCCAGAAAGCCGACGGCATGGCACTGCCCGAAGAGGTGAAGGCCACCTTCGACCATGAACTGGAGAAGATGGAGCGCCTGAACCCGCAGTCACCAGACTATCAGGTGCAGTATAACTACTTAGAGACGCTACTGCAACTGCCGTGGGGTGTGTTGACCGAGGACAACCTCAACCTGCAGAACGCCGAGCGGGTGCTCAACCACAACCATTACGGCATGAAGGATGTCAAGGAGCGCATTCTGGAGCACTTGGCCGTCAGACAGATGAAAGCCGGTAACGTCCGCAGCACCATCATCTGCCTCTATGGTCCTCCGGGCGTGGGCAAGACATCGCTCTGTAAGAGCATCGCCTCGGCCATGAAGCGCAAATATGTGCGGGCCTCGCTCGGCGGACTCCATGACGAGGCCGAGATTCGCGGTCACCGCCGCACCTACATCGGCGCCATGCCGGGTCGCATTGTCAAGAGCCTCATCAAGGCGGGCAGCTCCAACCCTGTCTTTGTCCTCGACGAGATTGACAAGATTACTGAGAGCACCCACAACGGCGACCCCTCCAGTGCTCTGCTGGAGGTGCTTGACCCCGAACAGAACGCCGCCTTCCATGATAACTTCCTCGAAGTGGATATTGACCTCTCCAAGGTGATGTTCATTGCTACCGCCAACAACGTGGGTGCCATCCCACGCCCGCTGCTCGACCGTATGGAACTGATAGAGGTCAACGGCTATATCACCGAGGAGAAAGCCGAGATAGCCCGCCGCCACCTGGAGCCGCGCGTTAAGGAGAACTGCGGCATCAGCGACCGCAAGGACATCAAGTTCTCGCGCCGCGCACTGGACTTCCTCATCGAACGCTACACCCGTGAGAGCGGCGTGCGCGGACTGGAAAAAGAGTTGGATCGCTTTTACCGAAAGATGGTGCTGCAATATGAGCGCAACGGCGAATTTCCTGCCCAGAAGGTCACACCGCAGGACGTGGAGTCGCTCTTGGGCAAGCCGCGCTTCACGCGCGACAGCTATCAGGGCAACGAGTTCGCCGGGGTGGTCACAGGGCTGGCCTGGACCAGCGTGGGCGGCGAGATCCTCTTCATCGAGACAAGCCTCAGCCGCGGCAAGGGTGACAAGCTCACGCTCACTGGCAACTTGGGCGACGTGATGAAGGAGAGTGCCGTGCTGGCACTGGAGTTCATCAAGGCCCACGCCGACCAGCTGGGCATCGACATGCGCATCTTCGACAGCTACAATATCCACATCCATGTGCCCGAGGGTGCCGTGCCCAAAGACGGTCCCAGCGCGGGCATCACCATGGCCACCAGCCTCGTCTCGGCACTCACGCAGCGGCGTGTCCGCCAGAATATTGCCATGACGGGCGAGATCACCTTGCGCGGCAAGGTGCTGCCCGTGGGTGGCATCAAAGAGAAGATTCTCGCTGCCAAGCGTGCTGGCATCACAGACATTATTCTCTGTCAGGAGAACCAGAAGGACATCGAGGAAATAGACAGCCTCTACCTTCACGGCTTGCAGTTCCACTATGTCAATACCGTCCTCGATGTTCTGGATTTTGCGTTGCTGAAGGAGCAAGTGCCGCATCCCATCCAATTCAAGTTGGAAGAGTTGAAAGTTTAGAGTTGAAAGTTGAAAGTTAGCTAGCGCGATGCGTGACAGCTGCTTTCAACTTTCAACTCTCATCTTTCAACTTTCAACTCTCAACTCTCAACTATCAACTTTCAACTTTCAACTTTCAACTCCCTTGACCTTTACTCTCCAACACACCGACCCTCAATCCAGTGCCCGTGCCGGCGTCATCCACACCGACCACGGCGACATCCACACACCCATCTTCATGCCGGTGGGCACCGTGGGGTCTGTCAAGGGTGTGCAACTGCGTGACCTGAAAGAAGATATCAACGCAGAAATCATCCTGGGCAACACCTATCACCTCTACCTGCGACCCGGCACGGCCACCCTCGAAGCCGCTGGCGGCCTCCACCGCTTCAACGGCTTTGACCGTCCCATGCTCACCGATTCCGGCGGCTTCCAAGTCTTCTCGCTCACCGGTATCCGCAAGCTGCGGGAAGAGGGATGCGAGTTCCGCAGCCACATCGACGGCAGCAAACATTTCTTCTCGCCCGAACGGGTGATAGACATCGAGCGCAGCATCGGGGCCGACATCATCATGGCGTTCGACGAGTGCCCGCCCGGCACAGCGGAATATGACTACGCCAAGAAGAGCCTCGCGCTCACCCACAACTGGCTGGACCGCTGCATCCGACGCTTCAACGAGACAGAACCGAAGTACGGCTATCACCAGAGCCTCTTCCCCATCGTGCAGGGCTGCACCTACCGCGACCTGCGCACACAGAGTGCCGAGTTCGTGGCCGGCAAGGAGGCCGAGGGCAACGCCATTGGCGGGCTGGCCGTGGGCGAACCCGCTGAGGTGATGTATGAAATGATTGAGCTGGTGAACGGCATCCTGCCCAAAGACCGTCCGCGTTACCTCATGGGCGTGGGGACGCCTGCCAATATCCTTGAAGCCATCAGCCTTGGCGTGGATATGTTTGACTGTGTGATGCCCACCCGCAACGGTCGCAACGCCATGCTCTTCACCGCACAGGGCACCATGAACATGCGCAACGCCAAGTGGGCCACGGACTTCACACCCATCGATCCCGACGGCCACAGCTATGTAGATACCACCTACACGCGCGCGTACCTTTATCATTTATATAAGGCCCAGGAACTGCTGGCCCTGCAAATCGGCTCCCTCCACAACCTGGCCTTCTACCTCTGGCTCGTCCGCGAGGCACGCCGCCACATCATTGACGGCGACTTCCGTGCGTGGAAGGAACGAATGATTCCGCAACTCAGCCAAAGACTATAGACCCACCCCCAGCCCCTCCCTTGTAGGGAGGGGAGTAGATACAAAAGTAAATGACAGAAAAAGCCATAAAAGGAAACCAACAGTCGAAAGTAACCGCTCCCCTCCCTACAAGGGAGGGGGTCGGGGGGAGGGTCTTCTCCTTTTTCAGTTTTTTCAAACGCAACCTCTTTTCGAGACTTGACCGCTACATTATCGTCAAGTTTCTGGGCACCTATTTCTTCTCCATCCTGCTCATCATCTCCATTGCCGTGGTCTTTGACTTCTCCGAGAACTCAGACAAGTTCACCACCAACCACGCGCCATTGATGGGGCTGGTGAAGTACTATTTCAACTTCATTCCTTTCTACAGCAACCTCTTCTCGGCTCTCTTTGTCTTCATCGCCGTCATCTTCTTCACCAGCAAGCTGGCCGATAACAGCGAGATCATTGCCATGATGTCCACGGGCATGAGCGTGGGGCGCATCTACCGTCCCTACGTGCTTGCCTCGGCCCTCATTGCCGCCCTCAGCTTCTACCTCGGCAGCGAGGTCATTCCCCGCGGCAGCGTCAAGCGTCTGGAGTTCGAGACGCGCTACAAGAGTCGCAAGCGTCCGCAGATTGCCGAGCACATCCAGCTGCAAGTCGATACCGGCGTGATTGCCTACATCGACTACTTCGACGGCCAGTACAAGAGCGGGAGCCGTTTCACCCTCGACAAGTTCCAAAACAAGAGCCTCGTCAGCCATCTCACCGCACAGCGCATCCAGTATGATACCCTCGCCGACGAGCGTTACCACTGGAAACTCTATGATGTGAAGATCCGCACCCTCAAGGGATTGCGCGAGCACATCACCACCGAACGCTATATCGACAGCGTCATCTACATGGAACCCAAGGACTTCATGATGACCAAAAACTACCAGCAGACGCTCACCAACGACGAACTGCTGCAATATGTGGAGCGGCAGAAACTGCGTGGTTCCAGCAATGTCAAGGTCTATCTGGTGGAGTACCACAAGCGCTATGCCGACCCCTTCGCCGCCTTCATCCTCTCCGCCATTGGCCTCTTCCTCTCTTTCCGCAAGCGCAAGGGCGGCATGGGCGGCGCCCTCGGCATCGGTCTGGCACTGGCCGCCGCCTACATCATGTTCCAGACCGTCTCTTCCACCTTTGCCATCCAGAGCGACTGGCCACCGATGCTTGCCGCGTGGCTGCCCAATATCCTCTTCACCTTCATCGCCATAGGCCTCTATCACAAAGAAAAACAATAATGCAATTCGAAGAACTCGACCTCAACTATGATATTCTTGATGCACTCGACGACATGCACTTTGTCGAATGCACGCCCATACAGGAACAAGCCATCCCGCCGCTGCTTGAAGGGCGCGACCTCATCGGCGTGGCACAGACAGGCACCGGCAAGACGGCCGCCTACCTGCTGCCCGTGCTCTCGCTGCTGCGCGACGGCGGCTTTCCGCAAGATGCCATCAACTGCGTCATCATGGCGCCCACCCGTGAGCTGGCACAGCAGATAGACCAGGCCATGGAGGGCTTCTCCTATTATCTCGATGACATCTCCAGCGTCAGCGTCTATGGCGGCAACGACGGCATCCGCTACGAGCAGGAGAAGCGCGCCCTCGCCCTCGGTGCAGACGTGGTGATAGCCACGCCCGGCCGTCTCATCAGCCATCTCAGCCTGGGCAACGTGGATCTCTCGCGCGTCAGTTTCTTCATCCTCGACGAGGCAGACCGCATGCTCGACATGGGTTTCTATGATGACATCATGCAGATTGTCAAGCAGCTGCCCGCCGACCGGCAGACCATCATGTTCTCGGCCACCATGCCCGACAAGATTGTGGAGCTGGCCAAGACCATCCTGCACAACCCCGTGGAGGTGAAGATAGCCCTCAACAAACCCGCCGAGGGCATCCACCAGAGCGCCTTTGTCTGCTATGAGCCCCAGAAAATGAAGATTATAGAGTTTCTTCTCGGCAACCCCAGCCCCTCCCCTGTTAGGGAGGGGAGTGCGTCCCCCCACCACGTCATTATCTTCGTGGGCAAGAAGACCCACACCAAGGACGTGGCGATTACCCTCAAACGCAAGGGCTACAATGCCGAGGCCATGCACAGCGACCTCTTGCAGCAGCAGCGCGACGATGTGATGTACCGCTTCAAGACCCGGCAGATAGACATCCTCGTGGCCACCGACATCGTGGCGCGCGGCATCGACATTGATGATATCCAGCTGGTTATCAACTACGATGTGCCGCGCGATGAGGAGGACTACGTCCACCGCATCGGCCGCACAGCCCGCGCCGGCAAGGACGGGCGCGCCGTCACCCTCATCAGCGACAAGGACCAACCCTACTTCGCCGCCATCGAGCGCTTTCTTGAAAGCGAAGTCACCAAGGAACCCGTGCCCGCAGAATTCGGCGAGACACCCGCCTACACCGGTCGCGGCTCCGGCTCACGCTCTGCCTCGGGACGAGGCCGCAAGCGCAAACGCGGCGGTCACGGGCACCACGACAAGAAGAAACAAAGCGAGCGACAGGAAAGAACGCTGGAGAAGAAAGAGGACATGACCAACGAGAAGAACGGAAACAGGCCTAAGAAAAAGAAACGTAAAAGGCCCAACAACAAGGACGGGAACAAGGCAAACGAAAAGAACGGAGAACAATAAAAATATTATTCAGTTCAGGGCATCGTAGTCGGGC
The DNA here is from genome assembly GCA_017455585.1 of Bacteroidaceae bacterium. Taxonomy (GTDB): domain Bacteria; phylum Bacteroidota; class Bacteroidia; order Bacteroidales; family Bacteroidaceae; genus Physcousia. The sequence goes on along the minus strand of JAFSZU010000095.1, from coordinate 11,792 downwards.
ACTTGTGGGAGGAACTCACAGGTGCCTTTTTGGAGGTTGAGGTGGCAGACGACATGCTGGAGGCCGTTGGAGACGATGAGCCACTCCACACGCAGGACGGTGTTGTAGCGGTAGATCTGGTCGAAGACTTTCTGGGTGAGTGGCACGGTGGGGGCTTTGTACTCGACGATCATCCGGGGCTGGCGGTCGAGGCCGTAGAGCACTGTGTCACAGCGGCGTACCATGCCGTTGAGCGTCAAGGATACCTCGTTGCCAAGCAGTCCGGCGGGGTAGCCTTTGTGATGGATGAGGTAGTGGACAAAGTGCTGGCGCACGTGTTCCTCGGGCGTCAGCTTCACATAGCGACGGCGCAACGGATCCAACACGGTGGTGTGGCCATCGGATTGCCGCAACTTGAGGTCGGCAGGTGGGAGGTTGAGGGTAGGAGAGGGCAAGGGGGGAGGGATTGAGAATGAATAAATAAGAATGAATAAATAAGAATGGGGAATGAATAATGAAAAGTGGACAAAGAACTACAGAGAGGTCGGGAAAGGTTTCCGTGTTTTCAGAACGTTTCCGTTGTTCCCGTTATTTCCGTTGTTCCCGTTATTTCCGTTGTTCCCGTGTTTCCCGTTGTTGAAATCAAGCGGTAGTACTCGGCGGCTCCGAGGAGGAAGCAGCCCGTGCCGAAGTCCTCGAAATCGGGGTGGCGGTCACGGGTGACAGGCTGTGCGGAAGCGGGTTCCTTGCCAGTCCCCTGCACGTAGCCGAGGAAACCGTCGGGGTGCACACAGTCGGCGACCATCGTGTTCCAGGCGCGGTCGCAGGCCGTGCGGTAGCGGCGGGCAGAGAGCAATCCGTTGCGAATCCCCCAACTCATGCCACAGAGGAAGAGGGCAGAGCCCGTCAGTTCCTTGCCGCCGTAGTTGGTGGGGCACAGCAAGCTGGGATTCCACAGCCCGTCGGCGCGCTGGCAGCGCAGCAGGGCCTTGCTCATTTTGCAGAAGTCCTTCTGTAACAGACGATAGTGGCGGCGGATTTCCTTGGACATCGGTCGCGCGCTGAAATCTTCCATTGCCTTGATAATGGCCACGTAAGCCCACCCGCAGCCGCGACTCCAGTAGCAGTTGCTGCCGTCGGCTTCACAATAGGGTGGCACATAGTCCTTGTCGCGCCACCACAGGCCCTCTTTCTTGTTAAAGAGTCCTCCGGCCAGCGTGTCGCGCGTCCACGTGTACATCTTCATGGCGTGGTCGGCATAGCGGCTGTCTCCCGTGATGCGATACATCTTGGTATAGACGGGCATGGCCATCTGTATGGCGTCCACCCACGTCCACGCGCCCACCTTCGTTGTCATCTGGTAGTCAAGGTTTTCTTTCACGTGCTCCATCATCTTCGGGTCCTCCGTCATCCTGTATCGGTCCAGATAGGTCTGACCGCAACACTGGTTGTCGGCATCCAGCGTCCGCACGCCGTCACGGGGTGTCCATTGGTGGAACGCTCCCCAGCGGTCGGTATATTCCAGGTATTCGGCTCTCGGATCAATACCATAGAGCGCCATCAGCCCCTCATAATAGACGGCGCGCGTCCAGAGATGGCTGGGTCGCTCCCGTTTCACAAATGTCGGTTTTGTGGGGTCGGGCACAGCCTTCATGAAGTAGTCGTTCACCCGTCGGGCCGTGGTCAGCACTTGCTCCGGCGTGGTTTGTGCTGCGACGGGTGAGGGGATAAAAGCGCATTGAAAGTAGGACAATGCAAGGATGAGCAGTGATAGCTTCTTCATAGGACAGGCGTTTTTGTGCTGGCAAAAATAGTGATAATTGTTGAGACTATCAGCTATTCAACATAAAAACTATCACAATGCCCTCCATTTTTATGATAATTGTGCTTCAAATTATAGATTATTCAAGCTAATGTTTTTGCTTGAAGACCCGATTCTTCTGGCATACACACCCAAGCGTGTTGATTATTCCATCATGACCGAATGATTATTCGTTCATGATGGAATAATCATTCGGTCATGATGGAATAATCAGCACAGTTGTCCACCTCGGGGTCATTATGTTGAGTCGTTGAATCGTTGAGTTGGTTGGGGAAAGGAAAAAAAGTTGGTTGATGAACGCTAAACTCTAAACTTTTCCGTACATTTGCCCCCGAAAACCTGACTTATATGCGATTCAGACCTTATTTAACAGTTTTCCTGTGTTGGGCCGTAGCCGGTATTCATGCAGCCAGCAGACCGCAGGTCGGCGATTGCTGGCCGGACGGAACACCCATCAGCAGTTGGTTTACAGACACGAGCCGCGTCGATGTGTCAACACTGGGCACACGCTATGTGCTCACAGAATGTGGCGTGGCCGCAGACAGCACGCTCTTGCAGACGGCTGCCATCCAGGCGGTGATAGACCGCGCATCGGCCAGCGGGGGCGGTGTGATTGTGGTGCCGCGAGGAACCTTCCTCAGCGGTGCCTTGTTCTTCAAGCAGGGCACACACCTGCACATCGAGGCGGGCGGCAAGCTGAAAGGCATCGACGCCATCAAGCACTATCCGCTGCTGAAAACCCGCATCGAGGGCCAGACGCGCGACTACTTTGCCGCGCTGGTGAATGCCGACAGCGTGGATCATTTCACCATCAGCGGGCCGGGCACCATCGACGGCAACGGTCTCCGCTTCTGGGAGGAGTTCTGGATCCGGCGGCGCTTCAACCCCGAATGCACCAACCTGGAGGCCTTGCGCCCGCGGCTGGTCTATCTCTCCCACTGCAACGACGTGCAGGTGCAGGACGTACACCTCATCAACAGCGGTTTCTGGACCAACCACCTCTACCGCTGCCGACGGGTGAAATACATCGGCTGCACCATCTATGCGCCCCATGAACCGGCGGAATCCAAGGCACCCAGCAGTGATGCGCTGGACATCGATGTCTGCACAGACGTGCTGGTGCATGGCTGCCGCATCAGCGTCAACGACGATGCCGTGGTCATCAAGGGCGGCAAGGGCACATGGGCCGACCGCCAGCCGGAGAACGGCCCCACGGAGAACGTCATCGTGCAGCAATGCCATTACGGCTTCGTCCACGGATGCCTCACCCTGGGCAGCGAGAGCTTGCACGACCGCAACATCATCCTGCGGGACTGTCACGTGGAGAACGCCAGCCGCGTGCTGTGGCTGAAGATGCGGCCCGACACGCCGCAACACTATGAGCAGCTGCGCGTGGAGCGCATCACGGGTTCCTGCGGCAGTTTCCTCTTCGTGCGGCCGTGGACGCAGTTCTTCCAGCCTTCGGAGCGGGCGGATATGCCGCTGTCCGAGTGCCACGACATCACAATCCGGGATATCCAGATGCGCTGCCGTCGGTTCCTCGATGTCGGCACCTCGGACAAGTACCGGCTCCACCACTTCACCTTCGAGGATATCGATGTGGAGGATGAGCGCGGCGAGTTCATCACAGACGTGATAGAGGCGGCGCAGGTGCGCGGTGTGAACGTGCACAAGCCGCAGACGGCATCCACGGCCAAGGCGGGCACGCGCTGGTGGTGGATGGGGTCGGCGGTGGATGAGGAGAACCTGCGCTGGAGCCTGGAACAATATGCCGCCAAGGGCATCGGCACCGTGGAAATCACGCCGATATACGGTGTGCAGGGCAATGAAGAGAGAAATGTGTCGTTCTTGTCGCAGCGCTGGATGGACCTGCTGCGCTACTGCATCGAGGAGGGCAACCGTCTGGGTGTGCAGGTGGATATGAGCTGCGGCACGGGCTGGCCCTTTGGCGGGCCGGAGGTGTCGCAGGAGGAGGCCGCCTGCAAGCTGGTGGTGGTGGATACTGTGGTCAACAAGAAGGTAGCTGCGCGGCTCCAGTTGGAGGCACCGCCGGCAGAGCGTGCCTTTGCACGCCGCATCCTGCAACGGGTTTTCCCGACCGCAGACCGCTCGCGCCGCAGGGTGATAGCCCTCTTCGAGAGCCGCACGCGCCAACGGGTGAAGCGGGCGGCACCGGGCGGCGAAGGGTGGGTGATAGACCACTTCGACTCCACGGCGGTGGCGCATTACCTGCAGCGCATCGACGCCGCCTTTGCCGAGACGGGCACCCCGTGGCCCGCCACCTTCTTCAATGACAGCTACGAGGTCTATGGTGCCGACTGGACGCCCTCTCTGTTAGAGGAGTTTGCGCGGCGGCGCGGCTATCGGCTGGAAGACCGTCTGCCCGCGTTCCTCGATGGCGACGCGGACGTGGTGAGCGACTATCGAGAGACGCTGGGCGAGTTGCTGCTACAGAACTTCACGGAGCAGTGGACACGGTGGGCACACTCCCACGGGGTCAAAGTGCGCAACCAGGCGCACGGCTCACCGGCCAACCTCATTGACGTGTATGCGGCCGTGGATATTCCTGAGATAGAGGGCTTCGGACTCACCGATTTCGGTATAAAGGGACTGCGCAAGGATGCGGGGATGACCCGCAAGAACGATTCCGACTTTTCGATGCTCAAATATGCCTCGTCGGCCGCACACATCACGGGCAAGCCGCTTACCAGTGCAGAGACCTTCACCTGGCTCACCGAGCACTTCCGCACCAGCCTGTCACAGATGAAGCCCGACCTGGACCTGATGTTCTGCGCGGGTGTCAACCGTATGCTGTTCCACGGCACCTGCTTCTCGCCCAAGGACGAGGCGTGGCCCGGCTGGCAGTTCTATGCATCGGTGGATATGTCGCCCACCAACTCCATCTGGCGCGATGCCGGCTACCTGATGCAGTATATCGAGCGCTGCCAGCAGTTCCTGCAGTGGGGGCAGCCCGACAACGACTTTCTGGTCTATCTGCCCGTGCGCGACATGTGGCACCAGAACACCGGGCAGCGGCTGATGCAGTTCGACATCCATTCCATGGCCACGAAGGCGGCGGACTTCATACGCGCGATCCTTTATATAGATTCACTGGGATATGACAGCGACTATATCAGCGAGCGCTATCTTCTCACGACGACGTTCGACGGTGAACGCCTCCGCACCGCAGCCGGAACGCCCTACCGCGCGCTCATCATTCCAGGCAACTGTCTGTTATCGGAATCCGTTAAGCAGCATTTGCAGGCTCTCGAAGCACAGGGGGCGCGCGTCATCCGTGACTTGTCGGTGGCCGCGTTGCAGGAGGCCGCCCGCCCCGAAGCCATGAAGACAGAGCTGGGCTTGAAGATGATTCGCCGCGTGTCCCCATCTGGCCTCTCCCCGAGTTCTCGCCTGCCGGGTTCCGCGTCTTTCCCGTCGGGCTTGGCGTCTTCCCCGTCGGGTTCGGCGTCTTTCCCGTTGGGTTCTGTTTCTTTCCCGTCGGGAAAACCGACGGGCACCAACTATCATTATTTCATTGCCAACCTCTCTCCGCACGACGTGGATGCCACCGTGCCCCTCGCCGTCCCTTTCAGCTCGGCCATCTGGATCAATCCCATGGCAGATGCCCAGCCCCAAGTGGCCGAAGTGCAGGACGGCCGGCTGCGTGTCCGCCTCCGCTCCGGCGAGTCTCGGCTGCTGGTGACCTCCCCCGATTCTCTCTTTTCCCGTCGTTGGTGCTCCCCCGATTCTCTCCTCTCCAGTCGTTTGTGCTCCCCCGATTCTCTCTTTTCCCGGCGTTGGTGCCCGTCGGTTTCCCCGACGGGTTCTCCCCTCCCGTCAGACACTCTTCCCCTCAGCCGCGGCTGGCACCTCTCCTTCCTCGATAGCACTCCAACCGTCGTTCAAACCTTTGATATAGACACCCTTCGCACCTGGGAAGGGCTGAACGCCCAGACTGCAGAACTCATGGGCACGGGCGTGTATGAATGCACATTCACCATCATAGTTGACGAGTTGACCAGTAAACACGTTGACAAGCTGGCAGACGAAATCAGCAACTCGTCAACTGCCCGAATAAACAACTTGTCAACTAATACCCAGCTCGACCTCGGCGATGTCCGCGAGAGCGCCCGCGTCTATATCAACGGCACAGACATCGGCTGTGCTTGGGCGGTTCCCTATATCTTGGACATACCGCAAGGTGTGCTCCGAACTGGCGACAACCACTTGCGCATAGAGATTACCAACCTGCCCGCCAACCGCATCGCCGCCCTCGACAGGCAGGGCGTTCCCTGGCGGAAGTTCGAGGACATCAATGTCGTTGACGTCAACTACCGCCGCACCACCTACGCCGCTTGGGCACCCGTGCCATCGGGATTGAAAGGACCCGTATGCCTCATCTCGTCTCCAACCCTCAAAAAAGACAATCCGTAGGCCCCACAGATGAGTATTAGACACAGAAAACGCCGCCAATATCAAGGCGGCGTTTGATGTATATCAAGAAAATAGCTAATTATTGAATATACTGCTAATAAAAGTGTAGATGATACACGAATTAGCCTTACCTTTGCAACGTCAAAAGACAAGAAGTCTCGTGAGAGACATCAAAGATATACGGTTTTTCATGGTATTAGGTTAGTTTTAAAGGTTTTCATCTCCGAATAGTTTCGACTATTCACTTTAGGTAAGTTAGTTAAGGTAAATTGATTGCAGAATAACATGCTATACAGTCGCAGGGATGCGCTTGGAAAGCTGGAGAAAGCCAGTAATGTCCTACTCCAACGTTATTCTGAAATTACAACAAGATTTGTTCATAGCTTAAAGCAGTTCATCGTGAGATGAGCTGCTTTTTTGGGTTCGCCCGGCATGGGCGAACGCTATAGGGTGCATGGTTCAGCACGGTAGTTGTGGGATTTCACGTTACAGCAGGTAGCCGAGGGCTTTGAGGCGGTTGCGGAACTTGCTATAGTTGGTGGTGGGGATCAGGATGCGGTATCCCTCGGCCAGGATGGAAAGGCGGCGAAGTTCGGAATCGTCGCGCAAGAGGCGTATGAGGGTGGTGTTCTCTGGCGGTATGTTGAAGATGCGATAGTCTGTCTGGTTAAGTTGCATGGGATGGCAGCGTGTGAGCAGTTCGTCAAAAAAATGCTGCCAGCGTGCAGGAGGTTTCGGGCAGATGAATTGCTTGAAGGTATTGATGCGTTGCTTCACATCGTCGCGGTTGGAACAGGAGGCGAGGAAGGTCTGCGCCGTCACCTCGTAGCGTCCCGACCCGATGGAGTGGGCGATGCCGAGAAGGATGTCGAGGAAGGGGTTGACGGAGTTGAGAGTTGAAAGTTGAGAGTTGACCTCTGACCTTTGACCATTTGATGGTGCAGCCGTCAGGTCGCGGACGATGAGGCGTTCCGGGTCAACTTGGAAATACTGTATCTCTTGCTCGCTGCTTGCATACTCGTCTGTGAGTCCGAGGGCATAGCGTCCCAGGGGTGTGAGGCGGGCGTAGGCCACAGCGTGATAGGGCGAGATGGGCACCTCGCCATCGTTCAGTTTGCGGATAGCCAGTTCCACAACACCCAGCGCGGCCAGCATGTAGAGAATGCCCTTGTGGAATGTGTTGCCGAAGTGGCGGGTGAAGTGCTCCACACACAATGGCTGTCCTGTGAACTGGTTCACGATGTCATCCCGATAATCATCGCGTGTGGAGGAAAACACGAGTGTCGGGAAGGGAATGTCATGAGGCGTAACCACACCCTTCAGCGAGTGTATGAACAGGTCGCCAATGTGCACCCACTGGTCGGGATGGGCTTTCAGCTGATTGAGGTCAAACGCTGCCAAGTCACTGCACAGGTTCCCCTCGGTGAAGGATTTGCGCAGCCCCTTGATGTGTGCAAAGATGAAGAGGGGCAGGTAGGTGGAGAAACTGTAGCCACCGAAGTTCGACACGATTTCCTTCACAATCTCTTCGTAGTGGGCTGTGCTCATGTTCTTGCGTCCATGGTATTTGCTGACATGATTCAGTGTGAGCATCTGCACATAGAGTGCGGATCGCAGCCCCTCTGTCTCGCCAATGCCGAAGTCCGCCAGATTCATCCGCTTGGTGGCCACTTTCTGTCCCGACACGAGGAAGCGGCCGGAGGAGAGTGCCAACTCGCCACCAGACAGCATCGCCGAGACGATGGGATAGCAACGCTGTGCATCTGCCTCGCCGGTGACGATGCGGTATTGTCCTTCGGGCAATTCGGTCAGGCTGTGGTCATTGGCTGCATCGGGGAAGAATATGGGGAAGAAAATCTTGTGGATGGTTGGAGAAACAGTGATGTAGAACGCTTCTTTGCGGTAGTTGCCCCAGTTCTCCATCTTGTCGCTGTGGCGGCTGACAAGGGTGAACCACGCCATGTCGGATCGGTTCCAACTGGGGTTGCCGCCATAATAATAGCTGAATGAGTGCCCCTCTCTGCTACTCAACCGGTTGGTGGTCTGCAGGATTTTCTTTGCTTCGTCCAGGCTGACATACAGACGGATGAGCACCAGCCGCCAGAGGTCGCACATTTCTTCGGAAAAGGTGTCTATGTAGAGCCGCATATTCTCCGGGGCTGCCAGCATGAAGGCGAGGGCACGGCTGATGTCGGCCTTGGGCATGCTTTGTTTTTTCAAGGCTTCCAGCTCCGGGGCGCGTGTGATGACACCGTCGGCGGTTCGCTTGCTGACGGATGTGTGGCCGTCGAGCAGTGGCCAGAACTGGCGGCACAGCTCCACGAGATCTGCTTTGGTGAGCGTGGACAACAGATCATCATATTGTTTCCACCTGACCACTTCGGGTTCCTGCAGCACCAGTGGATTGGTGTTATATTGCGGCTCCTCCATGTCGAAGAGCAGCGCCTGTTTGACTCCTTTCTTGTTTCCCACAATTTGAATTGAAAATTGAGAATTGAAAATTGAAAGTTAACGTGTTGAGAATTATGAATTGTGAATTATGAATTGTGAATTATCCTAAGATGTAGCGGATGTCTTCCTCGGTGAGCTGCTTGGCGGCGAGGTCGCTGCTGATGAGTGCATCTGTCAGCTCTGCCTTTTGCTGCTGGAGGAGGCGAATCTTCTCCTCGATGGTGTCGCGGACAATCATCGCGTAGCTGAGCACGTTGGCCTTCTGGCCGATGCGGTGCAGACGGCCGATGGCCTGCATCTCGGCAGCACGGTTCCACCACGGCTCGAAGATGAACACCGTGTCTGCTGCCGTCAGGTTCAGCCCCACGCCGCCCGTCTTGAGCGTCATCAACAGGGCACGGCACCGCGGGTCGCCCTGGAACCGCTCCACTACACTGCGGCGGTCATGCGTGGCGCCCGTCATGGTCACGAAGTCTATGCCCATGGCGTTCAGCTGCTCGCCCACCAGCTCTATGCCTGCAATGAAGTTGAAGAACACCACCACTTTGTGTCCGCCCGCCACCGCCTCCGAGATGGCTTCTGAGAGCGGTTCCAGCTTGGGTGAGGTGACGGCACCGTCTGTCAGGCTCTCGGGCACGGAGGCGATGCGTCGCAGCTCGCTCAGTGCCTGGAAGAGCATCATCTGCGAGCCGCCCAGCCCCTGCGAGGCGATGCTCGATGAGACCGCCTCCTGATAATACTGGCGGCGTTGCTCATAGAGGCGGCGCTGGTCATCGTCCATCTCCACGTAGAGCGTCTGTTCGGTCAGCGGCGGCAGCTCGTCCAGCACGTCGCCCTTCAGCCGTCGCAGGATGAAGGGGAAGATGCGGCGGCGCAGACTCTCCGTGGCCTCGCGGTCGCCGTCGCGCTGGATGGGATAGGCATAGCGCTGGTTGAAGTCGTCCAGCGAACCGAACATGGCGGGATTCAGGAAATGGAAGAGGGCATACAGCTCGGTGAGGTTGTTCTCGATGGGTGTGCCGCTCAGGGCCAGACGGTGCTCACACGGCAGCAACGCCACCGCCTGTGCGCTCTGCGAGGCGAGGTTCTTCACGTTCTGGCTCTCGTCCAGAATCACATAGTGGAACGGCCGCTGGCGCAGCTGCTCGATGTCGTTGCGCACCAGCGCGTAGGTGGTCAGCACCAGCTGTGAGCGGCACGCCTCGTCAAGGTCACGCTGTGCACCATAATATATATAATAGGTGAGCTGGGGCGCGAACTTGCGCAGTTCGTCCTGCCAGTTGAAGAGCAGACTGCGCGGCATGACGATGAGCGATGGCTGCTGCTCCTTGGGATAGAGGCGTGTGAGCATCGTGATGGTCTGCAGCGTCTTGCCCAGTCCCATGTCGTCGGCCAGGCAGCCGCCCAGCCGGTTCTCGTGCAGGTAGTCTATCCACTTCACGCCCTCGCGCTGGTAGCCGCGCAGGGTGGCCGTCACGCCCGTGAAGCGCATCCGTTTCTGCGGCAGCTGGTTGAAGCCCTCGTAGAAACGGCGGTGGTGGTCAAAGACGGCACCTTCCAGACGTTGCTCCAGCAGGGCTTCCACATCGGGCAGGTCAAAGAACGAGACCTTGACCCGTCCGCCCTTGTTGGTCTTGCGGAACAAGCGTTCCAGCCGCCGCACATAGCCCTCGTCGATAATGGCGCGGTTGCCGTCGGAGAGCAGGATATAATGCTCACGCTGGTACTGCTTCAGGAAATCGGCCAGCGTCAATTCCTCACCCTCCACATTGACGGTGGCCGTGCCTTCCAGGAAGTCAATGCCCGAGCCGAGGCTGAGGTTCAGACGCGGACGCACGGGCTTGACCTTGTATTCCCGCAGCCGCTCGGCACCCAACAGCCGGTAGTGGTTCACGATGTCCAGCAGACCGTGCAGCAGGAAAGGCCCCGCCGTTTCCTCTGGGACGATGAACAGCCCGCTCGCCTCGTCCTGCCACACCTGGCGGGCAGCTTTCTTCGACGGAGCGTGACGCACGATGATGCTGCGCAGGTGCTCCTGCTCTGCCGCCAAGTCTATGCGCTCAATGGGGCGCAACCGCACTTCCTGGGGATTGGCCAGCGAGGCCTGGCAAGTCGTCTTGACGCCCCCTGCCGTGTCTGCCAGTCGCAGATACAGCGCCATGTCTTCATCCACCTTCTCAATCACCACCGTCGGCAGCTGCCGCAACGGCTCGCGGTCCCAGACCACCGTGCGCCCTTCCAGCAGCAGTTCCACATTCGTCAGATAGGTGAACAGGACGGCGATCCATTGCTCGGTCATCAACACGGGGACGGGACGCTTGAAAATCTGGAGCTGACGGTAGTTCTCTCCCAGGGAGAGGGTGGGATGAATGACCGCTGCCTCGTATGTCCCATCCTCATGCTTATATCCGCCGCGCAACAAGAAAGTGTCTGTCAGCATCTCAAAAGGCTTGCCACTCTCGTCCTCGCTGCACTTGGCCGCAAAGATCGGGAGGAACGTCTTCTCATTTTCCTTTTTCTCCTTTCCTTCCTCTCCAATCAGCCACACCTGCACACGTGCCGCTTCCTCGCTGACGGTGATGGGCTGCATCGCCTCCGTCACCAGATTGTCACAACGAATGAGAGCCAGCAGCAAGTAGGGATACTGACTGAGGCGTATGGCATCTTCCTCCGTCTCATCGCCCCAGGAGAAGCGCATCAGCCGTTCCTCACGGATGCGCTCCATCAACCGCAGGGCTGCTGCCACCTCACCCGCTTGGCTCCAGCTGTCTGCACTCGCTGGTTTCCCCGCCAGATTCACCACGTCCACCAGCGTGTCGCCCGTGTAGTCTTTGCGGATACGGAAAAAGAGGTCCCGTTGCTGTGCATCTTTCGAGACGGATTTCGAGACGGATACTGCCCTGTCTGCCCACGTGACGGGCTGCAGACCCGCCTGTTGCAACTCCAATGAGAATAGATCTTGTGTGTTCGCGTTCTCTAAAACTTGATTGTTCTTCATAACTTGGACAAAGATACAGGTTCCTGACAGATTGAGCAAGCAATGGACAAAGAAAAGTACCAGAAATATTTTGTTGGCAAAATCTTTCAACTTTCAACTTTCAACTTT
>JAFSZU010000094.1 GCA_017455585.1 Bacteroidaceae bacterium | reverse complement strand
GGCCTTGATGTCTGCCACATGGACCTTGATGACATCGTAGAGCGATGAAGCCCCGAGAACGGTCTCCACGGGATATTGCTTTCCCTTCTCGTCAATGGCCACGGCACGCGCAGCCCCCTTGAAGGATGAGTAGTCGGTCACTGCCGTTCCGTTCTCGTCAATGAGGAAGCCGTTGGTGGAATGAAGCAATTGACTGTTAGCGTCGTAGGTGATGAAGTTCAGTTGTGCCTTGCGTGCCTTCTTGACCCATTTTGGTTGTGCTGCAAGGGTCGCCGAAAGGGCTGTCAGCAGCAAGGTGAATAGGATTCTATGCATGTGTGAGAAGTGATTTTGCATTTTCTATGGCGGCTTCGGTGAGGTTGGCGCCACTGAGCATGTGGGCAATCTCTGTCACACGCTCTTCGGGCGAAAGGGCAGCGATGTGGCTGGTGGTTCCTTCTTCGTCGTCTTCCTTATAGACCCGGTAGTGGTGGGCACCGAGGGCGGCAATCTGTGGCAGGTGTGTGATGGAGATGACCTGTCGGCCTCCGTCGCCCATCTCTTTCATCATCAAGGCCATGCGCTCGGCAATATGTCCGCTGACGCCGGTGTCTATCTCGTCAAAGATGATGGTGGGCAGCGATACGGAGGCACTGATGATGGCTTTCAGTGACAACATGACGCGGGCAATCTCGCCGCCGGAGGCCACATTGGAGATGGGCTGCAGGGTGACGTTCTTGTTGGCACTGAAGAGGAAAGTCACCTGGTCGAGGCCAGAGGCATCGGGTTCGCTGCGGCGGGTCATCTGCACTTGGAACTTCACGTTGGGGATGCCCAGCGGGATAAGGTGTCCGTGCATTTGCTGCTCCACTTCTTTGGCGGCCTGCTGGCGCATGGCCGAGAGCCGCTCTCCCTGCTGCTGGACGGCTGCTGCGGCTTCTTTCACGGCTTGCTCCAGGGCTTGCAGGTGTTCCCCGCTGTGGTCTATGTCACTGAGTCGTTGTCGGAACTCCTCGCGCAGGGCCATCAGCTGTTCATCGTCCTGGGCGTGGTGCTTCTTCTGGAGGGTGTAGAGCTGGCTGAGCCATTCCTGCACCGTTTGCAGACGTTCGGGGTTGATATCCACACGGTCCGCTTCGGCGAAGAGGGAGTCGGCCACGTCCTTGAGTTCTATGCGGCAGCTCTCCATGCGGCTGACCAGTTCCTCTGCGGAGGGCAGGAGGGCGGTGATGGAGGACAGTTGGTGTTCTGCGGTGTGGAGGGAAGAGAGGATGGCACTGTCACCCTCTAAAAGTTCGCTTGTGCTCCAGAGGCTCTGCCGGATTTCCTCGGCATGTTCCAGCATCTGTGCCTCCTGCTCATAGTCAGCTTGCTTGCCAGGTTGCAGGTCCAGATCTTCCAACTGCTGGAGCTGGAAGCGCAGATAGTCCTCGTCGGCTTGGTTGCGTTCGAGAGCCGTGCGGGCTTCGTCCAGCTGGCGCACCGCCGTTTGATAGTTATGGAATGCGGTGGCGTATTGTTGTCGGTGCTCGCTGTCATGGGCCACGATGTCCAGGACATCCAGCTGGAAGTCTTCCTGTCCGAGCAGCAGGTTCTGGTGCTGTGAGTGGATGTCGATGAGCCGTGCGCCCAGCTCACGCAGTTGATTGACCTGGGCGGGTGTGTCGTTGATGAATGCACGGCTCTTGCCGGACGACGTGAGTTCGCGCCGGATGATGCAGGTGTGGCCGTCGAAGTCCAGCTCATGCTCAGTGAAGAAGCTGTCCATGCCGTAACCTTTCAGGTCAAACTCGGCCTCGATGACGCAGCGGTTGCAGCCAGCCTTGATGGCGCGGGTGTCTGCGCGCTGCCCCAGCAAGAGGCCGATGGCACCCAGAAGGATGCTCTTGCCCGCACCTGTCTCGCCGGTGATGACAGAGAATCCGCGGTCGAAGCGGATATTCAGCGCCTCGATAAGCGCATAGTTCTGAATGATGAGCGATTGCAGCACGACGGGATTACTGTTTCAGTTTCTCCCAGTGGGTGTTCTGGGACGGGTTGATGCGGGAGAGGATGTCATACACCTGCTCGCGCTCTTCGCTGGATCCTTTGCCAGAGAAGATGCTGACGAGCTCGTCACGCTTGATGTCTGTGAATATCTGTGGCAGCATGGACAGCGATTTGTCTTCGTGTGCCTCCTTCAGCAGGGTCATGGCTTCGGCAATGGCCGTGCGCGCTGTCTCGGTGTTCTCGGCCATCTGGTCGAGGCCTGTGCGGTAGTACTGATATTGCAACTGGCGCAGTTTCTCCATGGAACCATCCAAGTAGTCGTTGATGATGGCATAGCGGTTGCGGGTGTCGTCAAAGGCTTTCCAGCCCTTGCCGCCCAGCATGTCGGCGTTGTTGCACACGTCCTGTGCCAGCCGCAGCACGTCGGTACCACCCATGGGTGACATGGAATCCAGATCCATACCTATGATAATATAGGCCCAGTAGGCCAGCATGGCTGTGAGGTTGTTATCGACCTGCTCGGGTCGCCACTCCAACTGGTCGAACTCCTGGAAGTTGAACTCGAAGTCCTTGTCGTTCATGTTCCACACGGTGGTGTTGTAGGAGGAACCATAGACGGGACGGGTGGAGGCTACCAACAGTGTGGCCTTGAAGGAGTTGTCTGTCTCGCTGTAGGCGCTGATGTTGATATTGAATGAGCACTGGATGCGCTCCTGCTCACGGAACTGGATATTGGTCCATGCCCGCTCGTTCAGGAACTGTGTGATGGCTTTCTCCAGGGCCTCGAACACGCCGGACTTGGTGTTGGACACCTGCGAGCGGTTGATCAGCACCTTGGCATTCAGCTCCTGTGCCTCAACTGCCAGGCCACAGCACCAAACCATGAACAGTACAACAATATTCTTCATACGTAATTTGTTTATTGTAAACACCACGGATTACACAGATTACACGGATTCGTTTCCACTTGCAATCATCAATTATGTGTATTATTTCACAGATTTCAGATCGAGGTTCGACCCTAAGGAAACCTCACACTTGGAAAACGTTATTAGGCTTCGACTGCTCGGCAAGTGATAGCACTCAGTACTTGCGTAGCGTGCTGTGCAGCAATCTGTGTAATATCAGATAGAAATTTGACAACCATAGGGAATGTAATCTGTTAAATCTGTGTAATCTGTGGTGTATAAAATTGTCAAGTGGTGAATTGTTTAATTCGTGGTGCTTATATTATTTGTTGTATTCACTTTCCAAGTGGTTGATGATGTCTGAGGCCACTGCGGTCTTGGGTTTGAGCGGGTAGGGGAGCACGGCGGTGGGGGTGACGATGGTAATCTTGTTGGTGTCGTGCTGGAAGCCGGCCCCCTCGTCTTGCAAGGAGTTGAGGACGATGAAGTCCAGGTTCTTCTTGCGCAGTTTCTCTTGTGCGTGGGGCAGTTCGTCGTTGGTTTCCAGGGCGAAGCCCACCAGCTTCTGGCCGGGACGTTTCATGGCCCCCAGCCCCTTGGCGATGTCCTGTGTGGGGCGCAGCCGCAGGACGAGGCCGTCGCCTTCGCGCTTCATCTTCTGTTCTGCCACCGTCTCGGGCGTGAAGTCTGCCACGGCGGCACAGAGGATGGCGGCATCGGCTTCAGGGAAGTGTTGGCTGGCGGCGTCCCACATCTGCTGGGCACTCTCCACATGGATGACGTTGATGCCTGGCATGGTCGTGGTGCGCTGCATGGGGCCGCAAATCATATCGACGGCGGCACCGCGGCGGGCACATTCCTCGGCCAGGGCGATACCCATCTTGCCGCTGCTGTAGTTGCCGATGAAGCGTACAGGGTCAATGCGCTCGTAGGTGGGACCCGCGGTGATGAGGATCCTCTTTCCTGTCAGTGTTGTCGGCTCCTTGGGCTTCTCTGTCTCCTCCAGTTTCGCTATCACTTGCCGTGCAATCTCTTCGGGTTCTTCCATCCGTCCTTTGCCCACGAGGTGGCTGGCCAGCTCTCCGCTGGCGGGTTCTATGACCGTCACGCCCCGACGGCGCAGCAATTGGAGGTTCTCCTGTGTGGCGGCGTGTGCCCACATGTCCAGGTCCATGGCCGGTGCCACGAAGACGGGTGCCTTCATGGACAAGTAGGTGGTCAGCAGCATGTTATCGGCAATGCCATGGGCCATCTTGGCCAGCGTGTTGGCGCTGGCGGGGGCTATCACCATCGCATCGGCCCACAGTCCCAGCTGCACATGGCTGTGCCACGTGCCGTCTCGCTGTGCAAAGAAGTCGCTGATGACCGGCTTGGACGTCAGGGCTGACAGTGTGATGGGTGTGATGAACTCCTTGCCGGCAGGTGTGATGACAACCTGCACCTCATGTCCCGCCTTGACAAACTGGCGGATGAGTGTGCAGGCTTTGTAGGCGGCAATACTGCCTGTGATTCCCAGGACGATGTTCATTTGGTGTTCTTGCTGCGCAGGGCAATCTCGGTGAGCACCTGCTTGGTGTTGAGGGCAAAGTCGCCCTGCATGATCCAGCTGTAGTAGCCCGGGTCGCGGCGCAGGACGTCTGTGACGGGGATGCCTTTGTACTTGCCGAAGTTGAAGACTTCCACGTGTTTGTCATTATAGACGATGCGTCCGGCAAAATCTACGTTGTCATTGCGGCGCGAGTAATCGGCCAGGAAGTCGAGGTCGTTCTGCAAGTCTTCGGGGTAGTGGTCGAGTTGTGCACACAGCACCTCATAGGTGGCTCGTGTGTCTGCGAGCGCCGAGTGTGCATCCTCCAGGTTCTTGTGGCAGTAGAACTTGTAGGCGGCCACCAGCGTGCGGCGTTCCAGCTTGTGGTAGATGTTCTGCACATCCACGCAGCGAATCTTGTTGAAGTTGGGGTTGATGCCGGCGCGCAGGAACTCCTCGACCAGCATGGGGATGTCGAAGTGGTTGCTGTTGAAGCCGCCCAGGTCACAGCCGTTCATGAAGTTCCAGATGTCCTGTGCCACGTCCTTGAAGGTGGGGCACTCGGCCACGTCCTTGTCATAGATGCCGTGGACGCTGCTGGCTTCTTCGGGGATGTGGATAGTGGGGTTGATGCGCATCACCTTGGAGTCCTCGCCCCCGTCGGGCAGGATCTTCAGCAGACAAATCTCCACGATGCGGTCCTTGACCACATCCACCCCCGTGGTTTCCAGGTCAAAGAAGACGATGGGTCTCTCCAGATTCAGTTTCATGGTTACCTTTCAATTCTCGTTCTTAACAGCGGAAAAACCGGAAATATATCGGAAACATATCGGAAATATTTCTGTTCTTTCCGTTCTTTTCCGTGTTCTTCCGTGTTCTTCCGTTGTTCAGTCATTGAGCATCATGGGCATGAGCAGCATGAGCACTTCTTCTCCCTCGCGCTGCTCGGCGGGCATGATGATGCCGGCGCGGCTGGGGTCGGCCAGCTGGAAGGTGACCTCTGCGCTCTCCAGGTTGTTGAGGATGTCCAGCAGCAGCGTGCCCTTGAAGCCGATGTTCATGGCGGGGGCATCATACTCGCAGATCAACCGTTCCTCGGCCGAGGTGCTGAAATCGACATCCTGTCCGCTCACGGTGAGCAGGTCTTTCTTGAAGGAGAGCTTGACCTGTGCACTGCTCTGGCTGGAGAACACCAGCACGCGCTTGAGTGTGGAAGCCAGGGCGGCGCGGTCGATGCGGGCGACGTAGGGGTTGTTCTGCGGGATGACGCTGTTGTAGTTGGGATAGCGGCCGTCGATGAGGCGGCAGGTGAGTGTGAAGTCGGCGGAGATAATCTGTGCCAGCTTGTCGTTGAAGGTCAGCGTGATGTCACCTTCCACCTTGGCCAGCAGGGACTTCATGATATTGGCGGGTTTCTTGGGGAGGATGAATCCCACCTGCTGCTCGCTGGTGACAGAGAAGTCCTTGTTGCGCACCAGCTTGCGGCCGTCGGTGCCCACGAACACCACATTCTCCGGCGTGAAGTCGAAGTAGATACCCGTCATCACCGGGCGAATCTCGTCATCGGCGGTGGCAAAGAGCGTGTGGTTGATGCCGCCCAGCAGGGTGCTCTGCTTCATGTCAAACGTGAAGACTTCGCCCTCCATGTTGTGGGGAGTGGGGTACTCGTCGGCGCGCTCGCCCACGATGTTGAACGAGCCGTTCTGATACTCGCCGTGAATCTCCATCGTGTCAAGGTTGACATCCAGCGTAATGGGCTGGTCGGCAATCTCTTTCAGAGAGTCCAGGATGGTCTTTGCCTTGATGCAGAAGCGGGCATCCTGCGCGCTTTCGATGATGTCCATGGTGGTAATCAGCGTGGTCTCGCTGTCACTGGCGGTGAGGGAGAGCTGTGTGCCCTGGATGTCGAAGAGGAAGCAGTCCAGGATGGGGAAGGAGTTCTTGCTGTTGAGCACTCGGTTGATGGAGGTGAGGCGGCCGAAGAGAGCGGCACTGGATACTTTGAATTTCATGTGATAATATGGTTTATATGCGTTGTCGATTCGCAAGTGGTCTGTCCACGGGCTCTGAAAATCGCAACAAAGATACGGTTTTTTGAGTTTACAAGCAAAATTTTCATCTTAAAATTAGCAAAAGTGGAAAGATTGTCCTACTTTTGCACCGAATTTGTACCGTCAAGGAAACGTATTACCTTATTTATATATAACAATGGAAATATCTGGAAAGATTATTCAAGTGTTGCCCGAGCGCGGAGGCATATCCCAGCGCTCAGGCTCGGAGTGGAAGTTGGGACAGTACATCATCGAGACTTTTGAGCAGTTTCCCAAGAAGTGTGTGTTCGAGGTCTTCGGCAGTGACCGCATTGCCCAGTTCAATATTCAGGCAGGTCAGTCGCTGACGGTGAGCATAGATATTGATGCGCACGAGTATAATGGCCGGTGGTATAATCAGGTGCGTGCATGGAAGGTCGTGCCCTACGACCCCGCTGCCGTGGCCGCACCCGCCGCAGCACCCGGCGTCGCTCCCGCCGGCGACGTCCCCTTCCCGCCCGCGCAGTCCGGGGCCGCCCCCCAACCGGCCGCATCCACCGCTCAACCGGCTGCTGTAGCCCCCCAGCCGACCGCAGCCGCGCCCCAGCCGGCTGCTGATGCGCCCCAGCCGGCACCGGCCTTTGGCGGGGACAGCACAGATGACCTGCCGTTTTGATACCTCGGAATCAACCATGAAGCAGCCTTCGCCCGTGTGATTGCTCACACATGCGAAGGCTGCTTTCTGTTTGTAAACGGCAGCTGTCTTGCCTTACACAAGCAAGGCTGCTTTCTGTTTGTGAACGGCAGCTGTCTTGCTTTCGACCGCCTGTTACGGCTCACGAACCCGCGTGTTCTGGCATACTCACCCGCCTGTTTTCATTATTCCATCATGAAGGAATAATCATTCCATCATGAAGGAACAATCATTCCATCATGAAGGAATAATCAAAATACGTGGATTTGTGTAAGGCCGGCTGCGCTTAGAGAGACAAATAGGGGTTGGCTGTTTTCTCGGTGGCAATGGTGGTGGCGGGGCCGTGGCCTGGATAGACGGCGGTGGCGGGCGGGAGGGTGCGCAGGAGATGCTGGAGGCTTCGGATGAGTGTCCAGTGGTGTCCGCCGGGGAGGTCTGTGCGGCCGATGGACAGTTGGAAGAGGCTGTCGCCGGAGAAGAGCACGTGCTCTGCCTCGCAATAGAGACAGACACCGCCGGGCGTGTGGCCGGGACAAGGAATCACTTGCAAAGAATGTGTGCCGAAGGTGACGGTCGTTTCCTCCGTGAGCGGTTCGCCGGGCGTGGGCTGTTGGCCATGGAAAGGCACGCGGAGGAAGTCTTCATATTGCCG
Organism: Bacteroidaceae bacterium; assembly: GCA_017455585.1. GTDB lineage: Bacteria > Bacteroidota > Bacteroidia > Bacteroidales > Bacteroidaceae > Physcousia. Next base: position 17,158 of record JAFSZU010000094.1, on the reverse strand, counting down.
GCCGAGACCGTTCAAGAGGGGTAGGTCGGCGGCGTGGCAGCGCGCCTTGAGCCCGTAGCGTTCTTGGATGAAGGCGGCTCCGAGGATGTGGTCGAAGTGGGCGTGGGTGAGCAGGTGAGCCACGGGGGTGAGGCCCTCGGTGGCGATATAGTTTTCTATTTCCGCACACTCACCGGGCCGTGCGGCTCCGCAGTCGATGATGACGGCCTCGCGGCTCTCGTCGCTGACGATGTAGCAGTTCTCCTGCACAAGGTTGACAACAAAGGACTTAATGGTACAATTCATCACTCATCATTTATTACAGTTGGACATACACCACTTTCTTGGTCTGGAAGTATTCTTCCGTGAAGAAGTCGGAGAGGGAGGTGGTGATCTTTGTGCCGCGCACGGCAGCGGCCTCGTGTTCCAGTTCGCCGCCCTTGAGGGCGATGAGTCCGTTGGGGAGGGCGTTCTGCTGGTGCTGGGAGATGTGTGGGCGGGCGGCCTTGACGAGGTCGGCCAGTGGCATGACGGCGCGAGAGACCACGAAGTCGAAGCGGGCGGGAAGGAGAGGAGAACTGGCGGGGAAAGGGGCGGGGGAGGGGCTGCCCGACGGAGACGCGCCGGGCACGGTGGCCGGGGCGGGGAAGGGGCAGCCCGACGGAGAAGCGTCGGGCACGGAGGCCGCAGGGGCGGGGGCTTTCCTTTGTTTCTTAGGGGACTTCTGATATTTGATTTCCTCGGCGCGGGCGTGCTGTGTGGTCACGTTCTGAAGGCCAAGGGCGGCAATCACCTCGTTGCAGACGCGGATCTTCTTGCCGATGCTATCGACGAGGTGGAACTGCACTTCGGGGAACATGATGGCGAGGGGTATGCCGGGGAAGCCACCGCCGGTGCCGAGGTCCATGACGCGCGTGCCGGGTCGGAAGTTGATGACCTCGGCGATGCCGAGGGAATGGAGCACGTGGTGCTCATAGAGGTTGTCGATGTCCTTGCGGCTGATGACGTTGATCTTGGCGTTCCAGTCGTGGTAAAGCGCGTCCAAGGCTGCAAAGCGTTCGCGCTGCTCGGCCGTCAAGCCGGGAAAATAGTTATATATCAATTCAAAATTCATAATTCACAATATTCAGTTTATAATTCATTGATCTGTGTGGTTGTATCTGTCATAGACCGCAAGGCGGTCTTCTCTCAATAACCGGGGGTGCTTGTACCCCCCGGATGGATGACAGAGAGAGGACATCGACCCTAAGAGGGTCGCCGATCCAAGGTGATGGAGCACTCTTCCAGAGTGCTTTTTGCTTGCATGAGCAGTCCGCAGGTCCTTTGGACACTGCGGTTATTGAGAGGAGACGGTTTCACCGTCTTCAATCTGCACAGTACGTAATTCATCATTCATATCGGGTAATTGCGGATAATCATTTCCGTGTTTTCCGTTATATTTCTGAACTCTCCGTTATATTCCCGTTGTTATATCGTCTCGGCCATCGGAACCAGATGGCCAGGAGGGCACAGACTCCCATGCAGAAGGGATAATATAAATAAGGTATAATCTCTACGGGGGAGATGGCGGCGAGGCTGGCAGCCATGAGGAGCTGGGCACCGTAGGGGATGAGTGCCTGTGCCAGACAGGAGAAGGTGTCGAGGAGGCTGGCCGACTTGCGCGGGTCGATGCCGTAGCGGTCGGCGATCTCTTTGGCGATGGGTCCCACGGTGAGGATGGCCACGGTGTTGTTGGCTGTGCAGACATCTGTGAGCACCACCAGCCCGCCAATGGTCAGCTCCGCCCCGCGACGGCTGTGGATGTGGCGTGTCAGATGCCGGATGACGAAGTCGATGCCGCCTCCGTGGCGAATCAGCGCCATCAGTCCGCCGGCCAGCATGGTCACGACGATGAGTTCGCCCATGCCCAGGATGCCGTCGCCCATGGCCGCGAACCAACCGAGGAAGTCATAGCTGCCATGCAGGATGCCGATGACTCCACTGAGCGCAATGCCCAGGAGGAGCACCAGCATCACATCCACTCCGGCAATGGCTGTCACCAGCACGGCGATGTAGGGCAGCACCTTCCACGGCACCACTTCGGGTATCGACTGTGGCGCATGGATTTGTGCGCCCATCAGGAGATAGAGCACTATCGCCACACAGGCCGCCGGCACCACAATCATGGAGTTGACGCGGAACTTGTCGCTCATGCGGCAGCCCTGTGTGCGGGTGGCCATGATGGTGGTGTCTGAGATAAAGCTGAGGTTGTCGCCGAAAAACGCACCGCCCACCACCACGCCGATAACCATCGCCACAGAAGAGTCCGTGGCCTCGGCAATGCCCGCGGCAATGGGAGCCAGGGCCACCACCGTCCCCACGCTGGTGCCGATGCTCAACGAGATAAAACAGGCGGCAAGGAACAGTCCCATTAACAGCAGGTTATCTGGCAGGAGTTGAAGCGCCATGTTAACGGTGGCATCGATGGCTCCCATGGCCTTGGCAGAAGCTGCAAAAGCCCCCGCGAGGATGAAGATCCATATCATCAGCATGATGTTGGCATCGCCGGCGCCACGCGAAAACAGGTTGATGCGCTCCCGCAAGGGCAGCCCCCGGGTGATGCCGACGGCATAGACACACGTGATGAGGAACGCCACGCTGATGGGAACCTTGTAGAAGTCACCGGCAATGATGCTGGTGGCTACATACACCACAAGGAACACGGCGATGGGGCTGAGGGAGCGCATGGGGGAGTTGAGAGTTGAAAGTTGAGAGTTGAGAGTTGAAAGTTGAGAGTTGAGAGTTGAGAGTTGAAAGTTGGCGCGAAGGTACGGCTTTTCTGTGAAAGGATGCGTGTGTTGAGACAAATATTTATTGCCGGACCCATCTTTTTTCATAAAAAAAGTTTATTGCTGGTGCAGATTCGGAGAATATTCGCTACTTTTGCACACGATAAAAGAAAGCGGCCTCTTTGCCTCCCCCAAGGCGAAGGCCGGAAACACAAACTAACAGCCCCTCCCCCTTGGGGGAGGACGGGAGGGGGCTTCCATTCTATGGCAAAGATTGTAACCCTTGGCGAAATCTTGCTTCGCCTGTCGCCGCAAGGCAACGACCGTTTCATCCAGACAGAATCCTTCCGCATCATCCCCGGCGGCGGCGAGGCCAACGTGGCTATCTCCGTGGCCAACTATGGGCATGAGGCCTACTTCGTCTCCAAACTGCCCAAGCACGAAATCGGGCAGATTGCCGTGAATGCCCTGCGCCGCTATGGCGTCGATACCCGCTTTGTGGCCCGTGGCGGCGACCGCATCGGCCTCTACTATGCCGAGACTGGTGCTTCCATGCGCCCCTCCAAGGTCATCTATGACCGCGCCCACAGTGCCATTGCCGAGGCCGAGCCGCAGGACTTCGACTTCGATGCCGTCATGGAGGGCGCACAGTGGTTCCACTGGAGCGGCATCACGCCCGCCATCAGCGACAAAGCAGCCGAACTGACCCGCTTGGCCTGTGAGGCTGCCAAGCGTCACGGCGTGACGGTGAGTGTGGACCTGAACTTCCGCAAGAAGCTGTGGACGAGCCAGAAAGCTATCTCTGTGATGCGCCCGCTAATGAAATATGTGGATGTGTGCATAGGCAACGAGGAAGATGCCGAGCTGTGCCTGGGCTTCAAGCCCGATGCTGACGTGGAAAGCGGCAAGACCGACGCCGCCGGCTACGAGGGCATCTTCCGTCAGATGCGCGAGGAGTTCGGCTTCAAGTATGTGGTGAGCACGCTGCGCGAGAGTTTCTCCGCCACGCACAACGGCTGGAAGGCACTCATCTTCGACGGCAAAGAGTTCTATCAGAGCAAACGTTACGACATCAACCCGATCATCGACCGCGTGGGCGGTGGCGACAGCTTCTCCGGCGGCTTGATTCATGGTTTGCTGACGAAGCCCACTCAGGGTGAAGCTCTTGAGTTCGCCGTGGCCGCCAGTGCCCTCAAGCACACCATCAACGGAGACTTCAACTTGGTTTCGACAGAAGAAGTAGAATCATTGGCCGGTGGCAATGCCAGCGGGCGTGTTCAGAGATAAGTAGGGGAACACCATTATCTTATAAGAACCACAGATTACACAGATTACACGGATTTCCTTTCCTCTGACTTTCGGATTATGTCTGAGATTCCTCAGATTATTGAGCGAAAGGCGTCGCCACTTTCGAGTCAGGGGAGTCGTCAGGCATTCAGCACCTGCGTAGCGTGCTGCTCAGAAATCTGTGTAATATCAGACAGAAATATCACAAGAACAGACATGTAATCTGTTTAATCTGTGAAATCTGTGGTTCTTCATTATTAACTAATACAGAATAGCTACTTAACTATTATGGCAAGATTTGATAAATTAGAAGTTTTAAGGAAGATCAAGGAGGCCCCCATGGTGCCCGTGTTCTATCACAAGGATGCCGAGGTGGCCAAGCAGGTCATCAAGGCTTGTTATGAGGGCGGCGTGCGCGCCTTCGAGTTCACCAACCGCGGCGATTTCGCCCAGGAAGTGTTTGCCGAGTGCGTGAAGTTCGCTGCCAAGGAGTGCCCCGAGCTGGCACTGGGTATCGGCAGTGTGGTGGATGCACCCACGGCAGCCATGTACCTCCAGTTGGGTGCCTGTTTCGTGGTGGGGCCGCTGTTCAACCCCGAGATTGCCCCCGTCTGCAACCGCCGTCTGGTGCCCTACTGCCCCGGATGCGGCAGCGTCAGCGAGATTGGCAAGGCACAGGAACTGGGCTGCGACCTGACCAAACTGTTCCCCGGCGATGTCTATGGCCCCAACATGGTCAAGGGTCTCATGGCACCCATGCCATGGAGCAAGATCATGGTCACGGGCGGCGTGTCGCCCGATGCCGAGAACCTGCGCGCCTGGTTCAAGGCCGGCGTGTTCTGTGTGGGCATGGGCAGCAAGCTCTTCCCCAAGGACAAGGTGGCAGCCGGGGATTGGCAGTATGTGACTGACAAGTGCCGCGAGTGCCTGGACGTTATCGGGGAGTTGAAAGGTTAACAACGGAAATAAAGCGGAAATATGACGGTAATCACGGAAATGCATCTGTGCTGTCCGCTGTAAAAGTAGAGTGTTATTCCATGAATAAGTATCTCAAGTACATAACGTTGTTGACGGTGGTGGGCATGAGCCTCACCTCCTGTGACTTCTTCAAGAAGGGCAAGACGGGCGAGGCCACCGAAGCGGCTGACACGCTGACGATTTGCACCGTATCTTATAAGGACTCCCTCACGCTGACCGTCGATTCCTTGGAGGGCGAGGCATACGTGGAGCAAGCCATGCTGGCAGCATTTCCTGCGCCCGAGGCCACAGGCCCTTTGGCAGACAGCATACGTGCCTGGTTAGTACAGCAGATTGGCCAAAGCATGTATCCACAATGGGAGGAAATGGAATCCGCAGAACGCCTGGGCATCACATATACCGTAGGAGAGGAACAGGCATTCTTGGATGCCTGCGCCTCTGCGGGCATGAAACGGATGACGGAATCTGTTCAAGAAGCCATGCAGGAGGGGCTGGTTATCAATTACAGCAATGACTATGATGCCACCGTTTCCCTGAATACCGACAAACTCATCACCTACGAGGTGGGCTATTATGTCTATTCCGGTGGTGCCCACGGCGGTTACCTGGCTCATGGTCAGACCTTCCGCTGCAGCGACGGCCGCCAGATGGGCTGGAACATGTTTGACCCTGCGAAGCGTCCGCAACTGATACAGTTCATCAAGCAGCAGCTCTGTGAATATTTCTCCGAGGACACCGAGGATCATCACACCCTCAGCGAGGAGGAACTCATGGAACGCCTCTTGCTCTATGACGACCCCGACACGCCGGAGAACGAACTGGAGCACGGAGTGCCTCTGCCCGCCAGTGCGCCATACGTGACCGAAAAGGGTATGGCATTCGTCTATCAGCAGTATGAGATTGCCGCCTACGCCTACGGCTTGCCCTCTGCCATCATCCCGTTTGAGACACTCAAGGACTGTCTCACATCCGAGGCGCGTGAACTATTGGATCTCAAATAACAGCCTAGTAACTAAACTTCTGAATAGTCTATGCTCAAGCGATGGTTTGCGTTTCTGCTCCTGTTGATGCCTCTTGTGGCATATAGCCAGCAAAGTCTGCTCACGGAGGATGGCGTGCTGGCGCATGGCATCACTCGGACAGGTGTCATGCCCGAGGCCCTGCGGCAGATGTTGCAGGGGCGGTCATGGCAGGTGGTGAAGGGGAAGGATGGGGCGCATAGGACCTATAAGTCCTATAAGACCTATATGACTTATAAGACCGATATGCCTCATGAGACCATTGGCCCCCTGCTCCAATCCATCCGTGCGCAGGAGGAACCCTATAACCTTCTTTGTCCTCACTGGACAGACGAGAATGGGGTGACCAGCGAGGCACGCTGTCTCAGCGGCTGTGTGGCCACTGCCATTGAACAGGTGATGGCCTACTACCGCTATCCCGAAGCCCTCCTTGACACCCTGCACGGCTGGAGCACAGACAACTATGTCATCGAGGACATGCTGCCTGGCACGCGCTTCGACTGGGACAACTACCTGCTTGACTACCGTGGCGGATGGACCGAGGCGCAGGGCTTGGCCATCGCCCTGCCCTCGTTGGCGGCAGGGATGGCTGTCCACATGAACTATGGCTTAGGCTCATCGGGTGCCAGTGTGTGGCGCGCCCTCGAACCGCTGCAACGTGCGCTGGGCTACGGCATGGTGCGCTACTATGACCGTGTTCTCTACACCCCGGCCCGCTGGAACGCCATGCTCCGGCATGAGTTGGAGCAGGGCCGCCCCATCGTCTATGCCGGTCACAACATGGATCTGGGCGGTCATGCCTTCAATATCGACGGCATTGATACCCAAGGTTTCTACCATGTCAACTGGGGCTATAACGGCTACTATGACGGATGGTATGACCTCGACCTGCTGGATCCGTGGGAACCCATCGACCGTCCGGAGAACGGCTACATCTCAGGTTTCTTCTGCAACCAGAGTGCCCTCTTCATGCATCCTTCCCCAGATGCCGAGCCCCTGGAACCCGACACCTTGGCCTTGGACAGCCTCGGCGTGGTGCTGGAGAACGTGGCATTCCTGCGCCAGCCCGACGTGATGGGCTATGTCCAAGCCGACTTCGACTTTGTGAACACGGGCAAGGACAGCGTCACCTATACCTACGAGGTCATGACGTGGCTGCCCACCGACACCGCCATCTTCTATCAGGCCGATTATGTCGGTCTGGCCGGTTTGACCTTGGCCCCCGGCGAGCGGCGCACCCTGCGCAACTACCTGCGGTTCTACGAGAAGGGTGAGCGCATCATGGGTATTTCCCATGACGATGTGACCATCCCCTTCCAGATGCCCGTGACCGTGGTTCAGGGCCAGCGTGCGCAGTTGGAGTGGGGCGAGGTCACCGCTCAGATGACAGAGAGCGACGAGGCAACAGGCATCTGTTCCTATCGTTTCACGGTGCCCGTCAGCAATCAAGCCTCGGGAGGCTACGCCGCTGACCGCGTCTGCTATTGCCTCTATGCCGACGGCATGGAGAACGAGGACACCCGCCACTATACCGTGCTGGCACTGCCGGGCGGCGAGAGCGAGACCCTGGAAGTCACCTTCACCCACCTCCAGCCCGCCACCCATTACACGTTCCTCGTGCGCAGCCCTTGGCTCGTCCGTGTCCAGACAGACTTCACCACACCTGCCCCAACGGCGGTGGCCCCATTGCTCCATCAAATGGTAAATGGTAAATGGCAAAATGGTAAATGGCAAAATGGTAAATGGTTAAATGGTAAATGGTTTGACTTGCAGGGCCGACCTGCGCCCAGCCCCACACGAGGCATCATCATCCAAAACGGCAAGAAATGGTTGAAGAACTGATTGACAAGTACTATCCCGAAGCAGGACCGGCACACGCGGCCCTGCTTCGTCATATCTTGGTGACCCACAGCCGCAGCGTGGCCGAGATGGCCGTGGACATAGCCCGCCGCCACCCCGAGTTGGGTGCCGACGAGCAGTTCCTGTGGGAAGGAGCCATGTTGCATGACATCGGCATCTTCTTGACCGATGCCCCGGGCATCCAGTGTTTCGGCACCGAACCCTACATCCGCCACGGCCTCCTCGGCGGCGAGCTTCTGCGCCGCGAAGGCTATCCCCGCCATGCCCGCGTGGCCGAGCGGCACACCGGCACAGGTCTGACCATCGACACCATCCGCCAGCAAAACCTGCCGTTGCCCTTGCAGGACTTCTCGCCCGAGACCATCGAGGAACAGATTATCTGCTATGCCGACAAGTTCTTCTCCAAGACACGCCTCGACCGGCAGAAGACACCCGAACAGGCACTGCACAGCCTGGAGAAGTTCGGGGCGGCAGGCGTGCAGAAGATGCGGCAGTGGATGGCTCTGTTTTCTTAACAAAGGTTGAACAGATGCCTAAATAGCCCTTGAATTTGAAATAAAACTGAATTTATTTGTTTATGCGCGCGAGTTGCAGTACTTTTGCAGCCGTTATCGCGGCACCCCTGCCGTGTGAGCACACGAATCAGTGAACAGACGACATATCTTCTTTGGTCTGCTGGCCGCCTTCCTGGGACTATTGTTGGCTTCTGCGTCCACCCCGTCGCGTGGCAGAAGCTCGCTTGGTATCTTGGCGGTTGATGATTCAGCCGTGGTTCGTCAGCTCACACACACAGCCATCGCCCTTTTCGACTCCCTGGCCAATGACACCATCTATACCCTGGGTGACACGGCCCGCTTCATGATTGTCCACGGCGACACCGTCTATCTGGGACGCGCCGGACACACGGGTCCAGACACCCTGGCCATCGACTCGTCCAAACAGAGCAAGAGCGCGCTGGACGCCCCCGTGGATTTCTCGGTCAAGGACTCCATCGTCTTCGACTATGGTGCCAACCGCGTCAACTTCTATGGCAATGCCGTGGTGAAGTACAGCAACCTGGAACTCACCGCTGACCGCATGGACATGAGCATCGACAGCAGCGTGGTACACGCCCTGGGCACCAAGGACTCACTGGGCAAGGTCACCGTGCCGCCCGTCTTCAAGCAGGGCAGTGACGAGTATGAGCCAGACCGCATCTCCTACAACTTCCGCACACGCAAAGCCTTCATCAACAATGTCTATACCCAGCAGGGTGAAGGCTTTATGACCAGCAACGACAGCAAACGCGACTCCAGCGGCACCATGTATGTGGCCAAGGCCAAGTACACCACCTGCGATGCCCGCCACCCCCATTTCTATCTGGCACTGACCCGCGCCAAGGTGCGACCCGGCAAGGACGTGGTCTTCGGGCCGGCCTATCTCGTGCTCGAGGACGTGCCCCTGCCGCTGGCCATCCCCTACGGCTTCTTTCCCTTCACCAGCAGCTACAGCAGCGGCATCATCATGCCCACCTACGGCGACGAGACCAACCGCGGCTTCTACCTGCGCGACGGCGGCTACTACTTTGCCATCAACGACAAGATAGACATCAAGGCGCTTGGCGAGATCTACACCAAAGGGTCGTGGGGGCTGAACCTGCAGAGCACCTACAAGAAACGCTACCGCTTCAGCGGCTCGGTCAACGCTGCCTACCAGAACACCGTCGAGGGAGAGAAGAACATGCCAGACTACTCGGTCACCAAGAGCTTCAAGCTGCAATGGAGCCACCGTCAGGACGCCAAGGCCAACCCGTCACAAAGCTTCTCCGCCAGCGTCAATTTCGCCACCTCCAGCTTCGAGCGCAACAACCTCACGTCGATGTATAACCCACAGAGCTACACACAGAGCACACGCACCAGCTCTGTGTCCTACAGCCGCACCTTCTCTGACATCGGCCTGACACTCTCCGGCACCATGAACATGTCGCAGAACATGCGAGACAGCAGCATCAGCATGACATTGCCGTCGCTGAATATCTCGCTGGCACGATTCAACCCCTTCAAGCGCAAGAAGATGGTGGGCAAGGAGCGGTGGTATGAGAAGATAGCCATGTCCTACACGGGAACTTTCTCCAACAGCATCTCCACCAAGGAGGACAAACTCATGCACTCCAATCTCATCAAGGACTGGAAGAACGGCATGCAGCACAAGATTCCCGTCTCGGCATCGTTCTCCGTGCTCAACTACATCAACGTCACCCCCTCCTTCAACTTCCAGGATCGCATGTACACCTACAAGGTCAAGCGCTTCTGGAACGAGCAGGCACAGGCAGAGCACCGCGACACCATCTGGGGCTTCAACAATGTCTATGACTACAACTTCAGCGTCTCGGCATCCACCAAGCTCTATGGATTCTACACACCGCTCATCGGGCGCAAGATACAGACCATCCGCCACGTCTTCACCCCCACCGTCAGCTTCTCCTACGCCCCTGACTTCGGGGCCTCGCGCTATGGCTATTATGACACCTACGTCAAGACCGACCGCAACGGAAACGTCTCCACGGTCAGTTATTCACCCTACCAGGGCATGATGTACGGCGTTCCCTCGCAGGGCAAGACAGGAAGTGTCTCGCTGGACATCGGCAATAATGTGGAGATGAAGCTGCGAACAAGCAATGACTCCACAAAGAAGGTAAGCCTCATCGACGAGATCGGAGCATCGATGTCCTATAATATGGCCGCCAAGACACGGCCGTGGAGCGACCTCAACACCCGTTTGCGCCTGAAACTCACCAAGAGTTACACCTTCTCCATGAACGCACAGTTCGCCACCTACGCCTACGAGATCGATGAGAACGGCCGCGTCTATGTGGGCGATAAGACGGAGTATCACTATGGGCGATTCGGACGTTTCCAGGGCATGAGCCAGAACCTGTCCTATACCATCAACAACCAGACTTTCAAGAAACTGTTCGGCAAGTCCGACGACAAGGACAAGGACGATGACGACGAGGACCGCGACGAAGACGAGGAGGAGGACCGCGACCTGAACGACACCAACCTGGACCCCGAGATGACCAAGGGACGGCGCGGTGCCAAACGCGACAACAGCGGCAGCGAGCTCGACGAGGACGGCTACCTGCGCTTCCAGCTGCCATGGTCCATCTCCATTTCATACGGTGTCTCCATGCGCGAGAACACCGCCGGCACATTCAACACCAAGCGGATGCGCTACCCCTACAAGCTCACACATACCCTCAACTTCTCCGGAAACCTGCAGATAGCAGAGGGATGGAATATCTCCTGGTCATCGGGATATGACTTCAATTATCACAAACTGTCTATGACCACGGCCTCACTGCAACGAGACCTCCACTGCTTCAACATGTCGTGCAGCATGGTGCTCTCGCCCTACACCTCCTTCAACTTCAACTTCGCCTGCAACGCCTCCACGCTGGCCGATGCCCTCAAGTGGCGCAAGCAGAGCAGCTACAGCAACCAGCTGCAATGGTATTAGGACGAGGGCTGAAGGTCGCCCAGAAAGGGCAAAAGCATCTTAATTTAATATAACCAAACATACATCATTAAAATGAAGAAAATCTTATTTCCAATCATGGCCACCGCACTGCTGATGGTGTCCTGCCTCGAGGACAAGGGCAACCACATGACGATGCTGATCAGGCCCACAGGCATGGCCTGCATCTATGCCGACCAGCCGTCTGACACCTTGTGGTATCAAACCACAGAAAAACACAGACTCATCGCCAGTGCCAGCTGGCTGCACCCTCTGGATGATGTCATCTCGGAAGTGAACTTCAAGGAGGATGTCCTCTATGATTTCGTCATACCGATGAACTTTGACCCCAACACCACCGGCAAGGTGCGTTCCGGGGCGGTGACCATCTCGGCCGGAGAATACAGTGCCGGAGCATACTTCGCACAACTGCCCACACTGAACGTGATACGGCCCATGCGACTCCTCGACACCTATGCCATGGAGGTCATCCCGATCGGACCCCTTGCAGACAGCGCATCGGTGACAGTGGACAGCATATCCTTCACCACCTTCGGAAAATGGACACTCTCCACCGGACGCTGGGCGACACCTGAACAGACAAGCGGGGAACCCGGCAAATACACCGTCCGCCTGAACCTGCAACCCTACTACGGCACCGACAGCGACCGCCGAGACACGCTCCTGCTCACCTCCTGCGGCGTCACAGACAGCATCCCACTCCTGCAGTACAAACGCCGTCTCAAGGTCGAGTGATGACCCCCTCAACTTTCAACTTTCAACTCTCAACTCTCAACTTTCAACTTTCAACTCTCAACTTTCAACTTTCAACTCTCAACTCCCCCCATGACCCGCCTCCTCACCCTCACCCTTGCCCTCGTGGCAACCCTGACGGCCAGCGCCAATCAGCCGGACTCTGTCTTCCTGTTCTCCTACAACGCCCATCCCGCACAGGGACTGTCCTTTGCCTACTCTGCCGACAGCCGCTCGTGGAAGAGCATTGCCGACGGAGCCAGCTTCGTGGGAAGCGACTACGGCACCTGGGGCGCAGAGAAGAAGATGCACACACCCATCCTGCTCCACGCCGGCGGACAGTGGGAACTGCTCTTCCGCGTCAACGACCGCGCCAACCAGTATGCCCGCTGCACGTCACCCGACCTCATGCACTGGAAACCACAGGATTACCCATATATGAAAGACGTGGCCACCGTCCGTGCGTTCTTCGATGCCATGCAGCGCAGTGCAGAGCATAAAGCCTTGGTGCAAGGCGAGATGCGCACAGGGTGCATCAACCGTGTGCCCTTTTCACAGGTGGAAGCCATGGAGAACTTCAAACTGGCAGCAGCGCGCCGCGGGCAGCGGGACAGCGAGTCGCTGGCCGACGATGCCGGACGTTTTGCCTATCTGAAAGATAAAGAACTCAACACTCGCGTGACCATCCAGCCCGAGGCCCGCAAGGACATCACAGACAAACTCATCGGCATCTTCTTCGAGGACATCAACTACAGTGCCGACGGAGGCCTCTACGCCGAACTGTTGCAGAACCGCGACTTCGAATATCTGGAATCCGACCGCGGACGAGAACCCAACTGGACACCCACCAACTCATGGGCACTCGTGGGTGAAGGTGCCGCCTTCACCATCGCCACCGATGAGCCCCTGCATCCCAATCAGACGCATTATGCCGTGCTCAACATCCAACGGCCCGGTGCCGCGCTGGTCAACGACGGCTTCGACGGCATCGTCCTGCGCAAGGGCGACAAGTATGATGTCAGCCTCTTTGCACGCCAACTCAATGGCAAAGCCTGCAAGTTTCGGGTTCAGTTGCGAAAGAGTGGGGGAGAGGTCATTGGCGAGACCACCCTCGCCGCGCCCGGCAAGACGTGGAAGCAGGTGAAGGGTGTCATCACCGCCAAGGAAGACGTCAAGGACGCCTCGCTCGCCATCGTGCCCACGACAGCCGGTGACGTGGCCATCGACTTTGTCAGTCTCTTCCCGCAGAAGACCTTCAAGAACCGCAAGAACGGTTTGCGGCCCGACCTGGCACAGGTGCTGGCCGACCTGCATCCGCGCTTCATGCGCTTCCCCGGCGGCTGCGTGGCCCATGGCGACGGCCTCGGCAACATGTATCACTGGAAAGAGACCATCGGTCCCCTGTGGGAGCGTCATCCCCTGCGCAACATCTGGGGCTACCACCAGACGCGCGGCCTCGGCTACTTCGAGTTCTTCCAGATGTGCGAGGACCTGGGTTGCGAACCCCTGCCCGTCGTGCCTGCCGCCGTGCCCTGCCAGAACAGCAGCACTGGCGGAGGTGGACAGCAGGGAGGCATACCCTTCGGCGAAGAATTTGAGCAGTATAAACAGGATATTCTCGACCTGGTGGAGTGGGCCAACGGCGACCCTGAGACCAGCAAGTGGGCCAGGATGCGCGCCGAGGCAGGTCACCCCAAGCCCTTCAACCTCAAGTATATCGGCATTGGCAACGAGGACCTTATCAGCGACGTGTTCACCGAGCGTTACCTGCCCCTCATCAAGGCCGTGAAAGAGCGTTACCCCGACATCACCGTCTGCGGCACCACGGGGCCTTTCTTCGAGGGAGCAGACTATGAGCAGGGTTGGCGGCTGGCCAAGGACAACAAGATAGACATGGTGGATGAGCACTACTATGTCTCGCCCGGCTGGTATCTCCACCATCAGGACTTCTATGACCAGTATGACCGCTCCGCCTCCAAGGTCTATCTCGGCGAGTATGCCAGCCATGGCCCGGGGCGCAAATCCACCATCGAGACCGCCCTCACCTGTGCCATGCACATCTGCGGGCTGGAGCGCAACGGCGATATCGTGCACATGAGCAGCTATGCGCCCCTGCTGGCCAAGCACGGCCACACGCAGTGGAACCCCGACCTCATCTACTTTGACAACGAGCACGTCTATCCCACGGTGGATTACTACGTCCAGATGCTCTGTGGACAGTCCCAGGGCAACCAGTACCTGCCCTGCACCTTCACTGCCGAGGGGCAGCGTCCCGAGGTCAACAACCGCCTCGCCGTCTCCACCGTGCATGACACCACAACGGGCAAGACCTACATCAAACTGGTCAACCTCCTGCCCGTGCCCGTCACTACATCTTTGGAAATGGGAGACTTGGCACACGCTGCCACCGCCGCCACCAGCATCACGCTTGCCGGTGCATGGAACGACCAGCAGGCACGCCCCACCGCTCCTGCATCCGTCAATCTCGCGGCCCCCATCTCCCTCCCCGCATACAGCCTCACAGTCATCACCCTTATACCTTAACCATTAAACTTTAAACCTTAAACTTCGCGCGCAGCGCGACCACAACCATGTACATCATCGGCATCGCAGGCGGAACCGGTTCCGGTAAGACCACCGTTGTCCGCAAAATCGTAGAATCCCTGCCCGGCTCCAAGGTGGCCGTTATCCCGCAGGACTCCTATTACAACGACAACACCGGCATCCCCATGGAGGAGCGCCGCAAGATCAATTTCGACCACCCCAACGCCTTCGACTGGGATCTCCTGATCGAACAGATCAATGCGCTGCGCGCGGGACATGCCATCGAGCAGCCCACCTACTCCTACATCGAGTCCAACCGTATGCCTGAGACCGTACACATCGAGCCGTGCGAGGTCATCATCATCGAGGGCATCATGGCACTCTGCCGCAAGGAGTTGCGCGACCTTATGGACCTGAAGCTCTTCGTGGATGCCGACCCCGACGACCGCCTCATGCGCGTCATCGCCCGCGACATGGTGGAGCGAGGGCGCACGGCGCAGATGGTCATGGACCGCTATGTGGATGTCCTCAAACCCATGCACTTGGAGTTCATCGAACCCACCAAGCGCTATGCCGACCTCATCATCCCGCAGGGCGGCAACAACCAGAAGGCCATCGACATCATGCGCACCTACATCATCCATCGCCTCAAACCATAAACAGACTCTTATTCACCACAGATTGCACGGATTACACGGATTCTATTCTGCTTACAATCATCAATTATATTCTCAACTTTCGTAAGTTTATTGTACCACAGATTTCACAGATTCCTGAGCTGCACGCTACGCAGGTGCGGAATGCACGCCGACACGCCTCACCCGAAAGTTGCGTAGCCTTTCGCTCTAAAATCTGTGAAATATCAGACAAAATCCGATAGTCAGAGGAAAAAGAATCTGTGTAATCTGTGGTTAATATATATATTAAGGAGGACATGCATCTGTTTAATCTGCGTAATCTGTGGTTCTTAGGTACATTGCTTGTGTTGCTCTCCTGTCGGCAGGAGAAGCACACTCCTTCCGTGATGTTCGGGCAGCCAGAAGAGGACGTGGCACCCGCCGCCTACGACCTTTCCGACATCCAGGCGGCTGGTGAACTCATTGCCGTCACCCTATCAGGGCCCGACACCTATTACGAATACCGCGGTCGCGGCTTCGGCCTTGAGTTCGAGATGGCTGAAGCCTTTGCACGCAGCATCGGTACCCGTCTGCGCATGGAGATGGCCCCCGACACTGCCACACTCCTCCAGCGTCTCGCCGCTGGTGAAGCTGATCTCATCGCATTGGAACTGGACACCGTCACACATTGGTCTGTTCGTCCAACGTCGCCCGAGTTAGCATCTGCCATCAAACGCTGGTGGAAACCTGACACCCGAGAACGTTTCCTCGCCGCAGAGACGGCGCGCCGCCAGTCGGCCAGCCGCTCGCGCGTCGTCCGCTCCGTGCGTCCCCCCATGCTCTCGCGAGCCAATGGTGTCATCTCCTCCTACGACAACCTGTTCATCCGTCACGCCACCACGGCGGGGTTGGATTGGCGACTGCTGGCCGCACAGTGCTACCAGGAGTCTGCCTTCAATCCCCGTGCCGTCTCTTGGGCTGGTGCACAAGGACTCATGCAAATCATGCCCGGCACGGCCGCTCATCTTGGACTGGCGTCATCGGAGGTCTTTGAACCAGAGCATAACATTGCCGCTGCTGCCCGATACTTGCGTGAACTCAACGTCACTTTTGCAGACATCCCGCATCAGCGGGAGCGCATCCGTTTCGTGCTCGCTGCCTACAATGGTGGCGTGGGGCATGTGCGTGATGCCATGGCCCTGACCGTTAAGCACGGAGGCGACCCACATCGTTGGGCAGACGTGGATCCATTTATCCTCAAACTGGCCGAGCCACGTTTCTATCGCGACCCCGTGGTCAAGAACGGCTACCTGCGCGGTACGGAGACATCCGCCTACGTTCGGCAAATTATGGAGCGGTGGAACTATTATAGGGGATCGGCTCATCCATCTGCATCCATCACGGCTCCGACACCCAACAGTCATTCCAACGCTCCCTCTCGCATACGTCCCCGCTCAGACTTCCAACTTTCTGTGGATTCTTTACAGTAGTGAGCCGCTGCACATACGGACGTGAAGGCGATCACGTGCACTCGTAAAGACAATTTCGAGCGCACGTGATTGTCTTTTCGTGCGGACGTATTTGCCATCCCGTGCCGAAGTGCCTGTCATCCCGTGCCGAAGTGCCTGCCATCCCGTGCCGAAGTGTCTGCCATCCCGTGCCGAAGTGCCTGCCTTTCTGTGCCGAGGTGCCTGCCATTCCGTGCCGAAGTGCCTGTCATCCCGTGCCGAAGTGCCTGCCATCTCGTGCCGAAGAGCCTGTCATCCCGTGCGTGCCTGCCTGCTTGCGTGCGGGTATAATATATTAAAGGTTCGCGCGCGAAGGGGTTGACGTGTCTCAAGGAAAAGTGAAAAATTTG
>JAFSZU010000093.1 GCA_017455585.1 Bacteroidaceae bacterium | reverse complement strand
GCACTGGGCGTGCAGCTGATACCCTACGTGCTCATCTGCGACGGCGAAGGCAATATTGTCTATAAACACAACGGCTACACCGACGGTGCCGAGGAGGAACTCATCGAGACCGTGCGCAAGCTGGTGAAGAAAGGCAAGTGAGGACTCTCCCCCCGCCCTCCCCGAAGGGAGAGACTGGTCACTTGACAAGAAAGAATAGTAATCCCTGTTAACCATTGTTGAACGTTGAAGAATAGTTTGTTCATAAAAGGATTGCTGGTTGCCCTGCTGACAGCAATGGCGGCAGAAGGACAAGTAGCGGCACAGGATGAGAAGGGTTTCCATCCCACACTGACGGGTAGCATCCACGTCAGTGCGTTGCGGGGTGAGCGGGACAGCATCAAGACCAAAGATGGCGATTACACTCACACCAACTACAACTCCAAATTCATGGCCAACACCTACGCCGACCTGCACATGCAGAGCAGTTTTCTCGACGCAGGTGCACGTGTGGAGTGGAACGAGTACCCCCTGCCGGGCTACGACCCTGCTTTCAAGGGCTGGGGCCTGGCACACATCTATGCCCGCGCCCACTGGCAGAACCTGGCTATCATGGTGGGAGATTTCTATGAGCAGTTCGGTTCCGGCTTCATCCTCCGCACCTACGAGGAACGCTCCCTCGGCATCGACAATTCCCTGCGCGGTGCCCATGTGGCCGTGAGACCTTTTGCTGGGTTGAACCTGAAGGTACTGAGCGGTCGCCAGCGCGCATACTGGAAGCATAACAAGTCATGGGTCAGCGGGGCGGATGCAGAACTGAGTCTGGAAGAGTGGGTGCCCACGCTGCGAGAGCATGGCACATACCTGACCCTTGGCGGCTCCTACGTGAACAAATATGAGAAGGACGAGGACATCTTTGTCGATAACACCCACCGCCTCCATCTTCCCACAATGGTTCATGCCTTTGACGTCCGTGCCCGTGTACAGTCCGGGGCCTGGAACGTGCTGGCAGAGTACGCCCAGAAGAGTCAGGACCCGAACTTCGATAACAATTATATCTATCGTCGCGGCTATGTGGCCATGCTCTCTGGCAGCTACTCCAAACGCGGCATGAGTCTGTTGCTGCAAGCCAAACGCAGTGACAATATGTCTTTCCGCAGCCGGAGGGCATTGGATCCCGACTACCGCACGTCATCCACGGTGAATCACCTGCCAGCCTTCACCATGGACCACACCTACGCCCTTGCTGCCCTCTATCCCTACGCCACCAACCCCGATGGCGAATGGGCCTATCAGGCAGAAGGCAGCTACAAGTTCAACCGCCACACACTGCTCGGAGGCAAGTATGGCACCACCGTGAAGGTCAACTTTTCTCATGTCCATAGCATCGCCACCAACCCCCACCTGCTGAACGGGCAGCTCATGGGCAGTGACGGCTATGGCTCTCCTTTCTGGAAATGGGGCGACGAGACCTACTATCAGGACTTGAACGTCCAGATTGACAAGAAAGTCAGCAATGCCTTCAAGTTGAACCTCATGTATATGAACCAGCGATATAATAAAACTGCAGTGGAAGGCAAAGGTGGCATGATAGACAGCCACATCGCCATTGCAGAGGGAAAATATCGCTTCAACAAGACGTTCACCCTCCGCGGCGAGGCACAGTACCTCTTCACCAAGGATGATGACGGCGATTGGGCTTTCGGACTGTTGGAACTCTCTGTGATGCCACATTGGATGTTCACGGTCAGTGACATGTATAACGCCGGTGAGACCCATGAGCACTACTACCAGGGCAGTGTCACCTTCAACACCGGTGCACACCGCGTCCAACTGGGATACGGGCGCACACGCGCAGGTTACAACTGCACGGGCGGCGTCTGTCGCTACGTTCCCGCCACCAAGGGCTTCACGCTCTCCTACAACTATAACTTCTAAAGAAGATTACATGTTTTATACCCTCCATCATAAAATGGCTCGTCCCCTCTCCCTGAACAGGTGCTTCCGTTGGGTTTGTTGCTGTATCACAGCAACCATCCTCGCCGCGTGCTCCAACATCTCGGAGGACGATCGCCTCATCTATGTCAAGCCAGCCGATGCACAGCGCAAGGTGCTCATCGAGGACTTCACGGGACAGCGTTGCAAAAACTGCCCCAACGCTGCCGACAAGATTGAGCAGCTGAAGAAAGAATACGGAGAGGAGAACATCATCGCCGTGGGCATCCACTCCGGCCCCCTTGCCGTCTATTCCCGAGGGAAAATCCTGGGACTGAGAACAGAGGAGGGCGATGTATATTATGACCACTGGGGCGTGCAGGAGGAACCCACGGGGTACATCAACCGCACGGGAGCCATCTCCAACATCGACCAATGGGATAAACTGGTGCGTGAAGCCATTCAGCAGCCCACACCTGTCACCATGAACATTTATGGTGAGTATTCTCTTAAGGACCGAAAAATCGTCATCAACGTCTGGACGCTGACAAACAAAGCCTTGGATGCCAAGCTGCAAGTGTGGATTACAGAGTCTGGCATCACGGCCCAGCAGGCCATGCCCGACGGCAGCAACAATCCCGACTATGTTCACAACCATGTCTTCCGCGCCAGCGTCAACGGCACGTGGGGCACAGACTTGCATCTGGACGAGGGAGAGAATAAAACACAGACCTTTACCTTTCAGGTGCCGGAGGAATGGGACATGGAAAACTTGAACGTCGTAGCCTTTGTCTATGACAGCAGCGGCGTGCTTCAGGTCTGCGAAATGTAAGAACAGAAAGCGTGATGCATCATTCATCATTCATCATAAAATATTAGTTTACAAGACATATAGCCTATGAAAAGAACATTTACACAACGCTGTTTGGCAATAGCCATCACCGCCTTGATGGCGACGGCATCCTTCGCACAGTCCGCATACTTCACATACAATGGCACGCGACTGGCAGACGGAGCCACCGTCACTATCGAGGCAGAAGAAGACGGATGGGGAGGCTATGCCTGTGAGACCAATCCGTCCGGAAACCTCACAGGAGGACTCATGCTTGTTAATGCAACAGGTAGCAAACTTAGCGGAACTGCTACCCTCACCATCACCAAGGACAACCTCAAGCCATACCAGATTCTCTGGTGCATGGGAGGTACATGCGTGAATGTCAAGAGCACACCCTACAACAAGGACTACGCTGTTCCAGCAAAGGGCTCTATCCCTGTGCAGTATGACGCTGTCTTGGATGAGGACAACCTCCAGTATGGCGAGATGGACGCCACCATCGTGGCCAAAGTGGGTGCCGAGACCTTCACCGTCAAGGTTGTCTTCACCTACACAGACCCCGCACGTGTCTCTGCTGCCGCCCAGCAGCCTGTCGTGCTCGAATACTTCACCCTCGACGGCAAGTCCTGCAAGTTGCAGCAGCCCAAGGGCGTATCCCTCGCACGCTTCTCCGACGGCAAGGTACGCAAAGTCATCAAGAAGTAATCTGTTTAATGTACAATTCATAATTCATAATTCACAATTATGCACAACTGGCTGTGCCTAAGCACAACGCCGGAACGGCGTAATCATTATGAATTATGAATTGTGAATTATGAATTCAACAAGAACTTATGAAGCCTGTCCTTCTTCAGAGTCTGCGCGAGTATAACCGCGAGACCTTCATGAAGGATGTGATGGCCGGTATTATTGTGGGCATCGTAGCCCTGCCGCTGGCCATCGCATTCGGTATCGCATCGGGAGTCACCCCTGAGCAGGGCATCATCACCGCCATCGTTGCCGGTCTCATCATCTCTGTCCTCGGAGGTTCCAAGGTGCAGATTGGCGGCCCCACGGGTGCTTTCATCGTCATCATTGCGGGCATCATCCAGCAGTACGGGATGCAGGGACTCATGGTGGCTACGCTTCTCGCGGGCGCGTTCCTTATATTATTAGGGGTGTTCCGGCTGGGTACCATCATCAAGTACATCCCTTACCCCATCGTCGT
>JAFSZU010000092.1 GCA_017455585.1 Bacteroidaceae bacterium | reverse complement strand
TTCTTTTGGTGAATCACATATTTGTGCAGTTTATCCCGGATATTTTGTAAATCTCGCAGCTATCCGTACCTTTGCATCGTCAAAATAAGCGGAGACCGCGTTACGGTCTTGCTGGTAGTATCATTGCGGATCATCATTAAAATATATACGTCACGATCTCGTACATGACTTATTGCATTCGAAACCTACTGCACATTTACAGTAAAGTCAAGCGTGGAGCCGTTATTCAGCCATCGTGCGGATGACCTCCTGGTTGACCTGGCGCATCTGGTCTTCCCGGATCTTGATGACTTTGCGGTCGTAGGTCATCAGGCCGTTGACCTCAATCTCCACGTCGGTCGTCTGGGTATAGACGGCAGCGGAGAAGCCGCGCTGGATGAAGGGTTTGAGTGCGCGCATGTTCTCGACGTAGCGGGCGGTGACCTCGTCGGTGTTCTTGAACTGCACGTAGCCCCAGTTGCGGTCGGGCTGCCAGAGGTGTCCTTCAAGGGCGAGGCCCAGTCCGCCGAACTCACCAAGGACGGTGGCGCGGGTGGCATCGAAGAGGTACATGTCCGGTCCGGGGTAGTTGTGCAGGTCCAGGATATCGCCCGTCATGAAGTGGTTGCCGCCGCTGGCGGGGTTCACCAGACGGCTGGGGTCCAGTTGCTTGGTCCACTCGGCAATCTCCTTGGTCTTGAACTGTCCCCAGGACTCGTTGAAGGGTGTCCACACGACCACGCAGGGGTAGGAGCGGAACTGCTCGATGATCTCCTGCCACTCGTTGCGGAAGTTCTGCTGTGACTCTGCGGAGCGGCGGCCCTCGTCGCTGCGGTTCCAGTAGGTGCGGTTGTTCCATCCGGGGCCGTCGTCGGACATGGGCTGGTCCTGCCACACCACCAGCCCCAGGCGGTCGCAGTGTGTGAACCAGCGGTCGCTCTCCACCTTCATGTGCTTGCGCACCATGTTGAAGCCGAAGTCCTTGGTTTTCTGCAGGTCATAGAGCAGTGCCTCGTCGGTGGGGGCGGTGTAGAGGCCGTCGGGCCAGTAGCCCTGGTCGAGGGGGCCGAGCTGGAAGAGGGGCTTGTTGTTGAGCATCATGCGCATGATACCGTCGCGGTCACGTCCGAGCGAGATCTTGCGCATGGCGGCGTAGCTTTTCACGGCATCGAGGGTCTTGCCCTCGCGCTGCAGCTCCACGTCCATGTCATAGAGGAAGGGGCTGTCCGGGCTCCACAGCTTGGCGTCCTTCACGGCCAGCTCCACCTTCTGTCCGGCCACGGCCATGCCAGTAGAAATCACCGTCTTGCCCTCGCGCAGCGTCACCTTCACCACGTCGGCCGCGTCGGTGCCGGCGGTCTTGGTCTCCACCACGAGCTTCTGGCGGTCGATGTTGGCCTGGGGGATGACCTGTGTGATATGCTTGGCTGCCACAGGTTCCAGCCACACCGTCTGCCAGATGCCGGTGACGCTGGTGTACCAGATGCCGTTGGGCTTGTTGCGCTGCTTGCCGATGCCGCCGAAGCCGTCGTCCGTGGGGTCCCAGACCTTCACCACCAGTTCCTGCTTGCCCGCGCCCAGATAAGGCGTGATGTCGAAGGAGAAAGCTGCGTAGCCGCCCTGGTGCCCGCCAATCTTGATGTCGTTCACGAAAACCTCGCAACGCCAATCCACGGCGCCGAAGTGCAGCAGCACGTGGCGGCCTTTCCACGTCTTGGGCAGGGTGAAGAAGGTGTGATACCAGAGTTCGTTGCCGCGACCCACGGTCTTCTGCACGCCGCTGAGGCTGGACTCCACGCAGAAGGGCACGAGAATGGAGCCGTCATAGCTACCGGGCGACACCTGTCCGGCGGGGCGGATGGCATAGTCCCACAAGCCGTTGAGGTTCATCCAGTCGGCACGCTCCATGATGGGGCGCGGGTACTCGGGCAGTACGTTGGTGGGGTTCACCTTGTCTGCCCACTGTGTCTTGATGCGTTCGCCCTGGGGCTGCCATTGTGCCATGAGGGCGGTGGTGACCATCGTGGTCACGAGGAGAGAAAACAGTTTTTTCATGCTTCGATACTTGTGCTATTAGTTATAAATGTTACCATGTCTTGAAGGGTGAACGCCCCCGCCTGCGAGGGAGGACAAGGGGAGTCTTTATGTGTTTCATCCGCACCTTTTCATTATTCCTTCATGATGGAATGATTATTCCTTCATGATGGAATGATTATTCTTTCATGATGGAATGATTAGTCGGTGACCTTGGAATAATCATTCCAGGCGCGTGGAATCACTGACCCGTGCGCTTCTATCAACCCATTTCGGCCATCATTTGTGTGCAAAAGTATAGGATTATACCGTAAAGACCAAATAAATGGGATGCGATTGTTGAGAAATGATTTATTTCTTTTACTGAATGACATGAAAATGTCCTTTATTTCCATCATTATGGTCATAAAACAGAGAAGGGTTGGGAAAAAAGATGGCAAAGTTTTGGCTTTCCGCAAAATTATTCCTACTTTTGCGCGCAAAAGCGAAGATCATTCACCGCAAAAGCAAGTAATCAACACATAAAAACATCATAAACCATTATGGAAAAGATCCAAGAACTCACCGACAAGATCCGCCGCGAAGGTGTGGAGAAAGGTCAGGAGGAGGCTGCACGCATCATTGCCGAGGCCAAGACACAGGCCGAGAAGCTGGTGGCCGAGGCCAAGACGCAGGCCGAAGCCATCACGTCACAGGCCAAGAAGGCTGCCACAGAGCTGGAACAGAACACCAAGAGCGAGCTGAAGCTCTATATGGGCCAGGCCCTGAACGCGCTGAAGAGCGAGATCACCAACGCCGTCAGCGACAAGGTGGTCGGCCAGAGCGTGAACAAGCTGGCCGCGGACCCGGACTTCCTCGGCAAGTTCACCGTGGCACTGGCCACAGAATGGGGCAAACGCGAGGACATCGTCATCAGCAGCGAGAACGCCGAGGCCCTGAAGGCCTATTTCGCCAAGGAGGCCAAGGCCCTGCTGGACAAGAGCGTGAAGATCGAGAAGGTCAACGGCAAGAACACACTCTTCACCGTGCAGCCCGCCGACGGCAGCTACCGCGTGGATTTCGGCAAGGAGGAGCTGGAGCAGTACTTCAAGAACTTCCTGCGCCCGCAACTGATTGAAATGCTTTTTTAAATGCATAATTCACAATGCGTAATTCATAATTATTACGCCGTATCGGCGTTTATGCATCAGTATGCAAACAATTGTGAATTATGAATTGTGAATTATGAATTAAGAATTTATATATGGCAAACTACTATTGTCTGATGGCCGGTCTGCCCACGGTGAAGCTCACCGATGCACAGCCGCATCACACATTACTGCAGCTGAAGGAGGAGCTGGCCGATGTCCTGACGCCGGAGGATGCACGGCTGATGGCGCGCTATTTCCTGCGCTTCGACTGTGACAACCTGGTGGCTCTGCTGGCCGATGCCGATGTAGAGGTGGATGCCCGTGGCAATTATGACCGCGAGACGCTGGCACGCCTCATTGAGGAAGCACGCGGCACAGACGGCGCGGTGCCGGGACTGCCCGCCTTCATGGCTGACTTCGTGAGGGAATTTGACGCGCACGCCAATAATAATAAGTGGTTCGCGCGCGATGTCATCCTGCTGGCATACTTTGACTACGCCCGCCAGTGCCCCAACCGCATGATGGCTGAGTGGTATGAACTCAACCTGAATGTCCAGAACATCCTCACCGCGCTCATCGCACGCCGGCAGGGATGGCCGCTGGCAGACTATGTGCAGGGCAACAGCCCCGTGGCAGAGGCCATCCTGAAACAGTCCAACCTGCCTGACTTCGGCCTTGGCACGGAACTGGACTACATGAAGGACCTCATGCAGACCGCCGAGACCACCGACCCGGTGGAGAAGGAACGCCTGATTGACGCCCTGCGCTGGAACTGGCTGGAGGAGCGCACCTTCTTCGAGCCCTTCGACATCACAGCCCTCTTCGCCTACATCGTCCGCAGCGAGATCCTCGAGCGCTGGTCCGTCCTCGACCCCGAGCAGGGCCGCGAACGCTTCACGCAAATCATCGAAGACCTGCGCGGCGAGGCACGGGTGCCAGAGGAATTCTTGAAGTAATTCACAATTCACAATTCGTAATTATGAAGCCAGTAGAAGGCAATATAATCGTTGTTAAGAGCAAAGCTTTTGCCGTAAGATGCGTTCGACTAAGAAAGTATCTTCTTGCAGAAAAACATGAATACGATCTTTCCCGACAATTGCTGCGCAGTGGTACAAGTATCGGTGCTAACGTGAAAGAAGCCATTCGTGGACAGACACGTCCTGATTTCGGTACTAAGATGAATATAGCCCTCAAAGAAGCAAGTGAAAGCGAATATTGGATAGAGTTACTACAAGAAACAGATTATATATCGTTGGAGCAAGGGGATAGTCTCTTGACCGACTGTAGAGAATTGATTAAGTTGTTAACCAGCATCGTTAAATCGACGTTTAATCCGCCAACAACTTAATTGTGCATTATGAATTAAAATTATGAATTATCAGAAATATGACAAAAGGAACTGTTAGTGGCGTTATCGCCAACATGGTAACGCTCCGCGTAGATGGACCGGTGCAGCAGGGTGAGATCTGCTACATCGAGACGGGCGGCGACCGCCTCATGAGCGAGGTCATCAAGGTCATCGGCCAGGACGTCTATGTGCAGGTTTTCGAGAGCACCCGCGGCCTGAAGGTGGGTGCCGTGGCCGAGTTCACAGGCCACATGCTGGAGGTGCAGCTGGCTCCCGGTATGCTCAGCAAGAACTTCGACGGTCTGCAGAACGACCTCGACAAGATGGAGGGCGTATTCCTCAAGCGCGGTCAATACACCGACCCGCTCGACCGCGAACGCCTCTGGGACTTCGAGCCTATTGTGAAGGTGGGCGACAAGGTCGTGGGCAGCGACTGGCTGGGCAAGGTCGAGGAGAACCACCAGCCCCTCAAGATCATGGCTCCCTTCCAGATGAAGGGCACCGCCACCGTGAAGAAGATTGCTCCCACCGGACAGTACAAGGTGACCGACACCATCGCCACCCTCACGCTGGAGGACGGCAGCGACCTGGACGTGAACATGATTCAGCACTGGCCCGTGAAGTTCGCCATGACCAACTACAAGGAGAAGCCCCGTCCCTTCAAGCTCCTGGAGACCAGCGTGCGCACCATCGACACCTTCAACCCCATCGTGGAAGGCGGCACGGGCTTTATCCCCGGACCCTTCGGCACGGGCAAGACGGTGCTGCAGCACGCCATCTCCAAGCAGGCCGAGGCCGACATCGTGATTATTGCCGCCTGTGGTGAGCGAGCCAACGAGGTCGTGGAAATCTTCACCGAGTTCCCCGAGCTGGAAGACCCGCACACGGGCCGCAAGCTGATGGAGCGCACCATCATCATCGCCAACACGTCCAACATGCCGGTGGCTGCCCGTGAGGCATCGGTTTATACCGCCATGACCATGGCCGAGTATTACCGCTCCATGGGTCTGCGCGTGCTCCTCATGGCCGACTCCACCAGCCGCTGGGCACAGGCTCTGCGAGAGATGTCAAACCGCATGGAGGAGCTGCCGGGACCCGATGCATTCCCCATGGATCTGTCGGCCCTCATCTCCAACTTCTACGGCCGCGCAGGATATGTCTATCTCAACAACGGCGAGGTGGGCAGCATCACCTTCATCGGAACGGTGTCACCTGCCGGCGGCAACCTGAAGGAGCCCGTCACAGAGAGCACCAAGAAGGTGGCCCGCTGCTTCTACGCCCTCGAACAGGAGCGCGCCGACAAGAAACGCTATCCCGCCGTCAACCCCATCGACTCCTACTCCAAGTATCTGGAATATCCCGAGTTCGCCGAGTATATCAAGGAGCACATCAACGGAGAGTGGATCCCCAAGGTGCTGGCACTGAAGACCCGCATGCAGCGCGGTAAGGAGATTGCAGAGCAGATCAACATCCTGGGTGATGACGGCGTGCCCGTGGATTACCACGTGACGTTCTGGAAGAGCGAGATCATCGACTACGTCGTCCTCCAGCAGGACGCCTTCGACGAGGTGGATGCCGTGACACCCATCGAGCGTCAGGAGGAGATCCTCAACCTTGTGACCGAGATCTGCGAGCATGACTTCCAGTTCGATACCTTCCTGGAGGCCACCGACTTCTTCCGCAAGCTCATCAACCTCTGTAAGCAGTGGAACTACTGCCAGTACAAGAGCGAGCAGTACTATGACTTCAAGAAGCAAATAGAGGAGTTCATAAAATAAGTTGACAAGTAAACAAGTTGACGAGTTGACAAGTAGTTTCTTCCAAAAACAAACGTCGCTCGTCAAAGAGAAGGACAAATAACTCGTCAACTTGTCAACTCGTTAACTCGTTAACTATAAAAAAACTATGGCTACAGCATTCCAAAAGATATACACAAAGATCAGCCAGATCACGAAAGCCACCTGTTCGCTGAAGGCAACGGGCGTGGGCTATGACGAGCTGGCCACCATCGACGGCAAGCTGGCACAGGTGGTGAAAATCATGGGTGACAACGTGACGTTGCAGGTCTTCGAGGGCACGGGCGGCATCCCCACCAACGCCGAAGTCGTCTTCCTCGGCCACTCACCCTCGCTGAAGGTCAGCGACCAGCTGGCTGGCCGCTTCTTCAATGCCTATGGACAACCCATCGACGGCGGACCCGCCATCGAAGGCAAAGAGGTGCCCATCGGCGGTCCCAGCGTGAACCCCGTGCGCCGCAAACAGCCCAGTGAGCTGATTGCCACGGGTATCGCAGGTATCGACCTGAACAACACGCTTGTCTCCGGCCAGAAGATTCCGTTCTTCGCCGACCCGGACCAGCCCTTCAACCAGGTCATGGCACTCGTGGCCCTGCGCGCCAAGGTCGATAAGATCATCCTCGGCGGCATGGGTATGACCAACGATGACTACTATTTCTTCAAGAACACGTTCTCCGAGGCTGGTGCCCTTGACCGCATCATCTCCTTCATGAACACCACCGAGGACCCCGCCGTGGAGCGTCTGCTGATTCCTGACATGGCGCTGACGGCGGCCGAGTACTTCGCTGTGGAGAAGCACGAGACGGTGCTGGTCCTGCTCACCGACATGACCTCCTACGCCGACTCACTCTCCATCGTCTCCAACCGCATGGACCAGATTCCCTCCAAGGACTCCATGCCAGGCTCCCTCTACTCCGACCTGGCCAAGATCTATGAGAAGGCCGTGCAGTTCCCAGAGAGTGCCGGTGGCGGCAGCATCACCATCATTGCCGTGACCACCCTCTCCGGTGGCGACATCACCCACGCCGTGCCCGATAACACGGGTTACATCACCGAGGGACAGCTCTACCTGCGCCGCGACTCGGACATCGGCAAGGTCATCGTCGATCCCTTCCGCTCCCTGTCACGTCTGAAGCAGCTCGTGGCTGGAAAGAAAACCCGCAAGGACCACTCGCAGGTGATGAACGCCGCCATCCGACTCTACGCCGACGCCGCCAACGCCAAGACGAAGTTGGAGAACGGTTTCGACCTGACCGACTACGACAACCGCTGCCTCGACTTTGCCAAGGACTATGCCACAGCCATCCTGGCCATCGACGTCAACGTGGATACCACCGAGATGCTCGATGTCACCTGGAAGCTCTTCCGCAAGTACTTCAAACTCGAGGAAGTCAACATCAAGAAGGAGTTCACGGATATTTATTGGAAATAAGTTGACAAGTAAACAAGTTGACGAGTTGACAAATTGTTTCTCTCAAGAACAAACGTCTCTCGTCAAAGAGTGAGAACAAAAAACTTGTCAACTCGTCAACTCGTCAACTTGTCAACTTGTCAACTCGTCAACTTTTTAACTTGTCAACTCGTCAACTAAAACGATGGCTATTAAGTTTCAATACAACAAGACATCGCTCCAGCAGATTGAAAAGCAGCTGAAGATGCGACAGCGCACCTTGCCTATCATCAAGAACAAGGAGACCGCGTTGCGTCTGGAGGTGAAGCGCTGCAAGGAGGAGGTGGCCGCGTTGGAGGCGAAGCTGAAGGAGCAGATTGCCGGCTACGAGCGCATGTACGCCCTCTGGGGCGAGTTCGATGCCTCGCTGGTGGAACTGAAGGATGTGGAGATGGACGTGAAGAAGGTCGCGGGCGTGCGCGTACCTATATTAAATAATATACGTCTTGAAGCCAAACCCTTCGGCATCTTCAGTGCACCCAAGTGGTACTTCGACGGCATCAACCTCCTGCACGGCCTGGCCAAGACAGCTGTGGAACGTGAGTTCGCCGTGGCCAAATGCGACCTGCTGGATCACGCCCGCCGCAAGACCACCCAGAAGGTGAACCTCTTTGAGAAGGTGCAGATTCCAGGCTTCCAGGAAGCGGTGCGCAAGATTAAGCGATTCATGGAGGACGAGGAGAACCTCTCCAAGTCCTCACAGAAGATCCTCAAGTCCCTGCAGGAGAAACGCGCCGCAGACGAGGAAGACAGCACCCCCACCGCAGAACTTGTGCCTGTCGGTTCTGCCGACGGGATAAAGAAAGGAGGCACTGTATGATAGAGAAAATGAAAAAGCTGACCTTCTTGGTCTATCACCGGGAATATGACGAGTTCCTGCACCGCTTGCAGGAACTGGGGGTCATGCACGTAGAAGGCGGTGCCCTCGAAGAAGGGCAATCCGATACCGTGTCTGCCGATATGGCCGAGCTCCGTCGCGTGGATAACCTCCTCCAGCAGTTGCAGAACCTGCCCGCTGCTAAGGAATCAACCCCCGCCACACCTGCCTTTCCCTCCGCAGCAGCTGCCACACCTGCCTCTTCCTTCGCAGCCCCCGCCACACCTGCCTCTCCCTCCGCAGCAGCTGCCACACCTGCCTCTTTCCCCGCAGCAGTTGCCACACCTGCCTCTCCCACCGCAGGGGAGTGTCTGGTGCCTGGCGACTGTGTCGCCAAGGGTGAATCTCTCCTCGCCCTCCTCGCCGACCTCTCTGCCCGCGAGAAGGAGCTGACAGAGCAAGTCGAGGCACTCACCCCATGGGGCGAGTTTGACCCTGCCTACGTCCGCGAGCAGATGTCCGCTGCCGGTTGTGAGATGCACTTCTTCAAGGCCGCCACCAAGGTCTTCAACAAGGAGATAGCACCCAACTTCCCCGTCGAGGCCGTCAGCGAAAAGAAAGGCACCACCTTCTTTGTCGCCATCATGCGCCGTGCAGAGACCAGCACCGTGCCCGAGGGTTCTCCCGAGGGCCGTCTGTCACAACTGGCCACCGAGGCCACCCCCCCCGCAGCACAGCTCTCTACACTCCGCATCGAACAGGAACAAACCCGTGTTCAATATGCCGAGACTTTGTCGCAGCTCCGAACCTTCTCCGACACACAAACCGCTGCCCTTCAAGACCTCCGCAGCTCCCTCGCCAGCCGGTTGGACTTTGACACCGTGCGCGCCACCACAGAGACCGCTGCCGAGGACAGCCTCATGGTGCTGCGCGGATGGATTCCCGCCAAGCGCGAGGCAGAGGTGCAAAACGCCTTTGCAGACAGCGGTGCATGGTTCGAGGTGAGCAACCCGCAGCCCGGCGATGACATCCCCGTTTGCTTGAGGAACAACCGCTTCTTCAAGCTCTTTGAGATGTTCACCGAGCTGTATATGCTGCCCAAGTACAACGAACTGGACCTCACGCCCTATCTGGCACCCTTCTATATCCTCTTCTTCGGACTCTGTCTGGGTGATTCGGGCTACGGCCTGTTCATCACCCTGGGCGTGCTGGCCGTGAAGTTCTTCAAGAAGGATTTGAGCCAGAGCATGAAGGCTGCCATGAACCTGCTGCTTATCCTGGGCATCTCCGCGTTCTTCTGCGGACTGCTCTCGGGCGCGTTCTTTGGCTTCAACCTCTACACGCTCGGCGTGCCCTTCCTGGACAATCTTGGCAATGCCGTGTCACTGGACAACAGCCAGATGTTCAACCTCTCGCTCATCCTGGGCTTCATCCAGATCATCTTCGGCATGTGTCTCAAGGCCTATAACCGCACCATCCAGCTTGGCTTCGCCTATTCCCTCTCCACCATAGGGTGGATGATGGTCATCATCTCGTTGGCCGTCACGCTGCTGATGCCGGCCTACAGCGCAACCGCCAAATGGTTCACCTACGCTGGCCTGGCGCTCGCCTTCCTGATGAACAGCCCGGAACGCTATCAGAAGAACCCGGCCACGGGACTCCTTATCAACGTCGGCTCCGGCCTCTGGGATGCCTACAACACCGCCACGGGAATGCTCGGCGACATGCTGTCCTACGTCCGTCTGTTTGCCCTCGGACTCTCTGGCGGCATTCTGGCCACGGTCTTTGACAGCCTGGCCACGGGTCTGGCACCAGACCATGTGGTGCTCGGTCCCATCGTGATGATTCTCATCTTCGTCTTCGGCCACGCACTCAACATGTTCATGAACGTCCTCGGAGCCTTTGTGCACCCCATGCGTCTCACCTTCGTGGAGTTCTTCAAGAACGCCGGTTATGAAGGCGGCGGCAGCGCCTACCGGCCCTTCGGCAAATAACTTTCATTTAAATTGTCATTACACTAAACTCAAAAACATTAAACTCTTAAATCGTTATGAACGTAACACTTCTCATCGCCTACATTGGCGTTGCAATCATGGTCGGCCTGGCCGGCATCGGTAGCGCATACGGCGTCACCATCGCAGGAAACGCTGCCATCGGCGGCCTGAAAAAGGACAGCAAGCTCTTCGGTAATGCACTCGTGCTGACGGCACTCCCCGGCACTCAGGGTCTGTACGGCTTCGCTGGTTTCTACATGTGCCAGAACATGTTCAACCTGCTGACCCCCGAGACCACTGCCATCCAGGCAGCTACCGTTTTTGGTGCTGGCATTGCCTGTGGCCTCGCCTGTCTTTTCTCTGGTATTCGTCAGGGTCAGGTGTGTGCCAACGGTATCGCTGGTATCGCCCAGGGGCACAGCCACCTCTTCGGTAACACCATTGTGCTCGCCGTGTTCCCAGAGCTCTATGCCATCGTCTCCGTTGCCCTCGTCTATATGGCAGGCAGCGCAGTAGCCGCATAAATGCTGACACCGCAGCATACAATGAGGCATCTGGTGCTGCTGGTGATGCTTGTCTGCCTGTGCGCATCAGCTCAGGAAACCTATCGCTTTGCGGAAAGAGACACTTGCGCGCTCTATCTGGACATCTTTCGTCCGGACTCCACTGCCCAGACAACATACAAGGATGTGGATAAACCTGCCATCATGTTTCTGTTTGGCGGCGGGTTTATGTCGGGTTCCCGCAGCGATGCCAATGCCCGCAGATGGTTCAGCAGACTCACGGCCAACGGATATACTGTCGTGGCGATTGACTATCGGTTGGGGATGAAAGGCTATCGGATGGGCAAGGGGCTTGGTGGCGCCATGAAGGCACTTAACCGTTTCGTGTTCTCGCAACAGATAGGAGTGGAGGACGTGTTCTCTGCCGTGTCATTTCTGGCTGCGCATCCAGAGTTGCGTGTTCCTGCCGATAACATCGTCATTTCCGGCAGTTCGGCTGGTGCCATCATCTCGTTAGCGAGTGCATACGCCATTGCCAACGGGCAGACGGACGGCTTGCCCGAAGGGTTTAACTTCAAGGGCGTGATGAGTTTTGCGGGTGGGATTATCAGCAAACGAGGTGGCCCCAAGTTCACGAAGGCACCGTGCCCGCTCCTGCTCTTTCACGGCACAGCAGACAGAATTGTGGCCTACGAGCATTATGGAGCCTTGCGCCGTGGGATATGGGGCAGCAGTTACATCGCATCGAAATTGAAGAAAAAGGGATGGAACTGCACTATTTGGCGTTTCCAGGACCATGGCCACGACGTGGCAGGCTACATGCCAGTGATGTGGGCCGTGGAGAAAGAGTTTCTGGAGAAGAATGTCATACAGGGCATTCCCCGCCAAACAGATGCGCTGGTGGATGACCCGTCACTCCCCAAGTGGGGAGGGCAGGGTCACACCCGAGACCTTTATCAATAGCTGTTGGTGATGGTTATACTTGCTATACTTTTCCATCGGTGGAACAACCGTTTATCTATAGGGATAAAAGGGGGACCGCCGATTTTCCTGGTTGGTGAAACCCTCTAACCAAATCCGTTGAGTCCATAATTCGTAGTGAATAGAAAAAGAAAAGAGGCTGCGTCATTCATTTTGACACAGCCTCTTACTTGATGTCGGGATGACTAGA
>JAFSZU010000091.1 GCA_017455585.1 Bacteroidaceae bacterium | reverse complement strand
TCATGCTCACCACCGACAATGAAAATGTTTGATTCACCATCCAGAGCATGAAACTCTTTTCGTGCAGCAATCATTTTCAACTGCCCAACGAAGTCTGCTCCTTTAGTGACTTGAGTTTTGCCAACTCTTCTGTTATTCCTATTATCATCTTTTGGCTGTCAAAGAACAAAGCGTCAGATAAACGCCTTTCTTTATATATGTATCCCACCCGTCCGCTTCTGCACGTTGCGGGCACCGCTGCGCCCCTGTGAGCATCGGTTTCAGCAGTAGGACGGCACAAAAGTAGAAAAAAGGTTTGAAAGGCGGTGCAAAACTCCTGTACTTTTTTGACGCATGTCAACAAAAGTGGCGTTTTGTGTGTTTTATAACATAAAAATAATGCGTTTTGTATGAAAAGTCCGTACCTTTGCAGCGTCAAAAGACAAGGATAACACAGTCGAAAGACAAGGATAACACATCACAGAAGCAGGTGCGAGGCTTGGCGAAGCCTCATGAACAAGCACCGCAGGATAACACAAAGTTTAACAATTAAAAGGTAAAAAGGACTATGACAGTTACAACATCTATTGCCATCGCAATTGTAGCAATTGCAGCAATCGTCAGCAACGCTTCCGTTTTCACCGGCAGCCTGAACTCGTGAAAATCCGAGTTTTCTCATTCAAGTCAACATTATTAACCCCTTAATATCGAGCCCGATAGGAAGTGATTCCTTTCGGGTTCATCTGTTTATAGGCAGTAGCGAAAAAACACGTCCGCACGTAAGAGCTGTCACGTCCGCACGAAAATGCAATTACGTCCCCACGTAAAGGGCATCACGTCCGCACGTAAACGGTTCTACCACCGGTGGTAATTGTTTGCACACATTGAAGGAGTGCCCCGTCGCCACATAGGGTGCCCCCTTCAGGGTCGGTGCCGCTGCTTGCTGAAATCCGGGGGTACTGCACACGCCCCGGTTACTGAGCGGCGACGGTTTCACCGTCTTGATGCTGCGATAGCGGATAATCATAAACTTTTTTTGACGCTTTTCTTTGTTGTTTGATGCAAAAAGGTTACTTTTGTGCCCAAATAAACCGAAATCACCTAAAAAACAAGACAAAATCATGCACAAACTAACTCTTCTTGCAGCCTTGCTGACGGCAAGTGTCTGCACTTGGGCACAGAGTTGGACACAGCCTGCGGCCCCGGAGGCTATGCCCCTGACACAGGGAGCAGAATGTTATCTCTACAACGTCGGGGCTGCCGGCTTCTATATGGGAGCCTATGACTGGAGCACCCGTGCCTGCGTGAAACCCACCCGCGGCTACAGGGTCTATATCGATGCCTACGACAGCGAGATAGACAAGGAGACCGAGAAGGCGAAGGAGTGGGACGGCGAGTCCTACTATATTACCAGCCACATCGAGGACGGCTCGCCGGCCGGCAACATCATGTGCCTGTTCATTTCCAGCCACGATGCCCTGTATGTGGACCGCAGCAAGGGCGATGACACCGACAAGGGCTTCACCTTCCTGCCGAACGGCGACGGCACCTACCGCATCGGCCTTTCGGAGATGAACAACGAGTTCACGTCCACCATGTATCCCAACTTCTATCTGGGTCTGCTGCCGTCGCCGGGTGACACCCGTCTGCGTATTGTCAACCCGGACGAGAACCCCACGGCGCAGATTGTCTGGCAGTTCGTCTCGCCCGACAATTACCGCAAGTATGTCGCCGACGTGCTGCAATATGAAGCCGCCGTGGCACTGGGGGCAGCCATCGAGGATGCCCAGAAGCGCTTCCCTGGCGTGGATATTTCCGCTGTCACGGCCGTCTATGGCAACCATGGCAGCACGGCCGAGCAACTCACCGCTGCCAAGGTCGAGCTCACCTCCATCCTGCTGGACCACGCCACACCCGCCCTGCCAGTCGATGTGACGGCCGCCATCACCAACCCCGACTTCGACAACAACAACCGCGACGGCTGGGACGGCACCACCCCCGGCTTCCAGCTCTATGGCAATGCCGAGTTCTACTGGACCAACTATGACTTCAGCCAGAAACTGCAGAACTTGCGCCCCGGTGTCTATACGGTGCAGCTCACGGGCTTCTACCGCGCCGGTGAGGTCACCGAGGACGGCAATGAGCAGACAGCCCTGGAGGCTGGCGAGGCTGCCAAGCAGTATGCACAGCTCTATGCCGCCAGCCCCTTCCTCTCACAGGTCAGCACGCCGCTGCCCTTCCAGAGCACGGGCGCATCTGTGGAGGTGATTGGCGAGAACAACGTCTCCAACGGTTACGGCTACCTGCCCAACGACATGAAGACCGCCTACCTCTATTTCGAGGCCGGACAGTATGCTCCCACGAGCCTGACCACCTACACGGCCGACGGCACGCTCACCATAGGTCTGCAGAAACAACTGCTGATTGCCGGGGACTGGACACTCTTCGACCACTGGAAGCTCTACTATCTGGGCAACACCGAGGAGTCGGCCACCACCCTGAAGACGCTGCGCCAGCAGGCTCACCCGGATTTCCAGAGCCTCGTTGACAACGGTGACATCCAGTATTATGGCATCCAGGCATACGAGGACTACAAGGCCGCCGCTGCCGCCCTGGAGGCTGCACAGGATGCCCAGTCCATTCTCGCCGCCGTGCCCGTCTTTGAGGCACAAGCCAATGCTTTCCAGCAGAATGCTGACGCCTACGCCGCCTATTACCAGGCCTGGCAGGAGGCGTGTGATTTCCTGCAGGAACATCAGGCAGACATCATGGGCGATGCCGTGGATTTCCTGACAGAGTACCTCTGGGAAGAGACCCAGCCCTCTGCCAACAGTCCTTATCCCAATGGCGGAGCCGTTTATATCCTCAATGGCGGCAGCCTCTCCACAGAGCAGATTATTGCCGAGACCGCATACCTCCTCAAGCTCAGGGAGGCCGCGCTGGCCGAGGGCATGGCAGACGGCATGGACTGCACGGAGCTGATCAAGAATCCTCATTTCGAGACGGCTGAAGGCTGGGTGAAGGAAGGTCTGCCCGAGTTCCCCGCCGGCCCCGAGAGCTGCAGGATGGGACAGGCATACTCCATCCTCTTCGGCGTGTCACAGGAAATCACGGGTCTGCAGAACGGCCTCTATGAACTTTCCCTTTATGACTTCTTCCGTCCGGCCAACGTAGGTTCCGAGGACTATGCAAAGGAATACAATGCATACGTCTTTATGAATGACTTCCGGCAGAAGATGAACCACATCGAGAAGGATGCCCTGGACAAGGAGGACGAGAGCGCCTCTCAGTCTATCTACCTCGTGGGCTATGTGCCCAACTCGCTGGACGAGGCGGCCAAGGCCTTCCAGGCCGGACGCTACCAGCAGAAGGTCTATGGTCTGGTCACCGACGGCATCATGCGCATCGGCATCCGCAACGATCTGCGCTATGAAGGCTGCTGGGCTGTCTTCACCGACCTGAAACTCACCTTCCGCGCCAAGAACCCCGAGGTGCTGGCAGAGGTCATCGAGACCACAATCCCCACTGCGCAGGAAATGCTCACCAGCAAAGTCGGCACCGCAGAGATTGCTGCGCTGGAAGAAGCCATCCAGGCCGCACAGCAGGCGCAGGACGATGCGCGCTATGACGCCATGGTCAGCCTGAAGAAGGCGATGGATGCCGTCACCGCTTCTGCCGAGGCATACGCCCTCCTGGGCACCGCCCTGGACAATCTGGCACAGGCCATTGAGGACTATCCCAATGCAAAGGATATCAACGCCGCCAAGGCTCTGTATGCAGAAACAGTACAGGCCTACGACAACGGCAGCTATGACCTCGCTGTCGCAGAACAGAAGCTCGAGGAAGTCGGCACCATGACCGTGGCCCTCAAGCTGGGAGACGGCGGTCAGGGCGAGGAACAGGACTTCTCTGACCTCATCGTCAACCGCAACTTCGACCCCGCCAAGGGCAGCAAGGACCAGGGACGCATCGACGGCTGGACCACAACGGCCATGAACGGCTACAAGGAATATACCGTCAGCTACAACCGCGCCGGGTTCGAGCTTTATCAGGACCTCACGGGGCTGCCCAAGGGCAAGTACAAGGTGACCGTGCACACCTATTACCGCGCCGGTTACTGGAACGAGGAGGAGCAATATATGCAGGAGGGCAAGGACACACACCTCACCATCCTCTATGCACAGACCTCAGCTGGTACGGAAAGCAAGCCCGTGATGAACCTCACCGAGGGTGCCGTGGCTGCTGCCGACGCTCCCGAGGGTGTGAAGACCTACACGCTCTCCAACGGCCTCGTGGCTCCTGACGGCACAACCCCCACCGCCGCCTTCTTCGCTGCAGGCTACTATCTCAATGAACTGGAATTCACCGTGCCCGAGGATGGCAAGGTGCGCATCGGGCTCAGCAAGACCGAGGTCTATCCCAATGACTACGAGGTCGTGGGCGAGTGGAGCCTCTATTACTATGGCGACCCGGATGCCGAGCAGCGCGAGGACTACACGGCACTCATCGTGAACCCGAACTTCGACCCCGCCAAGGGCAGCAAGGACCAGGGACGCATCGACGGCTGGACCACCACGGCCATGAACGGCTACAAGGAATACACCGTCAGCTATAACCGCGCCGGATTCGAACTCTATCAGGACATCACGGGGCTGCCCGCTGGCAACTATGAGGTCACCGTGCACACCTACTACCGCGCCGGCTACTGGAACGAAGAGGAGCAGTATATGCAGGAGGGCAAGGACACACACCTCACCACCCTCTATGCCGAGACCTCAGCAGGCAAGGAGAGTAAGCCCGTGATGAACCTCACCGAAGGTGCTGTGGCTGCTGCCGACGCTCCCGAGGGTGTGAAGACCTACACGCTCTCCAACGGCCTCGTGGCTCCTGACGGCACAACCCCCACCGCCGCCTTCTTCGCTGCCGGCTACTATCTCAACAGCTTGAAGTTCTCGGTTCCCGCTGACGGCAAGGTGCGCATCGGACTCAGCAAGACCGAGGTCTATCCCAATGACTACGAGGTCGTGGGCGCATGGAACCTCTACTATCTGGGCAAGGGCTCTGTTGATGACGCTGTCAACGGCATCGCTGCCACCGCAGCACCGCTGGGCATCTACGACCTCAACGGCGTGCGCAGCAACCGCATGCAGCGTGGCATCAACATCGTCCGTATGCCCGACGGCACCGTGCGCAAGGTCATGGTGAAATAACTTTCAACTTTCAACTTTTAACTTTCAACTTAAAGAATGGGAAAAGTATTAGTCATCGGAGCCGGGGGCGTGGCCACCGTGGCCGTGCACAAGATGGCACAGAACCCCGACGTGTTCACAGAAATGATGATCGCTTCACGCACCCTGGCCAAGTGTGACCGCCTGGCCAAGGCCGTGGAGGCGGCAACAGGATATAAAGGCATCCAGACCGCACAGGTGGATGCCGACAATGTGCCGGAACTGGTGGCGCTGTTCCAGGCATACAAACCCGACATCGTGGTCAATCTGGCCCTGCCCTATCAGGACCTGACCATCATGGAGGCTTGCTTGCAGACGGGGTGTAACTATCTCGACACGGCCAACTATGAGCCCAAGGACGAGGCACACTTCGAGTATTCGTGGCAGTGGGCCTATCGGGAGCGCTTCGAGCAGGCCGGTCTCACCGCCATCCTCGGTTGCGGCTTCGACCCGGGCGTGACCAGCATCTACACCGCCTACGCCGCCAAGCACCACTTCCAGGAAATTCAATATCTGGACATTGTGGATTGCAATGCCGGTGAGCACCACAAGGCTTTCGCCACCAACTTCAATCCGGAGATCAATATCCGCGAGATCACGCAGAAGGGTCTCTACTGGGAGAATGGACAGTGGGTGGAGACCGAGCCGCTGGAGATTCACAAGGACTTGACATATCCCGAGATAGGCCCGCGTGACAGCTACTTGCTGCATCATGAGGAGATAGAGTCGCTGGTCATCAATTATCCCACTATCAAGCGTGCACGCTTCTGGATGACCTTCGGACAGCAGTACCTGAAGCATCTGGAAGTCATTCAGAACATCGGCATGAGCCGC
>JAFSZU010000090.1 GCA_017455585.1 Bacteroidaceae bacterium | reverse complement strand
CAACTCTCAACCCTCAACCCTCAACTCTCCACTCGACCCTGGGCATTCCGCACTTGGAGAACCCTCAACGCTCAACGCTCAACGTTCAACTCCTGCCATGGACTTCATTGCCAACGGCGATGTGGCCGAGGTCCGCCGCGTGCGCAGACAGCGGGAGATGCATGGGTTCCGATTTGCCGACGTCATCCTCAGTTTCCCGGATTTTGACGACCAGGAGGTGGAGGCCACGGTCATCCTGGACACACTCAGTAGCGAAGCCCCTGCTTTAACCCGTGCACAGCAGGAACAACTCTTCCAGCGTGTGTGGGATGACTACCCCGAACTGACAAACAAGCGTGACCGCATGAAAGCACTCAAGCAGGACATGTATTTTAATGCTCTGCAAATCAAGTATGCCTACGCCGTGACCTGCCACAAGGCACAGGGCGGGCAGTGGCAGCGTGTGTTCCTGGATCAGGGCTATATCACCGAGGACATGCTCTCGCCCGACTATTTCCGCTGGCTCTACACCGCAGTAACACGTGCCACCGACCGGCTCTACCTCCTCAACTGGCCCAAAATGGAGTTAGACGATGCCAGTCTATTGTGTGAAGGTACGTAGGCATAAAGCATCAAATCTATTTGTTGATCAGTCTTTCTTCTAAAGAAAACTTAAATTCTTTATTGAACGGACAAATAATTCAAACTTTCTCTTTATATTTGCATCATCGTTGTGAAATGAACAGGAAATATACAACAAAATGAATAATTCACAGACACAGCAACCACAGTCTTTTGACATTTCAAAGCTACCTCAGAACTTCGGCACAGGTCGCTTACAGAACCTGATTCTCACGTTTGACAATTTGGAACAGGATTTTCCCTTCGGCAGCGGCAAGACGCCTTTCCCTGTGAAATGCGAGACATTCTTTGTCATCACATTGGTGAAAGGTGAATTAGAGATGCTCGTCAACCTGCACAATGTAAAAGTGCGGGAGGGTAGCATGCTGGTGATGACACCCGGTACCATCTTTGAGGGCATCATGGCCAGCATAGACCTGCGCTTTTTCGGCATGATGATTGACTCGGAGTTCATGGATACGATGCGGGAGAATGTGGGCTTTCATATGGATTTGACGCATCGCTATTATAACTACAGTGTTCATGAAGTGGCGGCGCAGGTGTTTGAGAACCATTTGGTCATGTATAAAGTCCTGCGCCATGAACTGAACCAGCCAGACTATTTCTATAAGAAGGAGGTCATCCAACGTTATTGTGAGGTCTGGGTGCTGAAGAATATGTCGCTGGATAACAACCTGGAACAGAAACCTGAACTGAGTAAGTCCTTGAACCGCAAGGAACAGATCTTCCACGATTTCCTCTCATTGCTGGAGCAGCATTTCACACAGGAGCGCAGCATCAGTTTCTATGCCGACCGCATGTGCCTGACGTCAAAATATCTATCTACCACCATTAAGGAGGTGAGCGGGAAACCTGGCATGTTGTGGATTGATGAATATGTGTCCTTGGAAGCAAAGGCCCTGCTCAAGAGTGGCAAGTGGAGCGTCAAGCAAGTGAGCGACCAGCTGAACTTCCCCTCACAAAGCATGTTCGGCCGCTTCTTCAAGAAGATGACGGGTTACTCTCCCAAGCAGTATATGACGCTGTGAATAATTCATAATGCACAATTCATCATTCATAATTCACAATTCATAATGCGCCATTTATAGGGTATATTTATAAAGATGAGACTAAAAGGCGGCCACTCCCTGCGAAAAAGGGAGCCGCCGCCTTATCTGTGTCAACGTGTTAACGTGTTAATGTGTCAACGTGTCAACGTGTCAACGTGTCATTGAGTTAATTTCCACGGCGTGTGGCCGAGTAATTGATCTTCAATGCCCATGACTTACGCAGCACCTCTTTGATGTCGGTGATGATACCCATCTGGGTGTGCTGGTCAATCTTCATGGACATGACCTGCGAAGCGGGGTCGGGCATCGTGGTACGTTCCTGTGCCACAAAGTCCATGACCTCGCGCGGCTCGGCGTAGCGGTCGTTGAGCTGGATGCGGGTACCGCTACCCATCTGAGCACGCAACTGGTCGGTGGGCGGACCCACGTAGATGAACGACACGCATGACTTCTTCTCCAGCTTCTCCAGTTCTGTACCGGCGGGAACCACAAACTTCACTTTAAGGGTGACTTCACGCATGGTGGTCACAATCATGAAGAAGAACAGGATGGTGAATATCAGGTCGGGGAGTGACGATGTGGTCAGCTCCGGTAATTCGCGACTTCCTTTCTTTTTAGCCATAATCAGTTTCCTCCATAGTTTTTGGGTTCGGCCTCAGAGATCTTCTGGGGATAATAGGTGCGGATGGCGATTTGCTCATCCTCGTTGCAGCGGGCGTATGGATGCCCGAACTTGGCAATGGCGAGGTCATCACGCAGCTCATTGTATGCGGCCACGAGTTCATTCTGCACCAGGAAATACACATTATAGGGTGTGCCTCGGTCCGTCTGCACAGAGATGACATGCTTGTCGGTGACGTAGCATGTACCCAGCAGGTCAATCTGCTTGGCGTGCAGTTCGGGCAGTTTGGGGTTGTTGCTCTTGTTCTGGATGAACTCCTTGGCGCGTTCGCGGAGCTGGTTGACATCAATGAAGTCATGGTTGACCATGAGGTTACCGGCAGCGTTGAGGCGCACGTTGAGCACATTGCGCTCCTTCACGTCAATCTGCGCGTCTTCCTGATTGGGCTCGGGCGGCTGGGGCAGACGACGAGCCAGACCCATATCCGTGTCCATGGAGGTGGTCACCAGGAAGAAGATAAGCAGGATGAAAGAGATGTCAGCCGTAGAACTGGCATTCAGCCCTGGCACTTTCTTTTTCTTTCTTGCCATTGTTTTAGGTTTAATGTTTAATGTTTAAAGTTTAATGTCGTATGCTTAGAGTTTAGAGCCTAATGGGATTCGGGGTGGAATCATCATTAAACTTTAAACTCTAAACTTTAAACTTTTATGCCTTCGGCGTGGCGCTCTTGGTGAGCCAGCCGCTCATGCTGACGACCACTGCAATGATGGTGATGATGGCCAGTATGTAGATGGCCCAGAGGAACATATCGACCACGGTGACCATGCCGGCAGAGGTGGTGACGCCGGAGACGGTGGTGTAGGGCTCTTCACCCATACCTGCGACGAGGCCGATGGCCAGTGCAATGATGACCGCACCCCATGTGCAGAGGGTGATCTTGCCACTGGGAATGCCCGTGGGGTTGGGACCTGTGTTGCCCGAATTGGTGGTTGCGCCACGCACGAGGCTCCAGATGGTGAGACCTGCGGTGAGAGCGAACAGCACATACATCAGTATCAGGACGAGGTCCGTCAGTGCCGGAGAGACATGTACGCCGTCAAAGTCCATGTTGTTATAGTCCACCAGGAAGAAGAGGAGGAAGCATATAACACCGACTCCGATGCAAGCATACAGCGCGATATTTGACAGCTTTTCGAGTTTCATAATGATAATTTACGATTTAATCATTTACGATTTACGATTTATTTCCGATTTAACGATTTACTAGCCTCACATGCTTGGCACACTTGCGCCAGCATAGATGGTAAATGGTAAATTGTTAAATGGTAAATGACTTTACTTCTTGCACTTGGGGGACTTGACGCAAGTGTCGAGTAGGCTCATGGCAGCCTCTTCCATGTTGGAGTTCAGAGCCTCCACGCGAGACAGGATGTAGTTGTAGAACACCTGGAGAATCAGAGCAACGACGATACCGAAGATGGTGGTGATCAGGGCGACCTTCATACCTCCGGCCACGACGGTCGGGCTGATATCACCTGCGCGCTCGATGTCATCGAATGCCTGGACCATACCGATCACCGTTCCGAGGAAGCCGAGTGACGGTGCCATGGCGATGAACAGTGTGATCCATGAGCAGTTCTCTTCGAGGTAAGCACCCTGCACTTCAGCTTCGATGTTGATGGTGCGCTCGATGGTGGCGATGTCATTCTGGTCCTCGCTGTTGAGGTTCTGCAGTGCCTTCTTGGCGAGCTGTGCCACGGGACCGCGAGTCTGTGCGGCGAACTTGATACCTTCCTCGATCTTGCCAGCCTTCACCTTGTCGGCGATGGCAGCCATGAACTTACGTGTGTTGACCTGTGCGAGTGTCAGATAGATGATGCGCTCGATGCAGAATGCCAGACCGAGAACGAGGGCGATGGCCACGAGGCTCATGAAGCCGGCCGAACCTTCGATGAACTTTGTCTTGAGGGTCTTGTGCAGACCTTCTTCTTCTTCCACGGGTGCCACAGCCTCTTCCACGGCGGGTGCTTCGGCCTCAACGCTGTCAATAACAGCTTCAGCGGAATCTACGACTTGCTCAACAGCGGCCTCTTCAGCCTCGTCCTGAGCCATCACGGAAGGTGTCATGCCGAAAGTGAAGGCAGCCACCATTGCAACAATTGCAAAATACTTTTTCATTGTGTTTTGGGTTTAATGATGAGTGAAATTGTTATTTAATATTTGTCTTTGTTACATAATTCGGCTACAAATATATCCCTT
This sequence comes from Bacteroidaceae bacterium, assembly GCA_017455585.1. Taxonomy (GTDB): domain Bacteria; phylum Bacteroidota; class Bacteroidia; order Bacteroidales; family Bacteroidaceae; genus Physcousia. The sequence continues at coordinate 12,127 of JAFSZU010000090.1, read as the reverse complement.
TTTTTGCTTACTTCCACCATTTTCTTTGAAAAAGTTTACTTCGGAGGGCATTTTTCTCACTTTTTGCGCCCGAAAAGGGGTTTTATTGTGCTTTGGGGAAGGTCCGGAGGGCGTTTTGAGTGGTTATTTTGGTCACTTCTTCGACGGAAGTGTCATAAATCTCTGCCAGTCGTCTGGCCACCTCGGTGATGAAGGCGGGTTCGTTGCGTTTGCCGCGGTATGGAACGGCTGCCAGATAGGGCGCGTCTGTTTCTATGACGATGCGTGACAGGGGCACTGCCGTGTGCAGGACTTCTGGCAGTTGGCTTCTCTTGTAGGTGAGTGCGCCGCCGATGCCGAGGCAGAATCCTTCGAAGTCCAACAACTCCACGGCCTCTTCTGCCGTTCCTCCGAAGCAGTGGAAAACCCCGGTTAATTTACAATTTGACGATTTACAATTTACAATTTGGTTGCTGCGACATTCGCCATTTGTCATTTGGTTGCTGGCACATTCTCCCTTTACGATTTGACCCTCCCATTCACGATTTGCAGATTTGAGATTTGCAATCATCTCGCGGTGGGCCGATCGGGTGTGTATCATCAGCGGCAGGTTGTATTTCATGGCCCACCGGACTTGGATGGCGAAGGCTTGCTGCTGTTCTTCATAGAGGGAGCGATCCCAGTAGTAGTCCAGCCCCACCTCCCCGATGGCGATGAACGGGTGTTCTTCTTGTTGCAGCAGCCGTTCCATCTGTGTGAGCACGTCCCGCCAGTTCGTCCCCAGGTCTTCGGGATGCAGTCCCAGCATGGGGTAGAGGAATCCGGGATGCTGCTGCGCCATCCTTAGCATGGGCTGGATGGTCTCGGCGTTAATGTTCGGCAGGAATATCTTGCCGATGCCGGCAGCGCGAGCACGCTCCAGGACGGCATCTCGGTCTGCATCGAATGCCTCGTCATAGAGATGGCTATGTGTGTCTGTCAGCACGGTTCAGGACTGTCTGTTGAGGAGTTTGTAGGCGAGTTCCAGCAGGACTTGTTTCCGCTCTGCGGACAGTTGCACGGTCTCGAGTGCGTCCAATGCCGCATTGAAGTATAGATTGATTTTCTCTTCTGCCATCTGCCTGACGCCGACGGTGTCATAGATATGTGTGACGGCATTGATTTTTTGCTGCGGGTTAAAGCGTTCGCGGGAGAGCCATCTCTTGAGTTCTGTGCACTGCAGCGGGCCGGCGTGCTTCAGCGCCTGGATGAGCATGTATGTCTTCTTGTTGCAGAGGATGTCGCCGCCGATTTTCTTGCCGAAGGTTTCCGGGTCTCCATAGACATCGAGGAGGTCGTCTTGGAGCTGGAAACTCAGACCCAGGTTGATGCCGAAGTTGTAGAGAGCCTGGGCATCGGCCTCGGAAGCCTCGGCCAGGATGGCACCGATCTGCATGGAGCATCCCAGCAACACAGAAGTCTTCAGGCGGATCATCTCTATGTATTCCTCTTCTGTCACGTCTGAACGCTTCTCGAAGTCGATGTCCATCTGCTGTCCCTCGTCGATCTGCGTGGCTGTTTCGATGAACAGATCCATGGCGGCCTTCAGATGCTGTGCGGGCACGGCAGCCATGTGCTTGAATGCCAGGATCAGCATATTGTCACCAGAGAGTATGGCCGTGGTCTCGTTCCATACTTTATGGATGGTCGGCTTCCCGCGCCTGATGTCGGCTTTGTCCATGACATCGTCGTGTATCAGGGTGAAGTTGTGGAAATATTCGATGGCGATGGCCGCCGGCAGGGCTGTCTCGGTGTCTTCTTTGTACAACTGATAGGCCAGCAGCACCAGCAGGGGGCGCATCCGCTTGCCGCCAAGCGATAGTGCATATTTGATGGGGTCGTAAAGGGTCTTGGGTTGCCGGTCCAGGGGTTCGGCCTCTATGCACTGTGTGAGTTGCTGCAGGAGTTCGGGAATTGTTTTCATCGTCTTGTGAGAATGGGAAGTGGTTAGTTTACGCGTTCTATGGAATCAAGAGAGAGACTGCACACATCCCTGCGCAGTCTCCCTGTTCACTCTTATATATATAATAAGGTATAAGAATCGTCTGTTGATGCTGCTGACAGTGCTTACTGGAGTTTGAACATCACCGGCAGGTTGAAGCGGCTGCGCACGGGCTTGTTGCCTTGGCGGGCAGGACGCCACTTGGGCATCAACTTGATGACGCGCTCTGCTTCCTTGGACAGCGAGGGATCCGGTGAGCGGGTGACCTCCACATCGACGATGGAGCCGTCCTTGTTGACCACGAAGCGGACAAACACGCGCCCCTGAATACCTTGTTCCTGTGCGATAGCCGGGTATTTGATGTTGTCATAGAGCCACTTGTAGCAGGCCTCGTCGCCGCCGGGGAACTGTGCGTTCTCTTCCACGATTTCGAAGATGCGGTCGTCATCAGACTCTTCGCGCACGGGGCCTACAGCGGGAGCAGCCACCACGGCAGTGGGAGCACCGTCACCTGTTGCGGTGGAGATGGCCTGGTTCACTTCCTCGGAGGTCTGCACCTCTTCCTCGGCCAGTTCCGTCTCGTCATCGACGATGTTCAGGATCTCGGCCACCTTGGGTGCGGCGGCGGGGGGAGGTGCCATCTGTTCCTTCTGAGTGGTGATGGGAATCATGTCCTCCTCGAATGCACTCTCATAGATGGGTTCCAGTTCTTCATACTTGATTTCGCGCTGTGTGTACTCAAAGGCCACGAACATCAGCGCCAGCACCATCACATAGCCCAGCAGGAGGCTGGTTCCGCGTTGCCCGCGGAGTTCTTCGGTCATAGATTTGATTTCTTCCATGTGTGTATTGAGTTTATCTTTTTGTCTTCAGAGGGGTATAATAAGGGCTTTTTCTTCGCCTCAACGCGACAAAAGTAGCACAAATTTTCGACACGCCGACGCTTTTATCCACTTTTTTTTCATTAAAGGGCGAATTTTTATTAAAAAAACGTGTGCCGACACCCAAAAATAGCTTTTTCTTGCGTTATAATAATGAAAAATGGTGTACCTTTGTGCCCGTAAACGATGATGCGACCCAAGTTTGCCTTTATAGTATTTCTTTTTGCTCTCTTTTCGGTGTCTCGTGTGCAGGCACAGAGTGAGAGCACTTCCATTTTCAATTTCCTGAGCCTGCCCACTTCGGCTCACGGCATGGCCCTGGGAGGTCGCAACTTTTCTATGCCCGACGACGATGCCTCGCTGCTTTTCCATAACCCGGCACTGATGTCCGATGCCAGCGACCGGGCCGTGAACCTGGGCTTCATGAGCTATATGCAGGGGTGCCGTGCCGGCAATGCCGCCCTGACGCTGGCACATGGCGAGCGTGGCACATGGGGCTTTGGCGCGCAGTTCGTCTCCTACGGCACCATGAAGGAGACGACGGTGGAGGGCATAGAGACGGGCGACTTCTCGGCTTTGGACCTGGCACTGATGGGCGGCTACTCCTATGCGCTGACAGAACATGTCGCGGGTGGCGTTACGGGCAAGTTCATCTATTCCCATTATGGCGAGTTCACCAGTGTGGCCTTGGCGGTGGACCTGGGTCTCAACTACTATGACGAGGACCGGGGTCTCTCGCTGTCTGCCGTGGCTGCCAACCTGGGCGGTCAGGTGAAGACGTTTGCCGATCACCGCGAGCATCTGCCGGTGGATGTGCGCGTGGGGCTGACCAAGGAGCTGGAGGGCGCTCCCTTCCGTTTCTCCGTGTCGATGGTTGACCTCACCCGCTGGGGTTCCGATGATTATTACAGCACAGAGGGCGAACTGTCCAAGGGGCGCATTTTCACCAACCATTTCATTCTGGGAGCCGACGTCCTGCTGTCCCGTCAGCTGACGGCTTCGGTTGGATATAACCTGCGGCGTGCCTACGAGCTCACCGCTGCCGGTGCTGCACACGGTGCAGGGCTCTCCTGTGGTGTCAATCTCCTGCTGAAGCGGTTCAAGGTGGGAGTGGCCTACGCCAAATATCACGTCTCCATTCCCTCCTACATGATCACTGCCCAATACACCTTATAATATTATACGCGCGTATGAAGAAAATAACCATCGCCATCGACGGCCACAGTTCCTGCGGGAAGAGCACCATGGCTAAGGACCTGGCCCGCGAGGTGGGCTACATCTATATAGACAGCGGCGCCATGTACCGGTGCTGCACCCTTTTTGCCATGCAGCAGGGCCTCATCGCCCCCGACGGCAGCATCGACGAGGCCGCCTTCCAGCGCCGGATGTCCGAGGTGCAGGTCTCGTTCCGCCTGAACCCCGAGACGGGACGTCCGGATACTTATCTGAACGGCGAGAACGTGGAGGCGCAGATTCGCACCATGGAAGTCTCCTCCCACGTCAGTCCCGTGGCAGCGTTGCCTTTCGTGCGCGCAGCCATGACGGCGCAGCAACAGCAGATGGGGCAGGAGGGAGGCATCGTCATGGACGGGCGCGACATCGGCACCGCCGTGTTCCCCCATGCCGAGATGAAGGTCTTCGTCACCGCCTCCGATGAGATCCGCGCCCAGCGACGCTATGACGAGTTGGTGGGCAAGGGCGAGAAGGCCGACTTCCAGGCCGTGCTCGCTAACCTGCGCGAGCGGGACCGCATCGACTCCACGCGCGCCGTGGCTCCCCTGCGCCAGGCCGAGGATGCGCTGGTTCTGGACAACAGTCACTTGACCATTGAGCAGCAGAAACAGTGGCTGCTCGACCGCTTCCACGAGCTCACGGCTGCGTCTTGAATTCATCATGTCCGGATGTGAGCTTCTGAACATACGGACGAAAAGCCCGTCACGTCCGCACGTAAAGCCCTTCACGTCCGCACGAAAAATGCTTCACGAGCGCACGTAAAATGTGATATACCGCCATGACCATTGAAATTGACCCGGGTTCGGGGTTCTGTTTCGGCGTGACCCGCGCCATCGGCAAGGCCGAGGAAGAGTTGCAACAGGGCCGTCGGCTCTATTGTCTCGGTGACATTGTGCATAACGGGCGCGAGGTGGAACGCCTGGGCAGAATGGGACTGGTCACCATCGACCACGATGCCTTCTCGCGGCTGCACGGTGCCAACGTGCTCCTGCGGGCACATGGCGAGCCGCCGGCCACCTACCGTCAGGCCGCCGAAAACCAGATCCATCTCATCGATGCCACCTGCCCCGTGGTGCTGCACTTGCAGGAACGCATCAAGCGGGAGTATGATGCCGATACCGGGCACCGCAAGCAGATTGTCATTTTCGGCAAACCCGGTCATGCCGAGGTGCTGGGACTGGTGGGGCAGACCGACGGCACGGCCATCGTCATCGAGCGCCCCGAGGATGTCACACGCCTGGATTTCACGCGCGACATCTGCCTCTACAGCCAGACCACCAAGTCGTTAGAGGGATTCCGCCAAATCGTGGAATACATCCAGGCGCACATCGCGCCCGATGCCACTTTCACCTACGCCGACACCATCTGCCGCCAGGTGGCCAACCGCATGCCCCATATCCGCGATTTTGCCGCGCGCCATGACATCGTCCTCTTTGTCTGCGGTCACAAGAGCAGCAACGGGCGCGTCCTCTACAACGAATGTCGCAGTGTCAACCCGCATTCCTACATGATCGACTCGCCCGACGAGATAGAGAAGATTACGGAACTGCGCACTGCCCTTGACCGTCGGCAGAACGCGCTCTCCATCGGCATCTGCGGAGCCACTTCCACCCCCAAATGGCTGATGGAGCAATGCAAGGTGCGGATAGAGGGCCTGTAAATGGTAAATGGTAAATGGTAAAACGTAAATGGTGAATCGTAAATGGTAAATGGTAAATCGTAAATGGTAAATGGTAAATCGTAAATGGTAAATCGGCTTTACCACTTGGTAAAGAGAATGCGGGGATTCACGTTCAGCTGCAACCACAGCCAGTCCTGGCGCAAGGAGTGGTTGCCGCCAAGGAAAGCATCCATGGTGGAGGTGCCGAACATGCGAGAATAGCCGGCCGTGACGGTGACATCTTTCTGCAACGGCATGCTGGCGTGCAGGTCCAGCTCGTGACCCAGCATCTTGCTGCGCTGGCCAATCGGCTCGGCCGTGAGCAGGGCGTGGTAGTCCAGGGACAGGGTGACGGGGCGTGTCAGGTGCGTGGTGCCGCCCAGATGGATGTCCTGCAGGCCGCAGTCCACCAGCCCCGTGAAATAGTCCATGGCACCGTAGAAATTGTGGTGGGTGCCATAGAGCGGGTTGAACGCGTGCTGGTTGATGTTGCGCCCGTCGTTGCCGCTGAGATAGTCATACCCTGCGCGCACCGTCCAGTCTGTGTTGATGGTGTAGTCGCCGCTGAGGCTGCCCATGAATGCCGAGACGCTCTTGCCGGACTTCTCCTCGCCGGTCTGGAAATAGAAGGAGGCGGCCGCGTTGTATCCCCCGGGATGATAGGTGATATGTGTGCCCCAGGTCTGCATGTGCTTCGTCTTTGCCGTACCCTGCGCACCGGCCTCCAGGCTCAGGTTCATGGCCAGCAGCGAGATGCCCACGGGCTGCACGTCGAAGTCCTGATGCCACCACAGCATGGCCAGTGCCTTGTAGGGCATACCCCCGGCGGACTGGAAATGGCCGCGCACATTCTCGGCGCTCTGGTTCAGGGTGATGACGGCGTGCGCCTGCATGTGCTTGTGCTCATATATCAGCTTGGCGGCATCGTGCCAGTTGCCGGCCACGTTCCAGTCCAGCGTGCCCAGCAGACGTTCGTCATCATAGCTCAACTGCTGGCGTCCCACTTGTGCAGACAAACCGTCCCACAAATTCAGCCGCACCCACGCCTCGTTCATGGCCACGCGGCCGTTGCGGCTCTTGATGTCGTCCTGTCCCCAGACACCTGTGTGCTGGGCCGACACCTTCAGCTGTAGGCGCGCGCGTGTATAATGTAAGGAAAGGCGCGCGCGCTCGTTGGCAAAGTAGGAGGCACCCTCCTTGGTCGCGCGTGGGTAGAGGGCACCGTTATTGATTTCGCCGCGCGTGCGCAGCTGGGCATCTACGGCGAACTGGTTCTCTTCCTGTGCTGTCGCGTTCACGGTCAGCAGGGTGAATAGAAAAAGGGCGATGTGCCGGTATGGTGAAGACAGAGAGAGCATAAGTCTGCGGGATATTTAGAGTTTAGCGGGCGCAAAGGTACGACATTCCCGTGAACCCGCCATCTTTTTCTTCTTTTTTTTTGAGCGTGTGTCATATTTTGCCTAACTTTGCCGCGCCAACAAGATGGAAACATGAGCGAGACACTGTCCCTTTTTGAGCTGAATCATCTGGTGCGGGCCACGCTGGAGCAGACGCTGGACGGCGAGTATTGGCTTCATGCCGAACTGTCCGAGGCGCGTCTGGCCAGCAACGGGCACTTCTACGTGGAGTTCGTGGAGAAGGATGCCGCCGGTCGGGCGCTGGTGGCGCGGGCACGCGGCACGATGTGGGCACGCACCTATCATCTTCTTTCTCCTCTTTTTGAGCGCGCCACGGGCGAACGGCTGCGTGCCGGGCTGAAGGTGCGCGTGCTGGTGACGGTGGAGTTCCATGAGCTATATGGCCACTCGCTGAATATCATCAATATAGATCCTTCCTATACCATGGGCGACATGGCGCGCCGACGCCATGAGATTCTGGCGCAGCTGCAGGCCGACGGCATCCTGGAGGACAACCGCCAGCTGCCGCTGCCACGGCTGATGCAGCGCGTGGCCGTGGTGTCCTCGGCAGGGGCTGCCGGCTACGGCGACTTTTGCAACCAGCTGGAGAAGAATGCCTACGGCCTGTATTTCCGCGTCAGCCTGTTCCCCGCCGTGATGCAGGGCGCGAACGTGGAGACCAGCGTGTTGGCGGCCCTGGAAACCATCATGAGCCGGGCCGAAGACTTTGACTGTGTGGTCATTATCCGTGGCGGCGGGGCCACCAGCGACCTCTCGGACTTCGACACCTACGCCTTGGCGGCAGCGGTGGCACAGATGCCGCTGCCGGTCATCGTGGGTATTGGCCATGAGCGGGACGAGACGGTGCTGGATGTGGTGGCACACACCCGCGTGAAGACACCCACCGCCGCCGCCGCCTTCCTCATCGACCATCAGCTCGAACAACTCACGGCCGTGCAGGACCTGCAGACACGCATCAACGAGGCCTCAGCCACCCTCATACAGGCACAGCGGCAGAGACTGGACCACATGACGTCATTGCTGCCCCGCGCCATGGCCTTGGTGAGTGAGCGGCAGATGCGGCGTTTGGAGAGCCTTTCGGCCCGCCTCGCCGCCGCACCACAGCGACAGCTAATGGCCGCCAACCACGGGCAGGAACGCCTGTGGCAGGACATGACACAGGCCGTGCGCCTCCGCTTTCAGCGGGAACACAGCACCCTGCAACTGCTGGCCCAGCGCATGAAAGCCCTGGATCCCGCCCTGCTGCTCCGCCGAGGCTACTCCCTCACCTTCAACGCCGACGGCCGCCTCATCCGCTCCGCCGATGACGTGGCACCCGGCACCGTCATCACCACCCGTCTGGCCACCGGCACCCTGCAGTCCACCGTCAACAAGGCCATCCCCGCAGATGAGCCTCTGGACACGCGGCAGTGAACCCCTTCACCCGCGGCTGTGTTTCCCTTCACCCGCGGCTGTGAAACCCATTACCCGCGGCTGTGTTTCCCTTCACCCGCGGCTGTGAAACCCATTACCCGCGGCTGTGTTTCCCTTCACCCGCAGGTGTGAAAGCCATTACCCGCGGCTGTATGCAAACACTCTGAAAATTAACCCGAAAACGCAATATGGAAACAACAGAACAACTGACGTATGAGGCCGCCATGAAACGGCTGGAGACGCTGGCCCGCGAGATGGAGGCCGGCGAAGTGCCCATCGACCTGCTGGCCGCCAAACTGAAGGAAGCCCAGCAGCTCCTCGCCTTCTGCAAGGACAAACTCACCCGCGCCGAAGCCGAGGTCCAGAAACTCCTGGAGAACCAGTAAACGCCCGCCTTGCGCCGTTGGCGGCGGTTCGTCCGCCGCCTCCCCTTTGCCGCCGCCTCCCCTTTGCCGCCTCCCCTCCCGCCCCCCACCGGGCCTCCCCTCCCGCCTTGCGCCGTTGGCGGCGGATCGTCCGCCGCCGCCCCTCCTTGGCCGCCATCCCGCTCCCTCCTGTGACAATAAATGGAGCAGCCCGCGAAACTTTTCTGCCCTTTTGTGCTCCCGTCTCGATTATTTTGTGTATTTTTGCGCCCGCAACCCATAAACCACATACACAAATGAAAGAAATAGACTGGCAAAACATCGGCTTCGGCTACATCCCGACCGACTACAACGTCCGTTGCGCCTTCCGCGAAGGCAAGTGGGGAGAGATCGAAGTCACCTCTTCCACTGTTATCAATCTCAGCATCGCCGCCACCTGCCTGCATTATGGCCAGGAGGCTTTCGAAGGTCTGAAAGCCTACCGCTGCCCCGACGGCAAGGTGCGCATCTTCCGCCCCGAGGAGAACGCAGCCCGCTTGCAGGCCACCTGCCGCGGACTCGTCATGCCCGAGTTCCCCACTGAGCGCTTCATCGAAATGGTCAAGAAGGTGGTGCGCCTCAACGAGCGCTTCATCCCGCCCTACGAGAGCGGTGCAACCTTGTATATCCGCCCGCTGCTCATCGGCACCACCGCACAGGTGGGCGTGCACCCCGCATCGGAATACCTCCTCGTCATCTTCGTGACACCTGTGGGACCCTACTTCAAGGGCGGCTTCTCCACCAATCCTTACGTCATCACCCGCGACTATGACCGCTCCGCCCCCCTCGGCACCGGCTGCTACAAGGTGGGTGGCAACTACGCCGCCAGCCTCCGCGCCAACAAGTGGGCACACGAGCAGGGCTACTCCTGTGAGTTCTATCTCGATGCCAAGGAGAAGAAGTACATCGACGAGTGCGGTGCCGCCAACTTCTTCGGTATCAAGGATAACACCTATATCACACCCCTCAGCCACAGCATCCTGCCATCCGTCACCAACTCCAGCCTCATGCAGCTGGCAGAGGACATGGGCATGAAGGTGGAACGCCGCCAGATTCCGCTCGAAGAGCTCTCGACCTTCGAGGAGGCCGGAGCCTGCGGAACAGCTGCCGTCATCAGCCCCATCGAGCGCATCGACGACCCGCAGACCGGTCACAGCTATGTCTTCTCCAAGGACGGACAGCCCGGCCCCATCTCCACCAAACTCTTCCACAAGCTCGTCGATATCCAGTACGGCAAGGAACCCGACATCCACAACTGGACGAAGGTGGTGATTGAATAATGCATAATTCACAATTCATCATTCACAATTGGCTGGCGCACATGCTGCAGCTGGTTATTTGCCAAGATAATTATGAATTATAAATTATAAATTATGAATTAAATCATGAGTAAGGGAAAGCTGGCAAAGTTCGCAGACATGGCGAGTTATCCGCATGTCTTTGAGTGTCCCATGGGGCGTCTCGAAGGCGATGGCACTTTCAACTTTCAACTTAAAGGCCACTGGCGCGACTCCTTCTTCCACAACGATAACCCCATCGTGCTGGAACTGGGCTGTGGCCGCGGCGAGTATGCCGTGGGACTGGCGCGCCGCTACCCAGACCGCAACTTCATCGGGGTGGATATCAAGGGAGCCCGCATGTGGACAGGGGCTACACAAGCCCTGCAAGAGGGACTGAAGAACGTGGCCTTCCTGCGCACGAACATCGAGATCATCGACCGCTTCTTTGCCCCCGGCGAGGTGCAGGAGATATGGCTCACCTTCTCCGATCCCCAGATGAAGAAGGCCACCAAGCGCCTCACTTCCACCTACTTCCTCCAGCGCTACCGCCACTTCCTCACCGACGGCGGCATCATCCACCTCAAGACAGACAGCAACTTCCTCTTCACCTATACCAAGTATGTGGTGGAGGAGAACCACCTGCCCATGGAGGTCTGCACAGAAGACTTGTATGGTAATTCACAATTCATAATTCATAATTCACAATTGGCTGCGCACAGCGAGAAGCCGCAGGGAATTATGAATGGCGATAAGCCGGAGACCATTATGAACTATGAATTGTCAATTATGCATTCATCCTTTGACCTCTCTATCCGCACCTACTACGAGCAGCAGTGGCTCGACCGCGGCATCACCATCAAGTACCTGCGTTTCCGCCTCCCCGCCACGGGTGATCTCCGGGAACCCGACGTGGAAATCCCCCTCGACGACTACCGCAGCTACAACCGCGAGAAACGCAGTTCCCTCACAACCAGCAAATAAGATGCCATCTCAAATTGTAAATTGTAAATCGTCAAATTGTAAATCCATGAAACGCCTCCTCCCACTCCTTCTGGCCTCTCTGTGCCTCACCACCCTCATCACCATCGGCTGTGGTTCTGATGAAGACCCCACACCCAACCAGAAGCCCAACGATCCGACACCGACCGACACTGTCCCCAAGGATACCGTCCCCGAGGACACAATCCCCGAGGAACCTGCCAACGTGGTTGGCTGGCCCGCGGAATATGGCGGCGTGATGCTGCAAGGCTTCTACTGGGACGGCTTCGGCGATGCGCAGTGGACACGCTTAGAGAGCCAGGCCGACGAGCTGGCACCCTACTTCTCCCTCGTGTGGATTCCCCAGAGTGGTAACTGCGGAGGAACCAGTATGGGCTACGACGACCTCTGGTGGTTCAACAACTACAACAGCTCCTTCGGCACCGAGCAGCAACTGCGCTCCATGATCCAGACCTTCAAGGCCAAGGGCATCGGCACCATTGCCGACGTGGTCATCAACCACCGCAAGAATGTCTCCAATTGGGTGGATTTCCCCAAGGAGACCTACAAGGGTGTGACCTACGAGATGCGCTCCACCGACATCTGTGCCAACGATGACGGCGGCAAGACCAAGACCTGGGCCACGCAGAACGGCTACAGCCTCAGCACGGCCAACGACACCGGCGAGGGATGGGACGGTATGCGCGACCTCGACCACACCAGCCAGAACGTGCAGACCATTGTCAAGGCATATCTGGACTTCCTCCTCAACGACCTCGGTTACGCGGGATTCCGCTATGACATGGTCAAGGGCTACAGCGGGCAATACACCAAACTTTATAACAACGCCTCGAAGCCGCAGTTCTCCGTTGGCGAATGCTGGGACGGCACACAGACCAT
>JAFSZU010000089.1 GCA_017455585.1 Bacteroidaceae bacterium | reverse complement strand
TCTCACTGTCTAGTGCAGACGGGACGCACCGAGCGGCCATATTGGCGCGGGCGGCGTGCCACGGTCTGCCCTTCTGTCCAGCCCATGTTGAAGAAGGAGAGCTCGTAGGCGTAGTTGGGGTCGTCTGTGATGAGCTCGGCCGAGGCGTACATGCCATTGGTGGCCTCGCCCATAATCTCCTTGCCGACGACCGTTCCTCCGGCGGGCAGGAAGATGCTCTTGCCGTTACGACTCACGGTGTAGCCATATTGCTTGGCATCCCACGCCCAGTCACAGTATGCTATCAGCTCCTGCAACTCGGCCTTGGTGGGCATGCGCCACACGCCGCGCCAAGCCACCTTGGCGGCATCGTCGGCAGCTTCCAGAATCGTCAGATTGTCGGTGTAGCCGTTGTTGCCAAAGGCTTTCTGCGGGCAGTACTTGGTGTAGAAGGCGGTTGCCTCGCCAGACTCAAAGCTGTTGCCGTTGCCCCACTTGTAGGTGGCATAGCTATAGTCTTCCTTCGTCGTCACCTCACCCCAGGCAAAGAAACTGCCGCGCTGGCTGGGGGCTGTGGCACCGATGTTCACGGTGGCCCACAGGGTCTTGCTGGGCAGACCAAAGTCCACGTACTCGTGACCGTTATAGGGATCCTCCTTGATGGTGACAGGCATGGTATAATAGCTGCCCATGGCCAGCGTGTCGAGTGCGATGCCGAAATTGAACACCTTGTCACCGCTATAGACCAGCTGCAGCGCCGTTGAATCTGCTGCGGGACCGGGGATGAGCAGCACATCGACATACTGTGTGGCGGCTGTGCTGGCGGCGGGCTTCACGGTGAGGCCCTCGGCAGCCACGCTGGCATCTACGAACTTGAAGCCGTCCATGCTGAAGACAGCAGATGCGAGAATATTGCGGCCCTTGAGGTTCAGAGACTGGAGCTGTGCGCCATTCTTGTAGGTCACCTGAAAGCGGACACGCGCCATGGCATGGTGGAACTGGATGCGTGCCGTGGGATTCAGGTTGTAGATGTCGGTGGCGTAGCCATAGAGATAATTGGTCTGTGCTGCGGCATCCAGCACCAGTTGACCGGCACTGGCCGCCGATGTAAAGGGATAGTAGGCATAGACCGATGTATGCTCCGAGGTCAGTTGCACATCGTCCAGGACAGACCAGGCACTGCCCTGCCAGCGGGCTTCCACATTGGTGTATCGGGCATCATAGCCACTGAGGAAGAGACCGATGGAGTCGCCCTTGTCAAAGGCTGTGGCATCCAGCCCGGCACGTGTGGCAGGTTGCTGCGCCTCGACCTGCAACGGCGTTGTCCATGCAGACGGGTCAAACTGCTCCATCTCAGATTCGTTGCTGCACGCAGCCAGGACGGTTGCGGCAATAGCTAAGAGGATATGTAGTTTTCTCATAGTGCTAAACTTCTATAAAGGGTTAATCCATATTGACGGTTTGTTCGACTCCCGGAAGTGCCTTGGCACCTCCCCAGGCATCAATGGTTGCTGAACCAATGGTGAGAGGCGCGAGTTTGTCGGACGTCAGGTCAATGGTGACGGGATAACGGTAGCGGTAGTTGCCATTCCATGTGGCGGCGGGAATCTCCACCTGATAAGTCTTGCCGTCGATGACCAATTGCAGCCCCACGCGGTTCTTGGTGTCTATGACAGTGGGAATGGCCAGCAGATCGACGGTGGCGATCTCTTCAGAGAGTTTCAAATCGGTGGGCATCACCAGGGGGTCAGAGCCCACACGCATGTTGAATGCATACTGATTCATGCGGCTTTGCAGTTCTGCCATCACAGCTGCATCGTAGGCTGCCTGTTTGTCTGCCTCGGCGCTGGTGTAGTCCTGTCCCGCGAGAAGTCCACAACTGGCAAGCTGGGAGATGCCGCTGTTGGCATACTCTGTAACATATCCCGTTTCCAGCCTGGTGCCGATGGCGGTACCCTTCTCAATGTTGACCAGTGAGAGACGGGTGAGGTGGCCGTTGCCGCCCACCTGCTTGATGTCGAACGAAACGCGAGCCAGCAGATGGCGGAACTGTAGATAGGCGTAGGGGTTATTGCTGTTGACGGCATACTTGTCCAGAATCTGCGTGCCCACGAGGATGTCTGTCTGGTTGCCAGTTTCCGTGGGAACGATGCTACCATTCCAATCATAGAGGCTAGTATTCTTCAGATCGGATTTGACTGTAATGCCGCAGATGCCCACACGGTTCTTGTTGAGCAGCACTTCCCTGTCAAGCACCCATCGGCCTTTCTCGAGTCTGGCACGGCACGAACTCACGTTGTTGGCAGTGCCCTGCATCACCAAGTCGATGCTGTCTCCCTCGGTGAACTGTGTGCCCTCAATGATGGCACGCGTCGGTGCAATGTCCGTTCGCAGCTCCAGGGAGGCTGTCTTCTCTGTCATGTCCTGCACGTCATCAGAGGTGCAGGAGGCCATTCCCAGCAACAATGTTGCCAGGGAAAGGGCGGATATATATTTTCTTTTCTTCATTGCTATGTGATATAAATGGAATCGGTCTGAATGAAATAATTACTATTTTATGACTGGGCGAACGCATTTTCCCCAACTACGATGATAGTAATATTCCGTACTATGCTCAGTATTGTTAAAGTAGAAGTAACGCGCAGACCGGGAATCCTTCGTGCTGACTGTTGATGTCCAATAGTAGCCGTTAGATTTCGTAAGACTGATATTAGTACCGTTGATTAGGCCTACTGATGGAAGGAAGATACTATTGCCATTAGGACCTATCACCTGAAATCCATAAACATTGTTCGCTGAAACCCATTTCCAGGAGCATTTTGTCGTTAGTTCCGTTGCCTCTTCTAGAGTTGGCATCCGCCATTTATCTCCCCAATGGACGGTCGCTGCATCATCCTCGGCTTCCAGAGTTATCTTGTTGTCGACGATGCCATAATCGGAAGAAGCACAATATTTGGTTAAGGACTTTTCCGTTCCCTCGCAGAATTTATATGTGGCCCACGAATACTCCTCTTTTGTCGTTGTCTCTCCCCACGCAAAATAGTCGCCGTATTCTTCGGGCTTATTGGCTCCCACGTTCATGGTTGCCCATTTGACTGAGAGACCAAGGTCAACAGCCTCATGCTCTCCAACAGGATTGGGTGTCGGCTCATCTGTCCCGTCGTCAATCTTGTCATCTGCAAACATCTCCAGACCGTTCTGGTTGATGGTCTGCCAGTCGGTGATCCAGACGTTCTGGATAACGAGTTGCTTTTGCAGGTTGATGACCACGTCCACGTTATACTGCTTGCCCATCTCATAGCGGCGAGAGGGTAGGCTGATGCCCTCGAAGTCCGTGCCGGGCAGCGAGAGCTGTGCAGTAATATAAGAGGAAGAAGGAACAATCAGGATGTCTGCAGTATAGACTCCAGTGCCAGGTTGGCTGGTCTTGACACTGATACTGCCCTGCTGGCTCTCCTTCACGCTGCCGCTGCCGTAATAGTAATAGCCTGTGGTATAGACGTTGCCAACATACATTTCCGGAATGGTATAGCGGATGTCATTGGTCGAGTCGTTGCGCACAGTGATATGCAGCCGGCTCATGGCGTGTGTCATGCTGACAGGCACCGTCGGTGTGCTCTCTGTGGCAGCGCGGGTGCCGCGTCCCACAAGGTAGTCTGTCTGCGACTTGGCCTCCAGAGGGAAGGCTTCCAGCAAAGAACTGCCGTTTCCGGAGTTATAGGGCCAGTAGGCCCAAATGTATGCGTTGCCACCTTCGGGGATGAAGACGGGCGTGTCCATTGTGCTGGTGCCCTTGATGTAGCTCACACGCCGGTTGCTGCCATCCTCCAGAATGTTGCCTGTTGGCGAGCTGGTTGAGGTGACGAATACGCCGTAGGTGGTCTCATCGGGCAGTGTACTGCCTTCGAGGATGGCACGTGTCTGGTCGATGCCAGCCATCTCTATCTGCACGGGCACCCGGCCTTGTGAACCCGTGTTCATGTCGTCGGTCTCGCTGGAGCACGACAGCCACGTCCCGGTCAGTGCGAGAGCGGGAAGGGCGAGAAGATATGATAATAACCTTTTCATGGATTCATTATATGCTGTTATATGATTTCATGCTTATACACACGCTGGCTCACTTGTCAAAGACGTCGATGGTGTCATTGCCGCCATTCTGCCACGGTGTCACGGTGACATCGCCGATGGTGATCTCAACAGACTCGTTGGTGTAGGTGATGGTCACGGGATAGGTGTAAGACTTTCCGTTCTCCCATTTGTCTGCTCCGAGCTTGGCTGGTGCAAACGTTGGGCTGACGACCTCCAGTTTGCTGCCGCTGTTCCATGAGACGCGCAACTGCAGCAGGTCGTCGCTGCCGAAGGTGACGGGAATCATCGACGTGCAGGTGGCCGTTTCCGGCTTTTGGCTGTTGAGATACATGCCCCCGAACTTCATAGACCAGGTGGCCGAGGTGTTTTCCAGGGCTTTGATGGTGACAGGTGCGGCACTGAGGTCACATGTGCCCTGCGTGGCGATGAGTGTTTTCTTGCTGTCCGGCGCGTTGGCCAGCGAGAGCGAAGTAATGCGGTGGCTCGACGTCACACCCGTGGTGGCCTTTGTAGTGACCTCCAGCTGCACGCTGTAGGGCAGAATGTTTTCCATCTGGCAGGTGACAGCTGTGACAGTCTCGGGGTTGACGACGGCTTTGCCGTAGGAGAAGTAGCCGGCGTTGTAGTTCACTATGACGTTCTTGTGGCTGGTGCTGCTGCCGTTGTAGGGCTTATAGACATACATCGTCGCGTCGTCACCCAGTGAGAAACTGGGCGTGTAGAGATGTGTGGAGGAGTTGGCGTATGCACTGGATTCCCCTTTATCGCTGTCCGCATAGACAAAGAAGAAGCCGGCCGGACCCGTGTAGCTGTCGCCCGTGGTGGTCACACGCGGCTGCTGCGGGCGGTACTTGTAGGTGGTGAAGTGTCCCACTGACGAACTGATGTCTCCATGGGGCCGTGTCTCATGTAGCGTATAATAGTAGGTGGTGCCGGCATTGAGATTATACAGGTTCACGTAGTAGTAATAATTGATCCTGGTCACATTGCGTCCATTCTGATAGACCTGTCTCGCCTCTTCTCCCAGTGTGGCATCGTATTTCCTGGCATCGCCCATGTCTGGATTTTCAGAAATCAAGTAGTAGAAAGCATCGGAATAGTTGTAACTATTGCCGACATCATAGCGCAGCAGGGCACGGTCAATATCCTCTGCGTTCGGGGTGGCAGAACCATAGCCGATGGTGGGGACATTGTAGTCACGCTGGTCTTCCAGATCTTGGCATGCCGACAAGAGGCATGTGGCCCCCGTCAGCAAGGTCAATAGGTAAAATATGTTCTGTTTCATGACGTTCGTGTGTTTAGAAGTAAATACCAATGCCGAAGTTGCCCACAAATGTCTCCCACGTGTCATCGAAGGGGTCGATTTCTGTCTCATCGACACAGCCCTGTGCGCCACCGTAGATGAAGATATTCTTGAACCTCAGCTTCACGCCGGCCTCAAAGAGGACACCGTCATAGCTGTCACGGGTTTTCATGTAATCGCCATTCTGGAACTGTGTATAGACGCTCCGATCGACATATCCGGCACCGGCATAGACGTAGAGCGGTCCCAGGATGCGCGCCATGCCGCCCACGGAGACGCTCCAGTACTTGCGTTTCTCCTTGCCGGTGAACCATTCGTTGTAAGCATAATAGTACTTGTCCTCGGCATAGTCCACCGTTCCGTTGAACTGTCCCTTGACATACCATCCGAAGTTCTTGGCCCGGCCAATCATCAAGCCCGGTGACAGATTCTTGGGCGAGTCCTCGGGGAAGGCAGCATTGAGTGCCACGAACCACTGATAGCTGTCGGGCTTCATCCAGCTGTCCTTCTTCATTTTGATGACCATCCCGTCCTTACCGCGCTTGGTGGCCGTCTGCCAGCCGGCGTAGTCGGCCTGCAGTTTGGACTTGGCATCCGGCATGGTAATGGCGAAGGTGCCGTCCATGGCGGTGACCACACTCTCTCCGGTGCCTTTGACTTGCACGCGGGCTCCTGGCATGGGCTGGCCTTTGGTATCAGTCACGGTACCCGTGACCGTCGTCTGGGCGACCAGCCACTGGCTGCATGTCGCCAGCACCATACTTAGCAATAGTTTTCTTTTCATGTTTCTATATAATTATTTGTCTAATGAACCAGTTTCATTTCGCCCCATGTGGCCATCACGGCCTGAGCGGGCACAACCGAAGGCGTCTGCGGTTTGTGGTTGACCACGGTGGCCTGTCGGCGAACATTCTTGGAGATGTAATCGCTGAGTTCGCTCAGGGTGGTATTGCCCTTGCTCTCCTTGAGTTTCTTGAGCAGGAAGTAGGTGAAGAGGCCGTGTTGCTTGTCGGTGTAGGGCATAGCGGTCTCGTCTCCGGTGGCTGCCGAGAAGACAATCATGTTGCCCGTGGGTCCCTCATCCTTGGGCTTGATGGCGACACTGCGTGCCGATGCGAGCATGTTGCCGTCTCGCTGTGCACCGCTGAAGCACGCATCGAGGAAGACGACCACACTAGCGGCCCCGAGCTCTCCCAGACGTGCATAGAGTTTCTTGAGCGAGTAGCATCCTTCGGTCTGCTTGCCGTCGGCATCGACGGGCAGGATGTAGGCATCCTTGGTGCTCTCGTTGGGAATACCGTGTCCGGCATAGTAGAAGATGACGTTGAAGTCATCCTCGCCCTGATAGGCATCGGCAATGGACTTGATGTCTGCCAGAGCACGCAACATCGTTCCCAACGAGGCGTTCTGGTAGAGGCGCACGTTATCCTTGGGCAGCCCCAGCGTCTGCTGGCAGTATTGTGCGAAGACGGTGCCGTCGTTCTTGGCCATGGGTACAGGGGCCACCATCTCATAATCTTCGTTGCAGATGACGACGGCGAAGGTGTGCAGTGCCGGGCGCTTGGTGGTGGGGATGTCCATGTCCACGTCACTCTGTCCCACCGTGACGGTCTGCTTCTGTCGTTTGCTCTTGCTGTCGTCCTCTTTCTGGGTGTTGGCGGCAAAGAGGTCGCTGTCCAGCTTGTCGAACTGCACGTTGACCTCGGTCTCGACATAGTTGAGTGCCTTGTTGCCTGTGAACTGGTAGGTGCGGCCGGCTGGCGTGCGGAAGGTGAGGCTTGCGAGCGCCAGCTTGTCGTTGGAGATATAGAACTGCGGATCGCTGAACTCCATGCCGCTCCATCCGTTCTCGAAGGCGCGGGCCTCGTTGTTCTCACGAGGCACGGGCACGATGAGTTCTCCGTATCTCGATTCTACGAGGAAGACACGGTTCTCTGCATCGTATGGGCGCAGTGTCAGCTCGCGTCCCAGTCGGATGTTCTTGGTGTAGGTATTGATATAGTCCTGCTCGGCCTGTGCCAGCAACTCTTTGGCCTTACTGTTGCGAGTCTCCTCTGTCACACGTTTCTTGTATTCGTCAGCGGTCTCGTAGGGGTCTTTCTGCTGCCATTTGCGCAGACGCTCCTCCACATACTGCTTGGCGAACTCCGAATAGAGTGGCAGCTCGTCTGCTGCGGGTGTCGTCTGGGGTGTGGCTGTGGCAGTCCCTCCCTGTTGCGGTGTGACGGTATGTGCCGTTGCTGGTGTGCCAGTGCCTGCGGTCTGGCTGGAGACGCTGATGGCCGTGGGTGCCAAGCCCTCGCTCACAGTGACCCCACCCAGCGCCAATACACGCTGATTGGCTGCTGCCAGCTTGTCGGTCTGTTCGGAATAGAGGTAGGCCGTGGCCAGTGCCTGGGCATATTTCAGCGAATTACTTTCCTGTGCCGATACATTAGCCAGGTCGGTGGCAGCTGCTGTGAAATGCTCTTTGGCCAGCTTCTTGTTGCGTTTGCTGTTGGCACCAGCGGCATCTGCGTTGTAATAGCTGACAGCCAGGTTGTAGTGGCAGAGGCCGATGTGCTTGGCCAGTTCCAGACTGCGAGGGTTCTGCGCCCTCAGCTTCCCATAGACCTCGATGGCCTGCTCATACTGCTGCGTCTCCTCATAGAGCTGTGCCTGCAGTTTCAGCAGACTGGCATCGTTGGGTGACAGGGGGAGAGCCTTGCTCAGATAGCGCTGCATGGCGGCATAGTCCTGATTCTCCATGCACACGTTGATGGCAAACTTGAGCAGGTTGGCGTTGGTCGGGTCGCCCGCCACCAGCTCCTCGATGATACCTCGTGCCGAGTCGTTGTCCTTGATCTTCAGACAGGCATTGAACATGAACTGCAGCACATTGCGCCGGTGTTTGGTCTCGCCGGTGGACAGGTATGCCTTGAAGTAGGATATGGCGTGCTGGTAGTCGGTGGTCTGCTGTGAGCTGATAGCCGTGTTATAGGTGGCAGCCGCGGTGTTATAGGCTATCATGGGGTAGTTGGCAGTGTGTTCCAGATTGACCCCATTCATGAGCGGCAGCGTCTCTATATCGAGATATGCCTGGCCGAAGAGCGTGCTGTTGTTGCGCTGGCGCATCTGCGAGTTGTAGAGCCATCCCTGTTCCAGATAGGGGTGCATGTCTCGCAGCGTGTTACGCAGCAGGTCATAGTCTGCCGTTCCGGCTTGCACCTGTGGCGTGGCGGCCTTCAGTGTCTGATAGCACTGCCACAGGGTGCCGTAGGCACTGCCCGCATTGCCCGCGTCCTTCATGGACAGGAACTGCTGGAACTGCTGTGTACCCTGTTGCACGCTCTGCGCGTGCAGCGGAGCCGCCCACAGCACCATACACATTATTAAATATATATATCGGATAAACGATTTCACGATTGAACTGTCAATTTTGAACTTTCCACATCGGAAATCACGGAAACCGTTCCGTGCTTTCCGTTCCTTTCCGTGTTTTCCGTTGTTCAATAGGCATCGATGAAGGTGAAGTCCACATGGATACGGCGGAACTGTCCGCCCACGCCTTCGCCCTGTTCAATGTATGTGTCATATTGCGAATCCATCTTGTCAAGCGCGGTGATGTTCTTGAGGATGGCTGTCTTCATGCCCATGGCACGCAGGAAGGCCAGCTGCTCGTTGGTGCTGATGCCCGATGCCTTGCTCACAGAAATGGTCGTTTGCTCCCCGTTCTGCCACACCGGCACATCGGTGAAGTTGCCATATTCCCCGCCGTAGGGGATGGCGCGTTTGATGGGACTGGCATCTGCCGAACCGGTGATCTTGACGATGACTTTCTTTCCTTCCTTCACATACTGTGCGAAGTCGGTCTGCAAGGCCTTGCTGATGATCTGCAACATGGTCTGTGCAGCTGCCGACTGCTCTGCCTTGTAGCGACCGGGAGCGAAGTCCTCCTTCTCAGAGAAGTTGGCATCCACGGTGTATCCGAAGCTGACCTGGTAGTTGATGACCTGCTTGCCCTCGGCATTGGTCTCGGTGAGAGTCTTTGTGCTCACGCTGATCTTGGTATGGTCAGAGAGTGATTTCTTCTGCATGGCATTGGTGACGACCTGATTCTTGAGTTCATCGAGCTTCATGGCTTCCTGAGAGCCCTGCTGTGCATATTCCAGCGGTATGAAGCCGTTGTCCTCGGCCAGATAGTCTAGCGACTTGCGCTCGCGGTTGTTGAAGGTGTAGGTCTTGCCCGTCTTCTTGTTATATACATCGGCATAGACGAGCTGGAACTGATCGTTCTCGTCCACCATATAGATGGGGTTGCGCAACTCCACGTCGCCAGGGCCGGTGAAGTATCCGATTTCCTCCTTGGGCACGTCGATATAGATGGGATCCATGCCCTCAAAGTCCAAGGTCATCATGCCGGTCTCGGGGTTATATGTGCTGAAGTTGACCTGATCCAGCTGCACCAAGTCCTCTGCCATGCGCGTGGCCACTTCTTCCTCAAAGAGTCTGCGCTGTGCAGCGCGCGTCTCCTCGTTGACACGGATCTGATATGCCTCCATCGTCTCCTCGGGCATACGCAGTTCCCACTCTGCCATCATCGTTGTCACCTCGTCTTCCATCAGTTTGGTGTAGTATGGTGCCAGCTCGCTCATCTGCTTGTAGTGGACAGCGTTGGCCGTGTTATAGACCAGATAGATGGTGCCGCGCTCGTCCTTGGTGAAGAAAGCCTCGGTCACGCCGCCCTCTGTGGCATCCACATACAGCCGGTCGGTTGTGTCCACCAGATTGACCAGCAGGATGCGTGCGTCGCCAGTCACCACGGCCACATACTTGCCGCCGGGATGATAGTAGCAGTCACGTGCTTCGCCCAGAGCCTGCACCTTATGTTGGGGAGCGAAGGTGCGGGTGTCGTAGGTCTGCATGGTGCCGTCCTCGAACAAGAGGGCCAAGTCGCGGCTGTCTGATGAGAAGCCCATAGCGTTGATGCGCCCCGTCACTTCCGGCTCGCCCACGGTGCTCCTGTTGTTGGCATCGATGACGGCCACGGCAGTACCGTTTGTCAACGCCAGGTATTTGCCGTTGACGCTGGCTTGCATCTGTGTGGGGGCAAAAGGCAGCGTCGTGCCGTCAACCTGCTTGTAGTCTGCGCAGCTGAAGATGGACAGCGCGCCTGTCTCGTCGGACACATAGAGGCGCGAGCCCTCTGCCGAGAAGGCGCAGACGGTAACAGGTGCCTGCATCTTGACCGTGCCCACCTTCTTGTTCTTCTTCCAGAGGTTATACACGCTCACGGCTTTCTCTCCCTTGCGCACAACGGCAAAGGTGTTGCCGGCCGGATTCACGACCATCTGCGTGATGTTCTTGGCCTTCAACAGCTTGCCACCGCGCAGGTTCCAGACGCTGTTGCCGTCGGCGAAGAATGTACTGTTCCGGTAGTTTGAAAGCAACTTGGGTGCCGTTTCCTGCACGTAGGCATTGTCTTCACCGTCCAGCAGGGCGGCATCCTGTGCCATGGCTGCCCCCGTGGGCATCAATGCACACAACAGCACGAGGCATAACTTGGTGATTCTTTTCATTGCATATAGGTTTTTAAATATACAGACACAATAAACTGGGGCAAAATTACTAATAAAATGTAATTTTACCCCCCCGATTGGTTAAATAATGTTAATCACTCAAAAATACCTTAATCTGTGTGCACGATGATTTGCGTATTAGACGGGTCGCGGTCTGCTTCGCGGTACCATTCGGCATACTCGACGTAGTGGGCGGCGTAGGTCTTGTTGAGGGCTTGTGCCTGTTCGGGATCCACGCGCTTGATGAACTTGGCGGGCACGCCGCCCCAGAGTTCGCCGTCGGGGATATGGGTGCCCGAGAGCACGAGGGCACCGGCGGCCACGATGGCTCCACGCCCGATGACGGCATGGTCCAGCACCGTGGCACCCATGCCGATGAGCGCTCCGTCCAGGATGGTGCAGCCGTGCAGCGTCACACTGTGCCCCACGGTCACGTCCTCGCCGATCTCCACGGGTGCCTTACCGTTGAGGGTGTGCACACAGGAGTTATCCTGGACGTTGCTGCGATTCCCGATTTTGATGTAATGCACATCGCCGCGCAGTACCACGCACGGCCAGATGGTGACGTCGTCACCCAGCGTCACGTCGCCAACGATGACGGCACCGTCGGCCAGGTAGCAGTGCCGCCCGAATGTGGGCTTCAAGCCCTTTACAGTCTTTACAATTGCCATTGTTCTATATCTTTTTCAGGATGGTTCCAAACCACAAAGGACACGGGCCACGGCATTCAACAGTTCAAAACGGCCTTTGCCCGGATGCTGTGACAAGGGCTGGTCGGGCCAGGGAGCCAGCAAGAGCAGTTGGCCGGAAGCGACATAGGGGAGCTGACGTGCCGATGGGGAATAATGCATGGACATGGCCTCGTGCTGCAGACGGATGACGCGGTGCCCCGCAGCAAGCAGGGCATCAGCAATGGTCTGCTCGCCGCTGCTCACGCAGGGCGTGACGATGACGGCACCCTCGATGGCGCAACGGGTGAGGAACTGCGTTTGCAAGTGAAGAAGCTCACCCGGCGTGGCCCGGCGCGAGACACGTAACGGGAGCAATGTGGCCTCGGAGATGAGGAAATAGTTGCCCATGGCGCGGAAGCGGAGACTCGTTTGAACAGGGTCCTTACCACGGTCCACAACGAGGAAGCGCTCCAGCGATGGCACCTCGGCCAGCGCACGAGCCTCGCGGTAAAGCGCACGTGCCAAGGACACCTCGACGGGCACGTCCAGCGTCCATTTCTCGTGGAAGAGACGAGGGTGCTGCCGCTTTATCCAGGCACGCCGCGGATTATCCTCGACATAGCGCACCATCTTGGGGAACTGCCCCCAGTCCTTGAGGATGCGGTCATGATAGCCCTCCTGCCAGAGAGGTGGCACGAAGGTCACAGATCCGGCGGAGAAGGGCACAGATCCGGCGGACGCACCGCCGGAAACAGCGCAAGGCACCCCGCTCCCGTTGTTATCATTTTTCTTTTCTGGGGCGTCAACCCCGTTTCCATAAACCATTCCCGCTCCGTTTTCATGGACCGTTGGGGGTTCTTCTGTTCCCGGTTTCCCGTGCGCTGTTGTCTGCGGTATGTCCGCAGACATCATCATTTCCCGCTCGCGCCGCGAGGGCCGGCTGCCAAGGACACGGTGTGTGCCGCCCTCGAGCCGGTCCAGCTCGCGCAGATACGCCACCGTGGTCACATACTTCAGCCGCCGCACCACGGCACCAAGATGCTTCTCCATGGGCCGCTCCACCTGCACCACGGCGTGCACGTGGTCTGGCATCACCACACTGCGAACCACAACCATCTCCGGAAACAGACGCGGCAGCTCGCGCAGAGACTCATCCACAGCGCTACCCAGTGGCGTGAGGTGCACACCCTCCTTGCCGTCCAATTCACCAAACACCCTGCGGCGCCCCTCGCAGCACAGCGTGAGCATATACACACCCGGAGCATGGTAATCGTGCCATGTTGCACGCTGCACCTGCTGCTCAGAGGCATCACCCTCGGCACGCGACAGCCTCACTGGCGGCACCTGCTGCTCAGAGCTGTCACCCTCGGCAAGAGGGTGTCCCAGTTGTGGCGTTGCCTTGCTGCTGTCTTTCATGAGTTTGTCTGCTGATGAAAACGTCAATTCGTGCCCGTGTCTGTTATTATGCAAGCATCTCTCTTGCCTTGGCGTTTTTCTTGTCGTAAGATAGCGTAACTGTGCACATTATCGTATTCGCTGGCGGGGGCAAAGTTAAGGGTTATCCCTAGAATGGCCAAATAAAAAGTCTTTTTTCTGCACACACTCGCGTGAAATGACAATCACGTGCGCTCGTAATGGCCGTTACGGGCGCACGCAATGGCCTTCACGTGCACACGTAATGGCCGTTACGGGCGCACGTTTTTTTGAATAGATGCGGTTAACATGTGATGGGTTCTGTGTGCAGGATGAGCCACTGGCGGTCTTGCTCGTCGGTGAGGCGCGGGAGGAGTGCCTCGCGCACGCGGGCGTGATATATATTAAGGTATGCGACTTCGTCATCAGCCATCAGCTCGCGCATGACGGGTGTGGTGTCGATGGGGCAGAGGGTGAGGGGTTCCAGGCGCAGCCATCCCTCGCCGTCCGGGACGATGAGCATGGTGTTCTCTGTGCGGCAGCCGTGGCTGCCGGCGATGTAGATACCCGGTTCGATGGTGATGGTCATGCCGGCGTGCAGGGGAGCCGGCATCCAGTTCATGCGGAACTGGTGAGGCCCCTCGTGTACGCTGAGATAGCTGCCCACGCCGTGCCCTGTGCCGTGGCCGTAGTTCTTGTGGTCCTGCCACATGGCATAGCGCGCCAGCACATCGAGCTGTGTGCCGGAGGTGCCGTCGGGGAAGACGGCCATGGCCAGACGGATGTGTCCCTTGAGGACGAGGGTGTAGTCGCGGCGCTCCTCGTCGGTCAACGGTCCGAGGGCGATGGTGCGTGTGATGTCTGTGGTGCCGTCCTGATACTGTGCTCCGCTGTCCAGGAGCAGGAGTCCGCGCGGCTCCAGCGGGATGTCTGTCTCTGGTGTGGCCTCGTAGTGGACTATGGCGGCGTGTGTGCCGTAGCCCGCGATGGTGTCGAAGGAGAGTCCGCGGAAGCCCTCCTGCTCGGCGCGCAGGGCGGTGAGTTTCTGGTCGATGGAGATTTCGGACTGCAGCCCCCCTCGCTGTTCCTGCATCCATCGCAGGAACTTGACCATGGCCACGCCGTCCTTGAGCATGGCGCGGCGCAGACCGGCAATCTCTGCCTCGTTCTTGACGGCGCGCAGCGGTGCGATGGGCGACGGGCCGATATCGATGTCGTCATGGACGGGACTGGCATCCAGGGCGGCAGCAATGGCAGCGTTGGTGATGCCGTCATCATACTGGAAGGAGCAGTCCCGCAGGTCTGTGCCCGCGGCATCACAGGTCATCAGGTCTTGCTCGATGGCCTCGTAGGGTCGCACCTGGACGCGGTTCTCGCGCAGATAGGCCCGCACCTCATCGGTCAGCTTGCAGTCATTGACATAAAGGATGGCTTCTGGATTCTCTGTGCTTGCGGGCAGGATGATGAGGTAGCTCACGAAGACGGGTGTGCAGTGCACGTCCTGTCCGCGCAGGTTCAGCGTCCAGGCGATCTCGTCGAGCTGCGAGACGATGAGCGCGTTGGCTCCGTTCTTCTCCAGTGCCTGGCGGATGTCGGCCAGCTTGTCGGCGAGCGAGCGGCCGGCCAGCTCCAGGGGCTGTATCTCTACGGGCGCATCGGGCACCGGCGGGCGGTCTTCCCAGAGTTCTGCCGCGGCGTCCAGCTCGGTTTCCAGTGTCATGCCGTGGTTGATTGCCAGCTGCATCCGCAGTTCCTCCACGCTCTGCGCCGTGTTGCTCCAGCCGTCCAGGCCCACAACAAGGCATTTTTCACTGTTCACTTTTAATTCTTCATTCTCATCGATCCACGCGACCAGTTCCTCCGCCGTGGCCACGTTGCGGCCGCAACGGATGACCTCGAAGGGCGTGCCCGCCGTCTGCTCCTCGGCGGCCAGCCAGTAGCGGCTGTCGGTCCACAGGGCGGCACGGTTCAGTGTCACCACTGCCGTTCCTGCCGAGCCGTTGAAACCCGAGATCCATTCGCGAGTCTTCCAGTGGTCGGGGACGTATTCGCCGGAGTGCGGGTCGGTGCTGGGGAAGATGTAAGCGATGAGGTCATGCTCGCGCATCCAGTTGCGCAGTGCCTCCACACGGTGGGTTATCTCTTCTGCTTTTGTCATGATGGGGTTGAGGGTTGAGAGGTTTGAGGTGTGCAAAAATAGTTGTTTTACGTCGGTCATGCAAAAATATTTGCATATTTCTTGGGAGGGTAAAGGATTTTTGACTACTTTTGCCGTGCGAAACGCATTTATTGACCACTATTCATATCAAATCATCAACCTATAAACTCATTAATTCAACTACTTATGAAATTCCTGACAAACGACAAACTTGTGATTGTTGGTGCCGGCGGCATGATTGGTTCTAACATGGTGCAGAGCGTGCTGATGCTCGGCCTGACCCCTAACATCTGTCTGTATGACATCTATGAACCCGGCGTTCATGGTGTCTATGACGAGATGTGCCACTGCGCCTTCCCCGGTGCCAACCTCTCCTACACCGTTGATGCTGCCGAGGCTTTCACCGGTGCCAAGTACATCATTTCCAGCGGCGGTGCTCCCCGCAAGGAGGGCATGACGCGCGAGGACCTGCTGAAGGGCAACTGCCAGATTGCTGCCGACTTCGGCGAGAACATCAAGAAGTACTGCCCCGACGTGAACCATGTGGTCGTCATCTTCAACCCCGCTGACGTGACGGCTCTCACCGCCCTCATCCATTCCGGGCTGAAGCCCAACCAGCTCACCTCTCTGGCTGCCCTCGACAGCACCCGTCTGCAGCAGCAGCTGGCACAGGAGTTCGGTGTGCAGCAGGACAAGGTGACACAGGCCTACACCTACGGCGGTCACGGCGAGCAGATGGCCGTATTTGCCAGCAAGGCCCTCATCGACGGCAAACCCCTTGCAGAGCTGCCCCTGTCACCGGAGCGCTGGGCCGAAATCAAGCACATGACCACCCAGGGCGGCAGCAACATCATCAAGCTGCGCGGCCGCTCCTCCTTCCAGAGCCCTGCCTATCAGGCTGTGAAGATGATCGAGGGCGCCATGGGCGGCGAACCCTTCACCTGGCCCGCCGGCTGCTATGTCAACGCTTTCGGCTTCAAGAATGTGATGATGGCCATGCCCAGCGTCATCGACAAGGACGGTGTCCACTTCACCGCTCCCGAGGGCACCGCAGAGGAGATGGCTGCCCTCCAGGCTTCCTACGAGCACCTGCAGAAGATGCGCGACGAGATTATCTCCCTCGGCATCATTCCTCCTGTGGCAGACTGGGGCAAGGACAATCCGAACCTATAAGTTCTCCAAGTGTGGAGCGTTCCGTTGGGCCGAGCAGAAAGTTGAAACCTGAACAACAGAAATAACGGAAAAATGCGGAAAGGAATCCGTTCAATCCGTGAGATCCGTGTTCAGGAAACAACACAGAATCTTTGCGAACACGGATTTCACGAATCTCACGGATGCGTGAACAGCGGAACAGGAGCAGAAAGCCAATCTGTTCAATCCGTGAGATTCGTGTTCGGAAAGCGGAAAGAGCGGGAACGTTTCCGAGTATTTCAGATAGTTTCTGTGTTTTCCGTTGTTGAGAGTTGAAACCTGAACAACAGAAACTTGAAACTGTAAAGAAAGTAGGAGGAAAACGAAATGGTTTTCCTCCTACTTTCTTTACAATTGACGATAATTCTTCTGCATTTTTGCTCTCGTTTTCTCTTCCCGTGACAGGACAAGGATACCCTGTCACCGCATATAATTAGTGACTATTTATGAGACCAGGTATCCCCCAAAAGCACCCGTTTTGGAAGAAAAAGCATCTATGAGCAGGGTGAGTTGACACAAGAGGCAACTGTTCGGATTTTCCGAACACTTCGACAAGAAGGAAATCGACAGGTTAGCCGTACTATCTCCTACTACAATCTGGACCTCATAATCTCTGTTGGATTCCGCGTCAACACCAAAAGAGGTTTTCTTTTTCGCCAATGGGCCAACAGTGTTCTGAAGGACTACCTGCTGAAAGGCTATTCCATCAACCAACGCTTTGAACGTCTGGAACAACGGGTAAGTCAGACCGAAGAAAAGATTGATTTCTTTGTCCGCACATCCCTACCGCCCGTCGAGGGCATCTTCTTCGAAGGACAAATCTTCGATGCCTACAAGCTCGTGGAAGACCTTATTAAGGACGCGACCCGCGAAATCATCCTTATCGATAATTACATTGATGCCCACATCTTTGACCTTCTGGAGCAGCGCGGGCAAGGCGTGACGGCAACAATCTATACAGAACGGGTCACGCCAGCCCTCCAACACACTCAGCAGCTCTGCACAACACAACATGATCGCACGGTCGGCCTCCGCACCTATTCCACCCGCTTCCACGACCGTTTCCTCATCATCGACGATACCGTCTATCACTTTGGTGCCAGTTTCAAGGATCTCGGTCGCCGCCTCTTCGCCTTCACACGCATGGAAGCCGAACCCGCTGTCATCCTGAGCCAGCTATAGCACATCATCTTATTTGGTGGCACCTTGGCAGCAAGAAGCCTGACACCTACTTGAAAGCGAAGCCCCCGACTTCTCAATAAATTTCTGCAATGAATGAGTTGAATGATATCGTCCACGCACTATCACTACTTCATGATTTAGAGGGAGTTGCTTTTATACGTCAACTCAAGGTGATTACAGAGAGACGTGAGTTCAAGCCTCTTGCTACAAATCCTCAGATTCTTACTACAGGTGGGATGAGTAGTGAGGACTATATGGCACAGTTAAGTGTTGCACTTCAAGCAGTTGAACATGGTTACACAGTATATATTCTCCCTAATCCCCAAGGAATACGAACTGCAGACTTCATATTTGTGAGAAAAGGCATTTATCGTATGTTTGATTTGAAAACCATAATAGGCCAGAACTCCGTCAGCAATCGTCTGAAGGAATCATTAGGACAAACCAACCGTGTTCTATTAAACCTTCGATGTGATTATAATGTCCGTCGTCTGACCTCCGAAGTCAGACATTATTTTGAAATGTCAAATGACGTACAAGAGGTATTACTATTCCGAGGAAAGAAAGGGATTTCTATTAAGCGCAATATAGCATTGAGCAGAGGCTTCCTGCAAATGATGATGAATAGCTTCCGATGAGAATGCAAAAGCCACACTTGCGTGCGGCTTTTGTAAAAATTGGGTAGTGACGTATACGGCTTGCCCTCTCGGAAAACTTATCCGGATAGCCAAAACTTATATCTTGGCACTGCAAAAATACAGCTTTTTCTCTTTCCTACCAAACTTTTCTGCCATTTTCTTTCATTGGGCACTGCTTTTAAGTGCTTTTTGACAGAAAATGCACCGAATTTGACCCCTAACCAGAAAAAAGTTGGGATTTCTTTGTGCTTCATTCAATCCTTTTCCCTATTTTTGCCCTCGACTCTTGAAGTCTTGACCTGATTTGGCACCCCAGACGTGCTCTGAAACGCCTCATCACCAAGACAGCCCGCGCCGAGCCAAGGGCGGTAATGCCAGTGATGGCCAAGCCAACCGAGGCGGGCATTTACATCGTTAATCAGTTAATGTGTTAACCCGTTAACGTGTTATCGTGTTAATGTGTGTAATTGGGGGGGAAAGGAGTCAAGACATAAAAGGCGTTTACTTGACGCTTTGTTCCAAGACGCGCTGAAATCTCGCAAATTACAGTTATTAGAGTCTTGAACTTAGCAACGGTAGATGTCCTCGGGATGTGT
>JAFSZU010000088.1 GCA_017455585.1 Bacteroidaceae bacterium | reverse complement strand
TCTGCCCACGCCCCGCTGACGGCGGCGAGCACAAGAGTTGCGAGCATAGTTGCTCGCAGTGATAGATGTTTTAGTAATTTTGTTTTCATAAAAATGTGATTAAAAAGTTGATAAAGTGAATTGTTATTGGTTGATATTCTTGCTTACTCTTGCTTACACTTGTATGATTCTTGCTTGCTCTTGCTTACACTTGTATTTTTTTTGCGCATTTGTGC
Source organism: Bacteroidaceae bacterium (assembly GCA_017455585.1). Lineage (GTDB taxonomy): Bacteria > Bacteroidota > Bacteroidia > Bacteroidales > Bacteroidaceae > Physcousia. The sequence continues at coordinate 6,228 of JAFSZU010000088.1, read as the reverse complement.
TTATTCTTGCGCATTGTTTTCCTTCTATTATTCATACGCATTTTTGCTTATTCTTGCGCATCGTTTTCCTTCTATTATTCATGCGCATTAGTGATTCCCATATTTATGCGCATTAGTGATTCCCAAATTCATGCGCATTAGTGATTTCTTTTTTGTGCGCAATTGTGTAAGATTCATTCATGCCATCGGCGTAATCGCCCGCAAAGGTACACAAATTGCCCCTTGCAGCAAAGGTATATATGTTAAATAGTGTTAGGGGGGGGTAAATGACAGTTAATTTGTTTACCTTTGCGCCGTCATTGCTGTGAGCAGACTCGGTGCAGGGCGCAGCGGCGTGATGCCGCACGGCCGTGTGCCCCCTTCGATGCCCTCTGCTGCCGTCCTCATCTGTGTCCTGTTTGCAAGTTGGAACGCGTTAGGCGGCGCGAGCATCACGGTCGGCGACCCACGCCGTCCACGGGAAGACGGTCTGGCTCACACAGGATTGTTTTGAATTTAAAAAGTGAGGGATGCGGTGGCCGTGAGGTTCCCGCATCCCGTGTATCTGTGGAATGGTTTCAGGTCTGAGCCCTTACATATCCTCCATTGACAGGCCCGTCTGTGTGACGGTGTATTTTGACAGTTCCCTGTTCAGTGTGGCTGTCTTTTCTGCCAGTTCTGCTGGGTTGAACTTTCTGTGCTGACGCTTTATCTCAGCTACGATGGCGGTCTTGTCTATATCGTTCAGCGCTATCAAGTCTATTTCATTCTGTCCCTTGCGATCCCAGTAGTTGCCAATCTGTGTGATGCGTTTCTCTTCCATCCATTTCTGGCGGAAGTACTGTTCGAGCACCAGCCCTGTGTATTGTTCATATCCTTTTTCTACTATCTCCAGAAGCAGGTCGTTGCGTTCCATTTCCACGAGTGCCTGGTTGCGCATGATGAAGCGGAACCAGAAACGCAGGAAACAGTCATCCAGCTGCCATCGGGAGTTCCTTCCACTTGGTTTGCTGAACATCGGCTGTTTGCGGTTGATATAGCTGTAGTCTCTTTCCAGGTTGTCCAGATAGGCGCCGGTGTTTTTGCCGATGGCACCATCGATCTCGTTCTGTGTGGTCATTCCAGATGCTATCAACTGCAGAATGCTCAGATAGTTGGTATAGTCCTTGCCGAATTCAGACATAATGAGTTCTGTACCTTCTGAGAGATATGGCGACCCCGCCTGCGTGACCCATCTGAGCATTTTTGACTTTGTGGTCGCTTTGGCATCCATCAGCCATGCCACGTATTTCGCAACACCGCCGGTTAATGCGTAGAGACAGAGCAGGTCCTCTGGACAGTATCTGGGATTATGGTCATGAAGGATCTGTTTCAAGATGCTGATTCGGAATGGCAGCATATTCATTCTGCAATCCTGGCGGCCATAAAGCGGCTCGTCCTCATTGTCGAAAATCTTGTGCATCATGTTATAGATGCTCCCACAGGCTATCATGTTGACTTTTGACTGTTCGTGATAGCGATCCCAGATGTCTTGGATATGGCTGGGGATGGCGGGATTCACTTTCAGGAAGTTCTGGAACTCGTCGAACACCAGTGTGAAGTGTTGCTGTTGTCCGTAGCGCATGAGTTGTTCAAAGAACTGTGCAAATGTCTCTATGCGACCGAATATCTGGAGGCCGAGCGTCTGCTGGGCCGTATCTTGGAACTTTCCTGTCAACACGCGTTCGTTGTCTTTTGAAACATAGAGATATAGCTGCGGTTGTCTGTCGTCCCTGGCGCTTTTTGTCAATAGCGTAGTCTTGCCGATGCGTCTGCGTCCAATCAGAACGGTCATTCGTCCTCGTTCGGATGTCTGTTCCCAGTTCGTCTGTAGTATGGTCAACTCCTTTTCTCTATCGTAGAATTTCATATATAATGGAGGTTAATTTAATGCGCATTAAGTTAATGTCGGTTGCAAAGGTAACTATTATTTTGGAAATGACCATCTTTTTCGGAAAGAAAATTATCTCTTCACGTAAAAATCCCATATTTACTCATCCCCCAAGGGTTGTGTCTGATGTTGAGACACAGCCCTTGGGGGATGGGTGGATATGGTATGATGTGGTGGTGCAGGAGGGGGTGGGCGGGGACGGGTAGCCCGGACCGCCGTGCCGGTGGCTCAGGCGTTCATGGAGATGAGGAACTCCTCGTTTGTCTTGGTGTCTTCCATGCGCTTCTTGAGTTCTGTCATGGCCTCGATGGGTGTCATGTCGGAGAGGAACTTGCGCAGGATCCACATGCGGTCGAGGGTCATCTTGTCATGCAGCAGGTCGTCGCGTCGTGTGGAGCTGGCGATGAGGTTCACGGCGGGGAAGATGCGCTTGTTGGAGAGCATGCGGTCGAGCTGCAGCTCCATGTTGCCGGTTCCCTTGAACTCCTCGAAGATGACCTCGTCCATCTTGCTGCCCGTGTCGATGAGTGCGGTGGCGATGATGGTGAGCGATCCGCCGCCCTCGATGTTGCGTGCTGCGCCGAAGAAGCGTTTGGGCTTGTGCAGTGCCTGTGCATCCACGCCGCCGGTGAGGATCTTGCCGCTGGCGGGTGCCACGGTGTTGTAGGCGCGCGCCAGGCGTGTGATGCTGTCGAGGAAGATGACCACGTCGTGGCCACACTCCACCATGCGCTTGGCTTTCTCCAGGACGATGCCGGCGATCTTCACGTGTCGCTCGGCGGGCTCGTCGAAGGTGGAGGCGATGACCTCGGCATTGACGGTGCGTGCCATGTCGGTGACCTCCTCGGGTCGCTCGTCGATGAGGAGCATCATCAGGTATGCCTCGGGGTGGTTGGCGGCGATGGCGTTGGCGATGTCCTTGAGGAGGATGGTCTTACCCGTCTTGGGCTGTGCCACGATGAGTGCGCGCTGTCCCTTGCCGATGGGTGCGAAGAGATCCACGACGCGGACGCTGGTGGTATCGTTGTAGCCGCGGCAGAGGTTGAACTTCTCGTCGGGGAAGAGCGGTGTCAGGTGCTCGAAGGCCTGGCGGTCACGGATGCGGACGGGGTCCACGCCGTTGACACTGATGATGCTCTGGAGCAGGTAGTATTTCTCGTCCTCGCGGGGCGGACGGATGAATCCCTCGACGACGTCGCCCGTCTTGAGCCCTATCTGCTTGATCTGCGGCTGGCTGACATAGACATCGTCTGGGCTGGCCAGGTAGTTGTAGTCGCTGGAGCGCAGGAAGCCGAAGCCGTCGGGTGTGACCTCCAGCACGCCCTCGGTCTTCACCAGCCCGCCGAAGTCGAAGCGCGTGGTCGGTTCCTGGACGGCCACTATGGGGCTGGCAGCGGTCTGCCCCTTGCCGGCGGATGCGTCGGGGCGGGGCTGGCTGTCTAGCACCGTTGCCTCATACGGGGCCTCTGCAGGCGCGTCGGTATAGATGGTCGGTAGTTCGGGAATACCTTGTATGATGATGAAGTTCGGCTCGCTGGTGTCGTTGAAGAAGGCGTTCACCTCTTCTGGCGTGGGCGCTTTTGCGTCCGGTGCCTCTGTTTTGTCCTCGGCGGTCTGGTCGGTCTCGGCGGCGTCGGTGCTGCCGGCATGTGTTGCGGGTGTCGTCTCGGCGGGTGCAGGAGTGTCGGTGGCTGCCGCGGGCTCTGCTGGCTGTTCCGCTGTTGCAGGGGCTTTTTCCTCAGCGGCCTCGGCTGCCGTGTCCTCTTCATTGGCAAAGGGGAGCTGGTTCTGCAGGGCCTCTGCCTGTGCCATGGCTTCCAGGGCTGCTTTCTCGGCCTTGGACTTGCGCCCGCGTTTCTTGGGTGCCGCCTCTTCCTTGGCCTGTTTGGCTGCTTGGGCCTTGGCCTTCTTGGCCGTCACGTCCTCCCGCGGTGCTTCCTGCTCCGTGGCAACGGGTGCCGGGGTGGCTGCGGCAGCCTCGGCGGAGGCTTTTGCCGTCTCGGCGGCAGCCTCGGCGGCTTTCTCGGCTTTGGACTTGCGCCCGCGCTTCTTGGGCTTGTCGGCTGGAGCCGGGATGCCTTTGGCCTGCTCGCTCTCTGCATCAATGATGCTATAGACGAGGTCGAGCTTGTCGGTTTTGTTCTTGAAGGGAATGTTGAAGCCTGCTGCGATGGCTTGAAGCTGTTCAATAGTCAGGCTTTCAAGTTCTGCTTTTGTGTGCATAGAAAGAAAAAAGGGGTGGAAATACAAACGGTTTTGCTCGTTGACGGAGCCAAGCCTTTATAAATTCGCTACAAAAGTAGTGTTTTCTGTCGAATCCTGCAAATATTTCAACCAAATTCTTTATATTTGCCCCCAAATTCACGCGAATGGCAGCCGTAAATCCTTACTTCCAGGTTGACGGGTTGAGTTTCTCCGTCGGCGACAAAGAATTGTTTCATGACATCAGCTTCGGCATTGCCGAGGGGCAGCATGTGGGACTCATCGCCCGCAACGGCACCGGCAAGACCACGCTCCTGAATATCCTCGCCGGGCGCGAGCAGCCCGAGGCGGGCACGGTCACGTTCCGCCGCGACCTGCGCGTGGGCTATCTGGAGCAGACACCGCATTACCCCGAGCAGATGAGCGTCATGGAGGCGTGCCTGTGGCAGTGCCGCGAGGAGCCGCGCCGCATCCAGGAGTATCTGACGCGGCTGGACATCCGCGACCACGGGCAGTGCATCGGTGAACTCTCGGGCGGCCAGCTCAAGCGGGTGGCCATGGCCAACGTCCTGTGCCAGGAGCCTGACCTGCTGATCCTGGACGAACCCACCAACCACCTGGACCTGACGATGATCGAGTGGCTGGAGAACTACCTGTCACGCTCCTGCCTGACGCTGCTCATGGTGACCCATGACCGCTATTTCCTCGACCGCGTGTGCTCGCAGATCCTGGAACTGGACAACCAGACGCTCTACACCTATCGCGGCAACTACGCCTACTATCTGGAGAAACGGCAGGAGCGGGTGGATGCCACCAACGCCGAGGTCGCGCGCGCGAATAATCTATATAGGTATGAACTGGAGTGGATGCGCCGTATGCCACAGGCCCGGGGGCACAAGGCACGCTCCCGCGAGGATGCTTTCTACGAGCTGGAGGCCAAGGCCAAACAGCGCACAGAAGAGAAGACGGTGACCTTGCAGATGAACAGCGCCTATATCGGCTCCAAGATCTTCGAGGCTGAGTATGTGTCCAAGACGTTCCCGGCCGACCCGGACAATCCCGACTCCACCGAGAAGGTGATCCTCAAGGACTTCTACTACAACTTCTCGCGCTATGAGAAGATGGGCATCGTGGGTGCCAACGGCACGGGCAAGAGCACATTCGTCAAGATGCTCCTGGGCCTGGTGAAGCCAGACAGCGGCCGCTTCGTCATCGGCGAGACGGTGCGCTTCGGCTACTACTCGCAGGAAGGGATGCAGTTTGACCAGGAGATGAAGGTCATCGATGCCGTGCGCCGCGTGGCCGAGTATGTGGACCTGGGCGGCGGCAGACACTTGACGGCCATGCAGTTCCTGCAGCATTTCCTGTTCTCGCCCTTGCAGCAGCAGAACTACATCTACAAGCTCTCCGGCGGCGAGCGGCGGCGCCTCTATCTCTGCACCGTGCTCATGCGCAACCCCAACTTCCTGATTCTGGACGAGCCCACCAATGACCTCGACATCGAGACACTGAACATCCTGGAGGACTACTTGCGCAACTTCAAGGGGTGTGTGATCGTGGTGAGCCATGACCGCTACTTCATGGACAAGGTCGTAGATCACCTGCTGGTGTTCCGCGGCAATGGCGACATCAAGGATTTCCCGGGCAACTATAGTCAGTTCCGGGAGAGGGAGAAACAAAGACCCACCCCCAGCCCCTCCCGTGAGGGAGGGGAGAGGGCTGGCGCGCAGAGAGCAAATGGTGTGAAGAATACCCGCCAGCCGGAGGCCGCCCCTTCCTCACGGGAGGGGACAGGGGGTGGGTCTTCCCGTCGCCGCCTCACCTTCAAGGAACGCCGCGAGCTGGAAGCCCTCGAAGCCGACATTGCTGCCCTGGAAACAGAAAAGGCGGCCTTGGAGACTGCCTTGTGCAGTGGCACTCTCTCTGTGGCCGACCTCACCAGCAAGAGCAAGCGGCTGCCACAGCTCACAGAGGAGCTGGAAACCAAGGAGATGCGCTGGCTGGAACTGTCGGAAATAGAAGCCTGAAAAATCACGTGCGGACGAAACGGTCATCACGTCCGCACGTGATTGACTTCACGTCCACACGTAAAAGTCATCACGTCCGCACGTAAAAAG
>JAFSZU010000087.1 GCA_017455585.1 Bacteroidaceae bacterium | reverse complement strand
GACCGCACGTAAAGGTCATCACGACCGCACGTAAAAGTCATCACGACCGCACGTAAAAGTCCTCGCGCCCGCCGGTGAAAGTGATTCCCCCCCCGATGTCATTTTCAGCAGTGTCTGTGCATCGGTTGAGCGGCCTGTCTTGTCCGTTGTTGGAAGAAAGTGGGCGAAAAGTTTGCTCATGTCAGATTTTATCCCGTACTTTGCAGTCCCTATCAAGAAACCGTCACATGCAAACGAGTCCCCGCAGCGCCTTTTTCATATCTTTCGCCGTCTTTCTGACCTCTGTCATATCAGCGGGGGGCCAGGACCTGAGACAGCACATCACGGGAGCGACGCTGACGCTCGAGACCTCCACCACGGTGTCAACGGGCGACTATGCCCCGCTGTGGCTCACCGCCAACCGCCATGGCCTGTCCAGCGTCCGCTCCTCGTCCAATTATGAGCGTGCGCGTCTTCAGCGAGACACCCGTGAAGACGCAGGACGGCCGTGGCAGCTGGGCTATGGTGTGGATGTGGCCGTGGCATTCGGTCATGAGCGGACGGGCATTGTCCAGCAGGCATACGTGGAGGGTCGGTGGCGGAACTTGCGTCTGCTGCTGGGACAGAAAGAGGAGCCTCTGGAGATGATGAACACAGAGCTGAGCCAGGGAGCCATGACCTTCGGCATCAACGCCCGCCCCGTCCCCAAGGCTCGCCTGGACATCGACTGGTTTGCCGTTCCCGGAACCAATGGCTGGTGGCAATGGCGGCTGTATGGAGCCTATGGTTTCTACACCGACGGCCACTGGCAGCAGCAATGGTCGATCCCCACAGACCGCTATAGCCGGGGACTGCTCTACCATGAAAAGGCGCTCCATTGGCAGTTCGGCCGACCGGAGGTGGTGCCCTTCACCTGCGAGATAGGCCTGAACATGGCAGCCCAGTTCGGCGGCAGCAGCTACAACGTGGTAACCAGGCGCGTGGACCAGCACACCTTTCATTATGATTCGGGGTTGCGCGCTTTCTGGGATGTGTTGCTGGTCAGCGGGAGTGACGACACCGACGGCGACTTCCCCAACGTGGCCGGCAATCATCTCGGCAGTTGGGTGATGCAGCTGAAATATCACGGTGAGGAGTGGCAGGCGCGCGCCTACTGGGAACGTTTCTTCGAGGACCATTCCAACCTGACAGTGCAATACGGGATCCGCGATATGCTTCTCGGGGTCGAGGTCAACCTGCCGCGCAATCCCTGGGTGTCTGCTGTCGTGGCCGAGTATATGACCTCCAAGGACCAGACAGCGGCGGTCTTTCACGACCCCACGGCCACCCTTCCCGACCACATTGCGGGACGGGACAATTACTATAACCATCTGAATTATCCAGGCTGGCAGAACTATGGCATGAGCATGGGCAACCCCCTGATCACGTCCGTGCTCTATAATGATGCCCTGGGTTATGACCACCGTCTGCGATTCTATAACAACCGTGTCCGCGCCTGGCATGTGGGGCTGTCTGGAGACCCGTCGGCAGAGTGGCACTGGCGAGCCCGCCTCTCCCTGACCAGCAACTGGGGGACTTACGACAACCCCTTTGTGGAGATGCAGCACCAGACCTATGCCATGGGCGAAGTGTCCTACGCTCCCCACTGGGCAAACGGCTGGAAGGCGGCACTGGCCCTGGGCCTGGACCACGGTCACGTGCTTGGCAACAGCGCGGGTGCACAGGTCACGATCTCCAAGAGCCTCGGAGTGTGGTGAGAGTTGAAAGTTGAAACAACGGGAATAAGTAGGTGAACACTATTATCTTATACAAACCACAGATTACACAGATTACACGGATTATAACGTTCCCAAAATAGAAAATCTGTGCAATTTCGATAACAATTACACAGATTATTAGAAGCAGTAAAGAATCTGTTTAATCTGTGAAATCTGTGGTTCTTGTTAGAAACTAATATTGAGTAGTTACTTAACGGAAAAGAAACGGAAGAATCGGAAATGTTTCCGTGTATTTCAGATGATTTCCGTGTTGTCCGTTGTTGAGAGTTGAAAGTTGAGAGTTGAAAGTTGAAAGTTGAAAGTTGAAAATTGAAAGTTGAGAGTTGAAAGTTGAAAGTTGAGAGTTGAAAGTTGAAATGTTAACGTGTTGAGAGACATGAATAAGTACAATTATATCACCTGTCTTTTCCTGCTGGGTTTCCTGTTGACACTCAGCAGTTGCGACAAGACACCCGTCAACGGCGACCTTGACGGCATGTGGCAGCTCATGACCATTCAGACTCCAGGGAGGACTTTAGAGGTGAAGGAGCGGCGTGCCTATGTGTGCATCTATGGACAATTGGCCGAATGGCGGGTTCCTCTGAAACCGGGAGCAGAGGATTATCATTACTATTCCCATTTCATTCATCAAGGCGACTCTCTCTGCTTCCTTGACCTCTGTCATGCCTCAACGCATACCGCCACAGGGTCAGACGACAGACGTGTCACGGCCGAGGAGATGACTTCAGGTGCCATGGCAGACTGGGGCATCCGTACCTTGCACACCCGCTATCGTGTGCTGCAACTCAATACAGACCATCTTACCCTCCAAAAAGCAGACACGCTCTATGCGTTCCGGAAGTTCTAAATCTCTGATGAGCCGCGTGCGCTCTACGATGAAGTCCGATGAGACCGAAGGCCTCTTCGAACTGTACTTCACTCGTACCCCCGGCTATCTGTGGGCACTGCTGTTCCGGGCACTGCATATCCACCCCATCGCCGTCACCGTGGCCAGCATCTTCATCGGAGCGGCCTCAGCCTACTTCTTTGCACATAGCGACCTGCAGAGCAACGTCATTGCCATCTGCCTCCTCGTGGTGGCCAACTGGATGGACTGTGCCGACGGCCAGTTGGCCCGCATGACAGGACAGAAGACCCTCGTGGGCCGCGTCCTCGACGGCTTTGCCGGCGACGTGTGGTTCCAGTGTATCTATGTGGCATTGGCCATCCGCCTCACCCCCACCCTGGGCATCTGGGGATGGTTGCTGGGTGCATACGCCGGATACTACTGCCATGTGCGTCAAGCCAATTTGTCTGATTATTACCGCAACCAGCACCTCTATTTCCTATTGGGGCCTGATTGTAGCGAGCTGGACCGCAGCCGCGACTTGCAAAAGCGATATGATGTCATGCAGTGGCACAGCCGTGACTGGTTCCACAAGCTCTACCTCTTCTTCTATATCCGCTACACCCGCCGCCAGGAGAACATGACACCCCATTGCCAGCAGATGCTGAACCTGCTGGAAGAACGTTATGACGATGACATCCCCATGGGTGTTCGTATGGCGTTCTGCCACGGCAGCCGCCCTCTGATGCCAGCCACCCGCATGCTCACCTTCGACCTGCGCATCGCCGTCCTCTATCTCTCGGCCCTCATGAATATCCCATGGCTTTATTTCGTTTTCGAGGGCACAGTCCTGCAAGCCCTGTTCCTCTGGATGCGCCGACGTCATGAACGACTTTGCCAAGACATCACGGAGAAAGTTGAAAGGTGAAAGATAACCATAAGTCTCATAAGTCCCATAAACATTGCCAAACCGTCCATTAAATATTGCCCTCTTGCTCGCCGGTGGCGAGGGAACACGCGCCAAACAGAACGTGCCCAAGCAGTATGTCCAGATTGAAGGCATCCCCATCCTGGCCTATACCCTGCGCGCCTTTGACCGCCATCCGCTCATTGATGCCGTCTATGTGGTGTGTCAAGACCGTTGGCGCGAGTACATCCACCGGTTTGCCTCCGAACTCAGCTTCAGCAAGTTCGCGGGCACCTTCCCTGCGGGCAGCACCAGTTTTGATTCCATCCGGTCCGGCATCAAAGGGCTCTCGGCGATTTACGGCACAGATGCCCACGACGCTGCGGAAACGCTTAATCTGCCTGCCTCAAACATCGTCCTTGTTCATGACGGCGTGCGGCCGCTGGTGTCTGCAGACATTATCTCAGACAGCATTCGCATCTGCCGGCTTCATGGCAACGCCATTGCTGCCATGCAGACCGAGGAAGCCTACATGGCCGGTGATTCCGAAAAGGCAACAGGCATGATCCCACGCGAACAGCTGTGGGGCGCACAGACACCTCACACCTTTTACTTAGAAGATTTGATTGCCACCTTCCATGAGGCCGACCAGCGGGGAATCACCGCCTCACAGTCTCTCTATACCCTCATGGCCGAACTCCAGCACTGGCCACTCTACAAATCCCGTGGCGAGCGCGTGAACCTCAAGATAACCAATCCCGAGGACATCTGGTTCTTCTCGCGTCTGGCCAGTGTGCTCTAAACACTCCGCTCGGCGCTCTGCGACGCTTGACCCTTCAAGAACACTCAACTCTCAACCCTCCTTACCAGATATCTTCGCCCTCGACGGGGTTGTCATAGACTTCCTTGGAGCACCACTCCAGATAGTCCATGAAACACTCTGCCGTCTCTGCCTCAAGCACGTTCTTGAACTTGAGGTAGTAGGTTTTTTCCGGGTACATATACTGGCTGACGATGATGCGTCGCAGCACCTGCTCGTCGGTTCTGCATGAGGTGCTGGAGCCGTGCCCTTGGGTGAAGCAGTTGGGTGATTTCATGAAACCGTTAGCGCGCATCTGTTTATCTACCACGTCGTTGGCTTCGGGGTCATCGGTGTCTTCCTGCCATCCGACCGTGGAGGCACCGCTGATGGTTCCGCTCTTGAGATAGAGGTTCTTGCCGGCCATGCGCATATCCAACGGGATATCCATGGCGGGCAGGTTGTTCGGATCCTCACCGAAATAGATTTGGCACATACCACGGTTGGACACCACCTGCACGCCGTAACGGATTTCGTAATGACCGGCCTTGGGCACGGGCGGCAGCTTCATGGTGAATTCATAACGACCCGTAATGTTCAGCTCGGTGCCCTGATAGTTGCGCCAGCTATATCCGTAGCCCGTGAGGAAATAGAAGCGACACCCCTCTTTGATGTCGATGTCGTCAAAGTAGGAGTAGTTGTTAGGATAGCCCCAGTAGAAGCTCTCGGTGTAGTCGCGCAGGTCACGCTGGTCGTTGTTGGTGAACTCGGGGAACATGGCGCAGAAGTCAATACGGATTCGGTCTCTCTGCAACTGGTTAGTAATGTTCTCTGTGTAGGCAAGCAACTGATGAATGGGGTGTATGTATCCGTTGACGGCGCTGATGGTGGCCTCATCTCCTTCGCTGATGCTGGGCACGGGGATGCCTTCGTTCTCATTCTGCACCAGTGCCTTTCCGCTGAGGGTGCGGAACTGCCCGCTCTCGCGGTTGTCATTGATGTTTCGCTGTTCCGGGCTGAAGGCACCGCGTCCGTTGCGCAGTATGGGGAAGCGATTGAGATAGATGCCTTTTGACTCAAAACTCTCAAAGGTCTTCAACAGTCGGCGGCGGCCCATCGTCGTGAAATATTCATAGACAGGAATGGTGTAGGCCTGGGATTTCGCCTCCACGTTCCATCCCAGTTCGTTCCAGTGCACCACCAACCTGTCATGTGCCATCTTGAAGGGCAGAACATGATAGGTGACAAAAAGGTTCAACAGATTGTCCTCCGATTCATAGTCGGTGCCCGTGGTGGCGTCGGGATAGATACCGAGCGTGGCCAGGTAGTCTTGCACCACGGCGGGCGTGATCTCGGCCACAGGCTTACCCGTCCACTCCTCCCAGAGGCGGTCTGGTTCGGCAAAGACGGTGAAACCATATTTGCGGTGTTCCGGCAGACGGCTTGCACGGGGAGACTGCGGAGCCTCGATGGCATCGGTCAGATAGAGCGTCTCCCAGTATTCATCGCGGGTGCGGCTGAGGGTGTCACCCAGTCCGCAGGCCAGGATGAGGCGTGCCATGACGGTGAACTGCGTCTGTCCTTTCTGCTCACACTCCTCCAGGATATCACGCATCGTGTCGTTGCTGGGCGCGATGACAGCGTGCACGTGATGCACATAACCGTTGATGGCTTCAATGTCACGCTGCTTCATGTCCAAGGGTGCCTCGCCGTTGATGAAGATGCTGTCTGGGTTGATTGTGGAACGCGTCACATACAGCTTGCGCTCATTCATATTGGCCACCACAAACTCGCTGCGATCCGTTGCAGGAAACTCAGAGGTGGAATAGACGGTTGTGTTGCCTCCGTCAATAATACTGTTATAGACAATCACATCGCGAATACTGTCCCGCGAACGTTCACTGGGGAATCCGTCCCAAGAAGCAGTGCTGATGATGCCCTTTCGCTGCAACGTGTCTAAATAGAGCTGGATGGCATCATTCGTAGGAGCAAAGCAAGTGAAATGTCCGCGTGCAGCCATCAACTGCCAGACAGAGGATGTGGAACGTGAGCTGATGGGGGTTTGCTTCAACAAGTCCACATACTGGCTCAACTGAGGTTGCTTCTCCAGATAGCTGGCAACGGTTTCCTCTTCAAAGGTATAGCGGTTGCTGGTATCAATCTCCTCGGTACAGGAGAGGAGCACAAAAGCAATGAAAGACACGCAGAGGAAATGTGAAAGGCAGGAGATAGAAAAGCGATTCATTCTGGGATATAAGGGGGTAAAAAAATGACTCAATAACGGTTTTATGGCCACAAAAGTAGATACAAATCCCGAATAATCCAAACATTTCTTGAAGAAAATGAATAACTTTCACTACCTTTGCGGCCGTTATGGCATCTTTTCTTTCTTTATTGGAATCTTGGGGCTATTGGGGAATGCTTGTGGCAGCATTTATTGCCGGAAGTGTGTTCCCTTTCAGCAGCGAAGCATTGTTGACGGCGTTACATTTGTCTGGGCTGGAACCTGTGCGACTGTTCTGCTTCGCCACCGTGGGCAATGTGGCGGGCTCCATGTTCAACTACGGCGTGGGTACGCTGGGGCGCATAGAATGGATTGAGACCTATCTGCATGTGCCTCGTGAGAAGGTGGAGCGAACAGCACTGTGGATGCACCGTTACGGAGCCTGGACGGGCATCCTGTGTTTCCTTCCCATTCTGGGCAGCGTGATAGCGGTGACGCTGGGCTTCACACGTGCCAATCCGTGGCTCTCTCTCTTGACCATCTCCATCGGCAAGGCCACCCGCTATGCCCTCCTCATCTTCGCTATCTCACTCCTTTGAAATCACCTTGCGCGGCGCCTTAACCGTGCAGATGCCTCATTCACGGTGCCGCCACCAGTGCAATGCCGTCGGGTTGCAGGGTGATGAGGCGGCGGCGGTAGAGGTCGCCGATGGCTTTCTTGAAGACTTTCTTGCTGACGCCGAAGAGGGCATAGATCTCTTCGGCAGGGCTGTGGTCACCTAGGTGTGAGTGGCCTCCGTTGAGCTGCAGGTGCTGCAACAGTGTGTCGCTGAAGTCATGGACGGCTTTCTGTCCCTTGCGTTGCAGCGAGAGGTCGATCTTGCCGTCGGGGCGCACCTGCTTGACGTAGGCGGTGAGGCGGTCGCCGCTGTGGAGGGGGCGGAATATCTCGGCATCAAAGAGGAGACCCGCAAAGCGGTTATCCACGATGGCCTTGAAGCCGATGTCTGTCTTCTGCCAGATGAGGATGCTGACCTCATCGCCGCCGTGGTAGGGCGGGTACTCGGTGGAGAGGTAACGCTCCACCTTGGCGGAGGCCATGATGCGGTAGGTCTCGGGGTCGAGGTGGACGTGTACGAGGTAGCTGCGGTCTTTCTGCATCTTCATCTTCTGCTCGCGGAAGGGCACGAAGAGGTCTTTCATCAGCCCCCAGTCGAGGAAGGCCCCGTACTGGTTGACCCAGGCCACGCGAAGCCACGCGAAGTCGCCGACCTGAGCGAGGGGTGTCTCTGTGGTGGCGATGAGGCGCTCTTCCTGGTCGAGGTAGATGAAGACATCCAGCTCATCGCCGATGTCTGTGCCCTCGGGTATGTAGCGGTTGGGCAGGAGGATGTCTTCAGGGCCGCCGCTGAGATAGAGGCCGTGGTCAGCGCGGCGGGCGACGGTGAGGCGGTTGACACGGCCGAGCTGGAGGCGAATCCTCCCCTCACCCTCCCTCAGAGGGAGGGGGTGGTCACCTTTGTTAACTGGAGTGGTTGACAGGTTCATGCGAGAAGGGTTTCAGGGGTGGAAGAGGGGGAGAAGGGAGCTGCGGGGCGGGAGGGGGCGAGATCGGGAAGGGGGGACCCGTCGGGAAAACCGACGGGCACCAACTCTGGAGAGGAAGAGGTGCTCTCGGAGGAGGGGGAGGTGCTCTCTGGAGAGGGAGAGGCGCTCTCGGAGGAGGGAGGGATGCTCTCTGGAGAGGGAGAGGTGCTCTCGGAGGAGGGGGAGGTGCTCTCGGAGGAGGGAGAGGTGCTCTCGGAGGAGGGGGAGGTGCTCTCGGAGGAGGGAGGGGTGCTCTCGGGGGAGGGAAGCACGAGGCCGTCTCGGAGGTGGATAGTGCGGTCTGTGGAGCGGGCGAGTTCCTCGTCATGGGTGACGATGACGAAGGTCTGTCCGAGGCGGTCGCGGAGGTCGAAGAAGAGGCGGTGGAGGTCGGCCTTGTTGGCGGTATCGAGGCTGCCGCTGGGCTCGTCGGCGAGAACTACGGCGGGGTTGTTGACGAGGGCTCGGGCGACGGCCACGCGCTGCTTCTCGCCGCCGGAGAGCTGTGCGGGCTTGTGGGAGGCACGGTCGCTGAGGCCCATGAGGTCCAGGAGTTCTGCGGCGCGCTGGCGTGCCTGACGACGTGATGTGCCGCCGATGAGGGCGGGAATCATCACGTTCTCCAGAGCCGTGAACTCGGGCAGGAGCTGGTGGAACTGGAAGACGAAGCCGATCTGGCGGTTGCGGAACTGTGCCAATGCTTTCTGGCCGAGGCGGGTGACATCGGTGTCACGGATGATGACCTGTCCGTCGTCCGGGACATCGAGGGTGCCCATGATTTGCAGGAGGGTGGTCTTGCCGGCTCCGCTGGGTCCCACGATGGAGACGACCTCGCCCTGTCGGATGTCGAGGTCGATGCCTTTGAGCACCTGCAAGGTGCCGAACGACTTGGTGATATGGTGAAGATGAATCATATTTTTTTAAACCACAGATTACGCAGATTACACGGATTTATCTCTTCTGTCTCTGTTAATCTGTGAATTTGAAATTACAATTACACGGATTCTTCAAGTGTGAAGCATCGCAAGCGCAGAGCGAGAAGCCGGAAGGCATCTGTTTAATCTGTGCGCTCGGCTCGAAGAGACGCTTGACACTTCAAGAAATCTGTGGTTCATTGAGATGAGAGGGTCTGCTCATTAGTTCCTAAGTTTCTCTAACCACTGCTCAAAGAGGAGGTGGCGCTGTGTGATGCTCTGGCCGTTGGGGGCGAAGATGGAGTGTGTCTCCTGCGGGTCGCCGTATTGGTCGGGGTAGAGGAGGATGACGTTGGTGTGGCCGAAGTGGCGTGCGATGAGTGACGGGAGGTTACTGAAGGAGTTGGCGTATGAGATGAATCCCTGTCTTGAGGTGACAATGACGAGCAGATGGTCTGCATTGACCTGCGCGGCCAGTGACTGCATCATGGCGTTGAAGCCTTTCTCCACATGCACCTCCATGCGCACCGCCGGGTGCTGGTCGCTCAGATATTCCCTGATGAAGAATCCCGTGTTGCCGCAGGTGTGGAAGCGCATGGGCTGGCTGGTCTGCTCTCCGATGCGGCAGAGGTGCTCCAGCCACTTGTAGAAGCCCACCTCATACTCGGTCTGCGGCGGCACGGCCACGACGATGCGCCGCACCGTTCCGGGTGTCATCTGTATGCGCACCAGCAGCACCTCGCGGTGTGTGGTGCTGAGGACACTCTCTGCGATGACGCCGAGTTTGCCGGCCAGTTTGCCGTCGTCGGTCTCGTGCAGGCCCATGATAACCTCGCCGGCATCCACTTCGCGCATGGTGTGCACGATGGCGCTGGCCACGTTGCTGCTCACACGGCTCATGGTGGACATCTGCACGTCGGCGGCAGCAGCTATCTTGCGGGCCCGTTCCAGGTTGCGCTGTCCCCGTGCCCGCAGGGCATCGTCCGGGTCGTCATCCATGGAGACGGCCAGCCCCATGAGGCTGTCGGGGATATGGGGGTTGCGGATCATGATGGAGAGCTGCGTGAGCGTATCTACCGTTTGCGGGTAGGCATAGGCGGTGAGGCATTTGCCGTGGTAGCTGCCCCGGTTGCGCTCGGTCTCGGTGGTCTGCATGGCCAGCCGTCGTGCGGCGCGTCCCGTGGCCAGTGAGCTGAGGATGCAGGACACGAGGATGAGCAGGACGGTGGCGTTGAGCACCTCGTTGTCCATCAGCTGCACATGGGGTGCCGTGCCAATCATGACGATGGCCAGTGCGCCGGCGGCGTGGGAGTTGGTGAGACCGAACATCATGAAACGGTCGTCACGTGGTGCACCCGTGAGCCGCTGCATCACCCATGCCGCCCACCACTTGCTCAGGATGGCCGCCAGGATGATGACCCCGGCCAGCCACAGCGTGTGTGTGCTGCCGAAGAGCACCCGCACATCGATGATCATGCCCACGCCGATGAGGAAATAGGGCACAAAGATGGCGTTGCCCACGAACTCCAGGCGCACCATGAGCGGTCCGCCGTGGGGGATGATGCGGTTGAGCACCAGGCCCGCGAGGAAGGCCCCGAGCAGCCCCTCCAATCCCACCAGCGAGGCGAGGAAGGCGCTGATGAACACCAGCGCGAGCACAAAGACGAACTGCGTCACCGCATCCTCGTTGCGCCGCAGGAACCAGCGGCCTATCTTGGGGAAGGCGTAGGCGGTGGCCACGATATACAGCACAATGCCCACGCCGAAGCGCAGCCAATAGAGCGGGCCGCCGCCGCGTTGGCCCTGTACCACGATGGCCAGCAACAGCAGCGCGAAGAACGAGGCAATCACCGTGGCTATGATGGAATGCACCACACTGGGGTGCTTGCCCAGACCGTAGCGCCCCACGATGGGGAAGGTCACCAGCGTGTGGCTGGCCAGCAAGCTACTCAGCAAGAGAGAGGAAGCCGTGGGCAGCCCCAGTACCCATCGTCCGACGATGAAGCCGGTGATGAGCGGGATGGTGAACGTCAGTGCCCCGAACAGCAGTCCGTGACGCCCGTGGCGGCGGAAGCTGCCCATGTCCATCTCCAGCCCTGCCAGGAACATGATATAGTAGATACCCACCTGCCCGAACAGCTCTATGCTGGCATCGCGGTCGAGGACATGCAACCCGTTGGGTCCCACCAGCAAACCCGCCAGGATGAGGCCGATGATATGGGGCACACGCAGACGGCGCAGCACGATGGGTGCCAGCAGGATAATGAGCAGCATGACGAGGAAAATCCACGTCGGATTGGTGACAAGTGGGTTCATTGCGGGCGCAAAGGTAGTGAAAAGTTGAAAGATTACGGTTGAAAGATGAAAGTTTTTCTGTCTTTTTGCTGCTGTTTGTTGCATTTTCCTTACCTTTGCGCCCGTATCTACCAACTAAAACAAGAGAACATCTGAAATGAAAGTAGCAATCGTGGGCGCCAGCGGCGCCGTAGGTCAAGAATTTCTTCGCGTGCTCACAGAGCGCCATTTCCCCATTGACGAGCTGGTGCTCTTCGGCAGCCAGCGCAGTGCCGGGCGCAAATATACCTTCCGCGGACAGGAGTATGCAGTGCAGCTCCTGCAACACAACGATGACTTCAAGGGCGTGGATATCGCCTTCGTCAGTGCCGGCGGCGGCACCAGCAAGGAGTTTGCCGAGACCATCACCCAGCACGGCACCATCATGATCGACAACAGCTCGGCCTTCCGCATGGAGCCGGACGTGCCCCTCGTGGTGCCCGAGTGCAATGCCGAGGATGCCCTCGTCCGTCCGCGCGGCATCATCGCCAACCCCAACTGCACGACCATCATGATGGTGGTGTGTCTGCAACCGCTGGAGCGGCTGAGTCACATCAAGCGCATCCACATCGCCTCCTACCAGGCTGCCAGCGGTGCCGGCGCCGCCGCCATGGCCGAGCTGGAACAGCAGTACCGCGAGGTGCTGGACGGCAAGCCCGCCACCGTCAACAAGTTCGCCTACCAACTGGCCTACAACGTCATCCCGCAGATTGATGTCTTCACCGACAACGGCTACACCAAGGAGGAGATGAAGATGTTCAACGAGACGCGCAAGATCATGCACACCGACGCGGCCTGCTCCGCTATGTGCGTGCGCGTACCTTCTTTAAGAAGTCACTCCGAGGCCGTGTGGATTGAGACCGAACGGCCCATCTCGCCCGACGAGGCGCGCGCTGCCCTCTCCGCCGCTCCCGGCGTGACTGTCATCGACGACCCCGCCAACAAGCAGTACCCCATGCCGCTGTTCACCGCCGGAGAGGACGACGTCTTCGTGGGCCGCATCCGCCGCGACCTGGCCAACGAGAACGGTCTCACCTTCTGGCTCTGCGGCGACCAGATCAAGAAGGGTGCCGCCCTCAACGCCGTGCAGATTGCAGAGAACTTGATACAACAAGGTCTGCCCAACAACCAACAGTAAAATCACGTGCGCACGTAAGACCTTTTACGTGCGCACGTAACGCTCATTACGAGCGCACGAAAAGCCCTTCACGAGCGCACGCAAATTATATGCCTGTTGCAGGTTTCTCCATTACCTCGCATTTTCAGAACCTTAACCATTCATAACCTTATGAAAAAGAAACTATTCCTTTTGCTGACCGTGGCTGCCATGACACTCGACGTGAGTGCCCAGCCCATTAACGTTTCCAAAGCCCGTTTCCAGAAAGGCGACGACATGAACTGGGCCAAGCCCGAGACCAACGATGCCTCCTGGCGCGAGCTGGACATGACCAAGACGTGGGACGACCAGGGGCTGTCCATCAACAACGGCTACGGCTGGTACCGCGTGCACATCACCATCCCCAAGTCCCTGCTGCAAGGCAAGGACCAGAACCGAATCGTGGTCTTTGACCTGCCCAAGGCCGACGACACCGACGAGTGCTACCTCAACGGCAAGCTCATCGGCAAGACGGGCCGCATGCCCGGCGACAAGGGCGGATACGGCTCGGCCTGGAGCAGCGTCCGCAGCTATTCCGTGGATGTGAAGACGGGCGGCATCAAGTGGGATGCAGACAACGTCGTCGCCATCCGCGTCTATAATGGCGGCGAGCCCGGCGGACTCTTTGACCGTCCGCTGAGCATCCGCGTGCCGAATGCTGCCGAGGGCCTGTCCATGCACCTCTCCGACAACAACGACAAGGGCAACTGCGCCGTGGAGCTGCGCAACGCCTTCCCCTTGGCCGTCAGCGGCACCCTTGATGTGAAAGTGATTGACCGTGAAAGCGGTCAGGAGGTGAGCAAGGCATCCAAGAAGCTCAGCCCCAAGCAGGGCAAGCCCGCCATCGTCACTGTGCCCTACGACAAGAGCAAGGTCTGTGTGCTCAATGCCACGTTCAAGGAGGCCAAGACGGGCAAGGTCATCACCCGCCGTCTGCCGCTGAAGTATATCCTCACGCCCGCCGCCCCCGCCACACCGCGCTTCAACGGTGCGCCGCTCTTCGGCGTGCGCCCCAGCTCGCCCGTCATCTACCGCTTCCCCGTCTCGGGTGAGCGGCCCATGAAGTTCACCGCCACCAACCTGCCCGCCGGCGTGCAACTCTCCGAGGCCGACGGCGTGCTCAGCGGCAAGGTGGCCAAGCAGGGCGACTACACTTTCACCGTCACGGCCGAGAACGCCAAGGGCAAGGCCAGCCAGCAGTTCACCCTCAAGGTGGGCGACCGCATGATTGCCCTCACACCGCCCATGGGTTGGAACTCATGGAACTGCTGGGCACTGAGCGTGTCGCAGGAGAAGGTGATGTCCTCCGCACAGGCACTGCTTGACAAAGGTCTGGCCGACTACGGCTACTGCTACATGAACATCGACGACGGCTGGGAAGCTCCCGAGCGCAACCCGGACGGCACCATCGCCGTGAACGAGAAGTTCCCCAGCATGAAGGCGCTGGGCGACTGGCTGCACGAGCGCGGACTGAAGTTCGGCATCTACAGCTCACCGGGCGACTACACCTGTGGCGGCTACCTGGGTTCCATCGACCACGAGCAGCAGGATGCCGAGAGCTACAACAGCTGGGGTATCGACTATCTGAAATATGACTGGTGCGGCTATGGCCGTGAGCACGCCAAGGAGCGTGACAAGGGCGTGGCCAGCTATGTCCGTCCCTACCTCCTCATGCAGAAGTTCCTGCGCGAGCAGCCCCGCGACATCTTCTACAGCCTCTGTCAGTACGGCATGGCCAAAGTGTGGGAGTGGGGCCTCTTTGTGGATGCCAACAGCTGGCGCACCACGGGCGACATCAACGACTCATGGGGCAGCATGTTCGACATCGGCTTCAAGCGTCAGGCGGGATTGGCTCCCTATGCCGGCCCCGGCCACTGGAACGATCCCGACATGCTCATCCTGGGCAAGGTGGGATGGAGCAGCAACCTGCGCGACAGCCGCCTGACACCCGACGAGCAATACACCCACATCACCCTGTGGACACTCCTCGCCTCCAACATGCTCATCGGTTGCGACATCGCACAGATGGACGACTTCACCATCGGTCTGCTCTGCAACCACGAGGTGAACCTCATCAACCAGGACATCCTGGGCAGGCAGGCCGACCGCGCCGTGAAGGACGGTGACATCGAGATCTGGGAGCGCCCGCTGGCCGACGGCAGCCACGCCATCGGTGTCTTCAACGTCGGTGCCGAGGACAAGGACGTTGACCTGGCCAAGTACTTCGGCAAGCTCGGCATCAAGAGTCTGCAGTCCATGCGCGACCTGTGGCGCCAGAAGGACCTCGCCACCACAGACACCCGCTGGACCGTTCCCACGCACGGGTGCAAATATATTAAGGTGAAGTATTAAGGAAACACATTGTCAGGATCTGCCAGCGACATGGACACACCCGCCTGTGAAATCACTCATGGGCGGGTGTCTATGTAGCATAAAGCGCGGCTGCGATGGCCAGAAAGTGAAAATATTTGGAGAAATAGATGGCGGTTTCAGGAAAAGTGCCTATATTTGCGGCGGAATTAGAAACACTTGCAGAAAAGGGTGAAACTGATACGCTTCTTCAGCCTATGTTTATTATGGGCGTTGCCGCGTGTGGTGAATGCACAGTATGATGCCGCATTCAGCCATTACTGGGCTCTACAGGCTTATTATAATCCTGCGGCCTCTGGCATCAGTGAGATGCTGAACATACAAGGCGGCTATGCCATGCAGATGATGGGCTATGAGCACGCGCCCGCCACGATGATCCTGACAGCCGACTTGCCGCTGTGGATGCTCAGCAACAAACACGGCGTGGGCGGCGGCTTTGTCAACGACCGCATTGGCCTGTTCGAGCACAAGAACTTCTTTGCACAGTATGCGTTCCACCAGAAGATGTTTGGCGGACGCTTCTCGCTGGGTGCACGCGTGGGACTGCTCTCCGAGACCTTTGACGGTAGCGGTCTTGACCTGCGAGAGAGCAATGACCCGGCATTCCCCACCTCCAAGACAGACGGCACGGCGTTTGACTTCAGTTTCGGTCTCCGCTATACTGCCAAGGAGTGGTATGCTGGTTTCTCGGCTCTTCATGCTTTTTCCCCAATGGTGGAGCTGGGAGACAACAACGTGAATGAATATGAGGTGCCCGCTGCATTTTATTTGACAGGCGGATACAATATTCGGCTCAGAAATCCGTTATTTAAAATGCAGACCTCTGCCATCCTGCGCTCAGACCTCGACAACTGGCGCGCAGATGTAACGGCACGAATGCTCTACAACGGCCCCAAAGGCCGCCTCTATCTGGGAGCTGCCTACAGCCCCACCATCTCGGCCACAGTCCTCGTCGGTGGAGACTTCCACGGCATACAGATTGGATACTCATACGAGTTCTATACTTCCGGAGTGGGAGCTTTGCAGGGCAGTCATGAAATAAACATCGGCTACGTCACTGACATGAGCCTCTTCAAGAAGAAGCGGAACCGTCACCAGAGCGTGAGAATACTGTAAGTTGAAAGTTGAGAGTTGAGAGTTGAAAGTTGAAAGTTGAAAGTTGATAATTGAACAACGGAAAACACGGAAAATAAACGGAAAAGTAACGGAAGGGGAGAGACAAACAGACCGGACGGAAATATTTCCGTGTATTTCAAAAAGTTTCCGAGATTTCCGATGTGGAGAGTTGAGAATCGATGCACATCTCCTTACAGAGTGATAAAAGTGAATCATTACAGAATATGAAAACAGATATAATAATAAGGTGTAGAAGGTCGAACGGTGAAAGATACATTTATTTTTCACTTTTCATTCTTTCGCTTTTCATTGTAACACTGACCTCCTGCGCCGGTGCACGCAGCAACGCAATGGCACAGGGCGGCGAGGTGACGGGTGTACGCGGCAGTTCCTTCAGCGAGCCCACACCCTTCGGCATGGTGGCCGTGGCCAAAGGCTCCATGAAAGTGGGTCTGGTAGAGAATGATACGCTGTGGGGGGCAGGCTTCCCCAGCCGTGACATCAGTGTGGATGGCTTCTGGATGGACCAGACCGAGGTGAGTAATGCCAAGTACCGCCAGTTCGTCTATTGGGTGCGTGACAGCATCATCCGTGAACGACTGGCAGACCCCGCCTTCGGCGGCGACGAGACCTTCAAGATTGAGGAGGACAAGGAGGGCAACCCCATCACACCGCGTCTGGACTGGAGCAAGAACATCCCCTGGCGCAAACCCACCGAGGACGAGGCCCGAGCCATAGAGAGTGTCTATACCGTCCACCCTGTCACCGGTGAGAAGATGCTGGATGCCCGTCAGATGAACTACCGCTATGAGATTTATGACTATGCCGCCGCCGCCCTGCGACGCCATCGCACAGACATCAATACAGACAACGGCATCGGCGTGTCATCCTTTGAGAAGCGCGACCTGAACACCGACCATGAAGAGAACACTGCCGACGTGATGATCAGCAAGGACACCGCCTATATCGATGACGAGGGCAAGATTGTGCGCCAGACCATCACACGGCCGCTGTCCGGCCCATGGGACTTCCTGAACACTTATATCATCAATATCTTCCCCGACACCACTTGCTGGATTAACGATTTCCAGAATGCCGAGAACGAGCGATACCTGCGTCTCTACTTCTGCAATCCCGCCTACGATGACTATCCCGTGGTGGGTGTCACCTGGGAGCAGGCCACGGCGTTCTGCCGCTGGCGCACAGACTTCCTGCTCAAAGGTCTGGGACCCGGAGCCAGCGATGTGCAGCCCTATCGCCTGCCCACCGAGATTGAATGGGAGTACGCAGCCCGTGGCAAGGAGGGCAACCCCTTCCCCTGGGAGGCCAAGGAAGTGAAGAGCGACAAAGGTTGCTTCTATGCCAACTTCAAGCCCGACCGCGGCAACTACACCGCCGACGGCAGCCTCATCACCTCCAAGTGCGGCATCTTCTCGGCCAACAGCAACGGACTCTATGACATGGCCGGCAACGTGGCCGAGTGGACCAGCACCGTCTATACCGAAGCCGGCGTGGATGCCATGAGCGACATGAATCCGGAACTGCGCTACAATGCCGCCAAGGAAGACCCTTATCGCCTGAAGAAGAAGAGCGTGCGCGGCGGCTCATGGAAGGATCCCGAAAGCATGATCCGCTCTGCCTGGCGCACCTACGAATACCAGAACCAGCCCCGCTCCTACATCGGCTTCCGCTGTGTGCGTTCCATGGTTCAGGATGCCAGTGGCATCAAGAATAAGGGGAAGAAATAAGACTCGCGCTCTGCGCGAAGTTTAAGGCTTAAAGTTTAAGGTTTAACGACCTTCGGCTTGCTCCTTAAACATTAAACATTAAACATTAAACTACGGGCGCAGCCCGTGCAAAATATGTCCAAATTCAGCCTCATAGCCCGTTTGCAGCACTGGATGGATTCCGTGCCGGGCCAAACCTTCATGAACTATGCCTACAGCTGGGGTGCTGCCGTCGTGATTCTCGGCACTCTCTTCAAGCTGACACACATTCCCGGAGCCAATGCCATGCTGTTCATAGGCATGGGCACCGAGGT
>JAFSZU010000086.1 GCA_017455585.1 Bacteroidaceae bacterium | reverse complement strand
GTGCGTCTTCTTTATATAAAGAAGACGCACCATTACCTTTTCGCGTTCCTGGGCGGGTGGGAGGGAAGGGTAGGAACGCTACAGTATTGGTGCGTCGTAGATGGACGGCTATTTCAGATAGTTGCGCAGCCTTTTATTTGAGGGCGCTGTTGACCTCGCTGATGAGTCCGTTGAGCGTCGCCATGATGGGCTGGATGTTTCCGTTGGCTTCCTGTTTCTCCAGTGTGACAGCTATTTCGAGCATGCTCATCAGGAGATAGGTATTCACGGATTGGCCGGGAAAGTGATTGACATAGTAACTATATCTGTTGTTGATCCGCTTTTCGGCGTTTCGGTAGAAGAGCTCCTCATCCCGTCGGATGGTCATGGAGAAGTTCTGTCCACCCATTTTGAGTGTTATCTGAAAGGTATCGCTGATTTCCATTTATTGTCTTCGTCTATTGTTGTCTGCTGCTCATGATTCCGGTCCCATGGCCTTGAGCAGTGCGATACACTTATCTACGTCCCGCACCAGACGGCTGATTCTGAGTTTCGCAGCGGCGATGTCGGTGTCACCGATTTCCAGCATCTTGGCCATCTTCAGGTTGGAATAGTTGGCTTCCAGCAGTTGAACCTGCTTCTTGACCTCTTGAAGTTCCGTGTCTTTCTTGACCAGTTCATTGAGCAACTCCTCGTTCTCCTCTTTCAGTTGCATGAATTTGAGGATGAGTTGCCGTGTCCGGGTCTCCAGAAGACGTATGGTTTTCTCTTCTTCGGCGGTCATGCGGTAGCCTGTTTGTGCCGCTTTTGCAGCAATTTCGGCGCAAAAGTAGGCATTGTTTCTTGATTGTGCAAGTTTTCGGCGTTATTTTTGTTTATCGTCGTCAATATTTGCACGCTTTTCTTTCTTTGCCAGCATGACGGTGGTGTGGACATACTCGGTCATCCACGCTTCTGAGAAGCCTAATAGCTGCTGATATTTGCGCACCGCGGCAGCCGTCCGGCGCACGTTGTCGTCGCTCCAGTCGTTCTTGGTCAGCACCTCATGCACCGTCTTCTCGGTCATGTTGCGCAGGGCTTTGTGCAGGAATGAGGGCAGACGGAACTTCCACTGCATGAGGTTGCCCATGAGCATCATCAGGTCCTGAGAGAAGCCTTGGAACTGTAGCAGATAGGGCTGCACGTCCTGGAGGCGGCGGCAACGGTGTTTGATGCTGGCATCAATCTCCTTGGTGAAAGTGTCGCTGACGTGGTATATTTCGGTCAGCATCTTGGCGCAGCGTTTTTTCTCGCCCACGCCCAGTTTGTTGTTGACGGTAGGCACTTTCAGTGTCTGCTTGAAGACGCGCAAGTCTGGCAGTGCTGCCAGATTGCTGATGCCCACCTGTGCGGCGATGCCGGCTTGAAGATAGACCCGGATGAGTGTCATGAAATCTTCCATACCCCCTATCTTGGTTTGGGTGTCGGTCTGTTTGCGACCGAAGAGTCTGTTGAGAAATGACATTGTGCTTGTTTTCCAGTTTTCTGTTTCTTTCTATAGTCTCTATAGCTTCTATGGCTTCTATAGTCTCTATAGTCTCTATAGCTTCTATAGTTTCTATAGCCTCTATTTCTCGCTTTTGGCGTGCAAAGATAGCGCAATATCACAGGATAACCAAGAAAAATGACACTTTTATTGGCTTGATGAGTAAAAAATTTGCGCTAAATGGTCTGTATTTGAAAAAGTATATCTACCTTTGCAACCGAATTTACGGCAAATGCCACATGGCGGGAACCGCCTCCCCTTTTGCAAACTTTAATACATTATATTATATATTATGGCAGATTACATTGACATCGAAAAACAAGAACAGGAGGAATCCTCTGGTATCGATTTTCGCAAACTTTGGTCCATCGTGGTGCTGAACTGGTATTGGCTGGTCTTCTCCACCCTTTTCTGCGCAGCACTGGCATACGTGTACCTGCGTTATCAGAATCCTGTATATCGAGCATCGGCCAAGATTCTCGTCAAGGATGATAACGGCAAAAGCCGGGGCCGTTCACAGGAATTGACGCTGGACCAGTTGGGCTTGATTTCCAATTCCAACGGCTTCGAGAATGAGATGGAGATTATCAAGTCCACCGCTGTGGCCACCCGTGCCGTCAAGGCCCTGAAGATTTATGTCGTTTATGTCACCCAGGGGCGTGTGCGCAAGGTAGAACTCTACAAGACCAGTCCCATCCTCGTGGATCTGGAAGAGAGCCGGCTGGATCTGCTGAAGCGTCCGGTGGAGATTGAAATCACCAAGAAAGGCGAGAATGGCATCCATGTGGAAATTACCCTTGATGCCAAGATGAATGAGAAAGAGGTGATCAGTCGTGACCTCAACGAGTTTCCCTGTTACGTCAGCACCCGAGTGGGCAAGATCATGTTTTCACGCAATCCGGGCTTCGAGATGTCCGACCGTCCGCTCAATGTGACGATTGTGCCGCCGGTGCTGATGGGCCGTGCCTATGCCCGGAACCTGCAGGCCAATCCCACGTCCAAGATGACCAGTGTGGCCGAACTCTCCCTGCTGGACACGCAGGTGGAGCGCGCCTTGGACTATCTCGCCCAACTGGTGGACTCCTATAATGAGGATGCCAACGAGGACAAGAACGAGGTGGCCAACAAGACCGAGGATTTCATCAAGGGACGTATTGACGTGATCCAGAGCGAGCTCAATGCCACGGAGAGCGACATCGAGGCCTACAAGCGCGGCAACTCGCTGGTGAACCTGCCCACCGATGCCTCGCAGGCTCTCTTACAGACCAACGAGTTTCAGAAGCAGCAGGTGGAGATACAGACACAGATGAGTCTGGTGAAGTCCCTGATAGACTATGTGCAGAACCCCGGCAACTACATGTCGCTGATTCCTGCCAACATCGGCATCTCCAACCAGGCCACCAACGAGATGGTGAAATTGTATAATGACCTTGTGCTGCAACGCAATCGTCTGCTGCGCGGTGCCACGGAGAGCAACCCGCGTGTCATCCAGGTGACAGAGGAACTGGAGACCCGATGGGATGCCGTGGGCAAACAGCTGAACAGTATCTACAATGACTTGCAGATTCAGAAGAACAGTGCCGACCAGCAGTATAACCGCTTTGCCGACCGTGTGAGCAGCACTCCCACACAGGAGCGTAACATGAACAACATGGGTCGCCAGCAGGAAATCAAGGCTGGTCTCTATCTGTTGCTGCTGCAAAAACGCGAGGAGAACTATATCTCTCTGGCATCCACGGCCAACAAGGCACGTGTGATTGATATGCCGCAGGCTGACCCTCGTCCCGTGAGTCCCAAACGTAGTCTCATTCTCATGGCAGCCCTCTTGTTCGGTCTCTTTGCTCCTCTGGCTTGGTTCTACGTGCGTGACCTGCTACGCTTCCGCATCGAGGGCCGCAATGACTTGGAGAAGATGACCAAACTCAGTATCCTGGCAGACATCCCGCTCACCGATGAGCTGGCCAAGGGCGAGCACGCCATTGTGGTGAAGGAGAATACCAATGACATGATGGAAGAGAGTTTCCGCGGTCTGCGCACCAATATGCGTTTTGTGCTGCCAGCAGGCGAGAAGGTCATTCTGACAACCTCTTCCATGCCGGGTGAGGGCAAGACGTTCGTGGCCACCAACTTTGCCATGTCGCTGGCACTGCTGGGCAAGCATGTACTCATTATGGGTCTGGATATCCGCAAGCCGCGTCTGGTGCAACTCTTCGGGCTGCCGCAGACGAAAAAGGGTATCACCAATTTCCTGGCTTCGGACACAGAAGATTTCAAGCTGCTGGAGGACCAGATTATCCGCAAGGTGGAGAATGACAACCTGGATGTGTTGCCCGCAGGTATTATTCCTCCCAACCCGGGTGAACTCATCACGCGCGACCTGCTGGATAAGGGTATTGAGTATCTGAAGAATCTCTATGACTATATCATCATCGACACACCTCCCGTGGGCCTGGTGAGTGACACCTTCGAGCTGGGACGTCTGGCGAATGTCACCTTCTTTATCGTTCGCTCAGAGAAAACCACCAAGGCAGATGTGGAATCCATCAACCGTCTGAACACCGAGGGCAAGCTGCCGAAGATCAATCTGGTGCTGAACGGCGTTGACCTGACCAAGCGCAAGTATGGCTTCTATTACGGCTACGGCAAGTACAGTTCCTACAGCAAGTATGGCACCTACTACGGCCGCTATGGTCACTACGGCACCTACGGGAACTATGGCGACAAGTCACAGCGTCTGGAGAAGTAACAGACACAGATCCGCGCTCTGGACAGCCATCCCGGCGGACTCGCTTCTCTGAGAGACTCCCTTCCCCGGCGGTCTCGCTTCTCTGAGAGACTCCCTTCCCCGGCGGACGCACCGCCGGGCACAGAGCGAGGGACATATATAATAAAAGGTTCGCGCGTATGCGCGAACCTTTTTTGATACCATCTTGTGGATGGGTTTTGGAAAAGACTTTCTTAACGTGAGAGGGCGATGATGACGGCCACGACACTGGAGATGGCGCTGATGATGCTGCCGCCCACGCCGAGGAAGGTGCTGAAGGCCGAACTCTTGACGTTCTGGCTCTTGTTGGGTTCCACGTAGATGACATCGTTCTGCTGGACATAGAAAGCGGGGCTGTTGAAGATGTCGGTCTGTGTGAGGTCAAGGGCAAAGCGCTCGCGCTTGCCGTTTTCCTCGCGGTAGAGGCTGACCTTCTTGCGCAGGGCCTGGTCGCTGACATCGCCGCACTGCGAGAGGACATCCAGGATAGTGTTGCGCTCGGAGGTGAGGCTGACGACACGCGGGCTCTTGACGGCACCGAGCACGGCCACGCGGGCGTTGAGCAGCTGCACCTTCACGTCGGGTTCATTGATGAGGTTCTTGGCGATGATGCTCTGCTCGATGGCCTCGGCAGCCTCGTCGCAGGTCTTGTTGATGACAAACACTTTGCCGATTGCGGGCAGGGTCACATAGCCCTTGTTGTCGATGGTGTAGCCATAGATGTTGCCCATCGAGCCGCTGACATTGCTGTAGCTCGCATTTCCCGTCCGGTTGCCGGAACCCACGGTGACGTCATAGTTGAAGATTTCCAGCAGCTCGGGGTTGTCACAGGTGATTTTCACCAGGATCTGGTCGGCCGTCTTCAGGCGCATCTCGTAGGTCTGGATGATGTCCTGGGCCTGCTTATACATTTCTTCAGAACCCTGGAAATAGATGATTTTCTTGGAGCTCACGCAGGAGCTGAGGCAGATGGCAGCGGCTGCGGCCACCAGCAGTGTAGAATACTTCTTCATATTTTGTTGTTTTGTTATTTGAATTCCATTATCTGAGTGCTTTCTTTCGGTCTTGATAAATAGAAATCGCAAGTCCAGTAAAAGCTGCAAGACCTGTGAGGATTAAAAGAATGTAAAATTCCATAGTAGCACTAATCTTACGTTGAAGATTGTTCTTTATGGTGTAAATAAATGGTGATGCTCATGCTTATGAGAGTAATGATTTCCACAAATGATAAGAAGTAGATGAGTTCCATAGTTTATAGTGCCCTCTTCCTTTCTTGGTAAATTGAGACGACAAGTCCTATAAATGCTGCAATGGCAGTAAGGCTAAAAATAATGTATAGACCCATAATGATATTATTTATGTTTGGAATGTGCAATTCTGTAAAAACCAAGAAATGATAAAAGGACGAATGCGATTATTGCAATGATGATGATAGCTATTGCGTCATAGTCGCTTCTCATAATATTTGCCAGGATAATACCGGCAAAGATGAGTTTGGCGATGTCGAGGCAGAATTTGCCCAATTCGAGGGAGAAGAGGTCGGTTTCCACTTCTTTCTTTGTGGGTGCGCTGGTCTCCTTGGCTGCTGTGCTGGCCTCCTTTGTGGGTGTCGTGGCCTCTTTTGCAGGTCTTGTTGCCTTGTTTCTTGCTTTCACGCCGCAAAAGTACGGACTTTTGCGCGAACTGCCAAATAAATGTGAAAGAAAAAGGTCTGCGCGGGTGGCGCAGACCTTAAAGTGGTGTTATCTGGCAGGGGGAAGGTGTCCGCCCTGTCTGTTTCGGCGGGTGTTTACTTCACCAAAACCTTCTGCACGCTGCCATCGGCCATGCGGACGATGTTGATGCCGCGCTGCAGACGGCTCTGCTGGCGACCGTCGATGCCGAAGAACTGAGCAGCCTTGACGCTCTGCTTAGCCTCGAGGCTGTTGACAGCCACGGGAGCTTGTTTGCCCACATAGGCGAGACCCCAGTTGGTGATGACCGTCCAGTCGTTGGTGATGAGTTCGGTCTTGCGCACACCGATGGTGAGCACGCCGTCTTCCTTCACCTCAGCAGCGATGGTGTTGGTGTAGTACCTCTTCTCGGTCTCGTAGTCCTCGAGTGTCAGGAAGGCATAGGCCGAACCCATGAGGTTGGGCACGTAGTAGGTGCCGTTGAGGCCGTCTTCCTTCGTGAGGTTCACAGTGACTTCGCCGTCAGAGAAGGTCTCTTCAACCTGTGCGCCGTCGAACATGCTGTGGACATACTTGGTGGCCACGGTGTCACCGGCAACCACGGCATACATGTAGGAGTTCATGGCGGGCACGGAGTCGTTGTAGGCTGTGGTCATGGCACCGACATCACCAGCGCGGTAGAAGGCATCGTTGGAGATGAGATACCATCCGGGCTCCAGACCTTCGATGGTCTGATAGTGGTTGAAGTTGGTGTTGTAGAACTCAATCTCCTCATAATACTGGTCGTTGTACACAGTGGAGCCGTTGCTGCCCTCGTTGGTCCAACCCTCGGAGTTAGTGGGCTGATCGATGTTGAGTTCATAGTCTGTGTAGTCGGGGTTGAAGATGACAGCAGTGACATCGGCGGGGTTCTCCTCGGAGGCACCGGCGATATTGTCGGCCATCACATACTTGGTCCATCCCTTCTTCAGGCTGGCCATCAGTGTGTTGATGGCGTCATTGTCTGCAATCTCATCCGGATTCTCGATGGAGCTGCTCACCTGGTCAAGCAGTGCGGGGAAGGATGTGTCGCTGCTCTCGTAGAGAGAGAGCATGGTCTCGCTGTAGAGATAATAGGTCTCCTTGAGGTTGTTGCCCGGTACATAGGCAGCTTTGATGTACTCCATGACCGCGTCAATTTCATTGATGAGAGCCAGTGCCTCATCACCAGTCTGGATGTTCTTGGCATCGTTCACCTTCAGTTCCACAGCCTTGAAGTCATCTTCGGCTTTCTTGGTGACGAAAGCGTCTTCTGCTTCATAGACTTTTTTGAGTTCTTCGAACTCTTCCTGTACCATCTGGATGTAGCTTTCAATGTCTTCGCCCACGTATTGGATGGTGAAGTTGTCCCAGAGAATCCAGAGGTTATTGGCCTTTTCGCACTTCACACCGATGGTGAGGTCGCCACCATTGTGGACAATCTGCACCTCGTTGAGGTAGAAGGGCTTTTCTGTCATCGGGTTCTCGGCATCGAAGTATGCCTTGGCACCTTGCATGGAGTTGGGCACATAGACGGTGGTACCATCTACGATGTCAGTGTGAGGTGTGTCATACGGCCAGCTGCCGGTTGAATCGTCGCCATTGTTGCCCAGGAGAGCTGTCTCGCTGTACTCGTCGGTCAGCTTCTTGAAGCGCTTGTTGGTCAAGCCGCCATAGAGCACCATGTTATTCTCGTCGCCGACATAGTTGCCGTGGTCGGTCCAGCTGTCAACACGGACGAAGCCCTGCACGCCGATATTATACACACCAGCGGGCATGTCAGAGATGGTCTGGCAGAAGTCAAACTCATAGTGATAGGCTTCGATGTTGTGGTAGCTAGCGCTGAGTTCTGTGATGTTGCCGCTCTTGATGGTCCAGCCGGGGATGTTTGTGGCACCGCTGCCCTCGCTGAAGTCTGCGTTATCCAGCAGGATGGTGACATCTGCACCGGGGGTGACATGACCGTCCTTGATGGCAGCACGCAGAGCGGGCAGGAAGCCATCCATGATCTCGTTCATGCGCTCGGTGGTGATGGTGCCGTCAGAGTAGCCGTTCTTGAGTTCTTCTCCTTGTGCTTCCAAGGTGTCATAAATGTCACCTAACTGTCCGGCAATCTCCAGATACTCGTCGAGTTTGCAGGCACTGCCGTCGGCACCGATGAAGACTCCGAGTTTCTCGTATGCCTTCAGAGAAGCGGCGTATTCTGCCCTGGCGGCCTCAAGGGCAGTCTGTGCAGCCACGCAGTCCTCGTCGGAGCCACTGGCAGCAGCCACGCTCTGTGCATTCAGGAGTGCAGCCTCAAAAGCCTCGAATGTAGCTTGATAGACGGGCATGTCTTGGTTGGTCTCTGCGAAGGCTTCTGCAGCCTTGATGGCTTCAGACAGGTTCACCTGTGCCAGTGTCATCTCTGTCTCGCCGAAGTAGTAGATGCGGAAGTTGTCGGCAGCAATCCAGTTGGCGGTGGTGTTCTCTGTCTTCAGACCGAAGGTCAGTGCCCTCACGCCCTCGGGGCAGGTGAAGGTGATGCTGAAGTGCTCGGGGTTGTTGTTGCTGGTGGCCACTTCCTGATAGACCTCCACGCCGGTGTCGGTGGAAATGAAGAGCTTTGTGCCCGTGACGGGGTTGTCGAATTTGCCCCATTGATGAGTGGCAATCACATCACAAGTGAGTTTGTACATACCAGTGGGCAGACCAAAGACGGTCTGTGACAGTTCAGCGTCGCCAATCTTCCAAGGATCATTGTTGTCCTTCCAAGCCTCGATGAAATTGCTGAGATAAGAGGCGTTCTCGTCATCGTCAACAGCAGAGCCTGCCTCTGTGAGCGTGGTGCCGTTGTTGGTGTAGCTTGCGCCTTGATAGCCAATGTTGGTGGCATTCACACCCCGCTGGAATGTGCAGTCCCAACCGTTGATGCTGCCTTCGCTAAAGTTGGCGTTCACCAGACAGATGTCGGTAACTTCCAGAGGATCATCGGCGGTGGCACCTTCGAACTGCTCCTGGAACTGTGCCACGTTGATGGCATACTTCAGGTCGTTGATGACCGATTCCAGTTCTTCCTTGGTGGCGTTGGGGTTGTTGTAGGCTGCTGTGGCGGCACTGGTATCTACTCCATAGTCAGAGGCTTCATAGAGCAGGTCATAGAGGGCCACGCGAGCCTCGTAGGCATTGAGCTGAACGAGGAAGGTGGCAGCGTCGATGAACATCCAGTCGATGCCCTCCTGCTCCTCGGTCATGTTGAAGACGACGGCGGTGTTGCCTTCGTCGATTCCACCCAGTTCAGCGTCCCAACCGGCATATTGTGTGGCGGCATCGAGATAGGCAGGGTCTCCGTCGGCGGTCTGGATGCGGTAGTAACCGGTTTCCTCGATCTTGGTGATTTTCCAGATATAACCTTTGTCCTGTGTGCCGTGGTCCATGAAGCTGGATTCTTCGCTGTCACGGAAGAGATAGGTGTTGGTGAAAGTGCGGGCACCACTGGCACCATAGACTGTGTAGGTTCCATTCAGGCGCAGTGACACGCCGGTCACGCCTGCCAGATTGGCGCTGGTTCCCGTGGAGTCTGCCACGTAGATAGCCAGTGCGGGGGAGACATCTGTGGTCTCGGGGATGACGCCCTCGCTGGTGAGACTGACCTGTGTGGACCAGCTGTTGGCACCTGTGATGAACTGTTCGGCACCCACGTTCATGATGTAGTAGGTCTTCCCAGCTTCCACAGAAGCAGCGTTCTTGATCTCGAGTTCAGGTGCTGTGGGCTCATCCCATTGTGCCCATGCACTTGTACTCATGCACATTGCACCGGCGAGTGCAATGAGAGAAAGGTACTTTTGTTTCATAAAGCAGTTAATTAGAAGATTGTTAGTAAAATAAGATAATAAACACGTTCTTTTTGGTGGGCATATATGCCTTGTCTGGCCTGTTTTTGGCCTAAATAATGGGCAAAGATACACTTATTTTCTCATTCATCCGCTTTCGTAGTGTTAAAAGTATGGTTAGTGCTTGTGTATTTAAATATAATTAACAATTACCAGGTCACATGAATCATGAAATGCTGCTGCACTGTGCATGTCATGTTATGGGTCGTGTGGTGATCGGTGATAATTATATAAGGTAACGCGTGCGCACGAGAGTTTTTTTACGTGCGCACGTGAAAGGGTTTTCGTGCGGACGTGAATAGCTTTTCGTGCGGACGTGAATGGCTTCGCGTGCGGACGAAAAAACGAGACGTGCGCACGTCAAAAATCTCACCCCCGCAACTTTTCACAAATGTTAACGGCAGAAAGTTGGACAGCTGGCAGGAAGTCCGTATCTTTGCAGCTGGATTTTTTTTGATTATGACTATAGCAGTAGATTTTGACGGCACCATCGTGCGACATCGTTACCCCGAGATTGGCGAGGAATTGCCCTTTGCCACCCAGACCCTGAAAATGTTGATCGAGGATCGCCACAAGCTCATCCTGTGGAGTGTGCGTGAAGGCCAGTTGCTGGACGAGGCCGTGGAGTGGTGCCGCCAGCGTGGCGTGGAGTTCTATGCCGTGAACCGGGACTTCCCGGAGGAGGACATCACCAAGAACATTCACTTCTCGCGCAAGCTGAAGGTGGATCTCTGGATCGATGACCGCAATGTGGGCGGCCTGCCGGACTGGGGCACCATTTATCGCATGATCAAGGAGCGCAAGACCTACGAGGACATCATGCATGAGGAGCTGCACCCGGACCGCGTCTATGTGAAGCCCAAGAAGAAGTGGTGGCAGTTCTGAACTGCTTCCTTCTTCACACGGATTACACGTTCATCTCACACGGATAATATATTTATTTCACACAGATTACACAGATCACACAGATTATCTATGCCTTCATAATCTGTGTAATCTGTGTAATCTGTGTGACCTACCGGTTATCGTTTCTGTATCTTGCGCGTCACGGTCTTGTCGTCAACCTGCACCTTGATAATATATGTTCCGGGGACAAGATTCTTGAAATGCCCGTTCGCGATTCTTCGTCCGCTAAGGTTATACACAGCGCCATCCCAACGATCAACTTTCAACTTTGAACTTTCAACTTCGGCCAAGCCTGTGGTGAGGTTCACGAATAGGGCGATGTCGCGGCGCAGGAGCTTCACGGCGCGGTCGATGACGGTCTGGTCGGTGCTCTCCAGTGCGGCGGCGTTCTTCTCCAACGAGGCTTTCAGCTCGTCCAGGTCTTCCTGCTCGTAGGGTATCTTGCCGTCCAGCGCGTCGGCAATGAGCTGTGTGGCTTCATCCACGAGGGCCTGCAGCTGGCTGTAGTCATTGGGCACGCGGGCGGCATTGAAGGTGGCGGTGGCGGCGTTGAGCGCGGCGGTCTCGGCATCGATGGCGGATTGGTTCACGGCGTTCTGGCTCACCATGTTCTGTGCCTGGGCCACAGCCTCCTGCAGGGTGGTGAAGGCACTCTCGGGGAACTTGCCGGGGCCGTCGCCGCGAGCACCCTGGGCGGCAGCCATCGCGGCCTGTGCGGCGGTGATGGCGGCTTTCAGCTCTGTGAGGTTGATGACCACGCGGGCGGCGTTGAAGGCGGCGGCGGCCTCCTTCAGGGCGGCGGTGGCGGCATCGATCTCGGCCTGGGTCAGGTCGGCATCGGCCTTGTTGTTCACGGCCTCGGCGGCGGCCAGTGCCTGCTTGTAGGCTTCGATGGCCTCGGCGGGATACTGGCCGTTGCAGTCTCCGGCCACGGCGGCAGCTGTGGCGGTGGTGGCGCTCTGGATGGCGGCGGCGAGTTCGCTGTGGTTCATGTAGTCGTGGTCATGCACCTTGGCGCGGGCGGCCTCGGTGTCGGCGGTGAGCTGTGCCGTCACGGCATCGAGTGTCTCCTGGTCCCTGGCCTTGGAGGCGGCGGAGCGAGCTGCGCTGACGATGTTGCGGAAGGCGGCGATGTCCTCGGCGAAGTACTGCCCCGCGAGGTAGCCGGGCTGCATCTCTGCCAACAGGGCGTTGGCGGCCTCCATGGCGGCGTTGAAGGCGGCGCGGTCCAGGATGACGGTGACGTAGGTGTCTATCAGCCAGTAGGACAGGGCGTTGCCTGTTCCGGTCTTGTCGCTATAGACGAGTTGGCCGCTGGCGGTGCCGTCTGTGCCGGCGTGTCCTCCCGTGGATACAAAGCGCAGTCCCAGCCACTTGCCGTCCAACTGCACCACCTCCACTTGTGCGGCCTCGTCGCGCTCGGCCTGCCAATGGGTGTTGTAGTCACCTGTGCGGGCCAGGTAGGTGCCGTGGGCCACGGAGCGGATGTAATAAGCAGCCCCCGCTGGCTCAAACATCACCAGCTGCGCCTCTGTGGCCCCTTCCTCGGCCAGGGCGGTGATGCTGGCGTTGCCGTTCTCGGTGGCGGTGAGCAGGGCACCGCCGTAGTGCTGGACGGTGTAGGTCACGCCCTCGTCGAAGGGTGGTAACGGGTTGAAGCTGGCATTGAAGATGTCGATGGCGACTCTGAGGTTCTCGGCCTCGGCAGCACCCTCCTCGAAGGTGGTGACGGTGCTGAGGGCGGCCTCGGCAGCAGCGATGGCGGCGTTCAGGGCATCCATAGCCGACTGCGGCACCTCATAGTAGGCGGTGCCCACGGCGGTGCTGGCGGCCAGTGCCTTGGCCTCGGCGATGGCTTTCTCGAGCGTGGCGGTGGCGGTGTATTCCTCGATGAGCCAGCGGGAGTTGGTGGCGCCGCTGGACTTGTCGCAGTAGAGCAGGGCACCGTCTGTGGTGGCGTCGCTGCCCAGGTAGCCGCGTCCGC
>JAFSZU010000085.1 GCA_017455585.1 Bacteroidaceae bacterium | reverse complement strand
TGGTAAGGCAATGCATAATTCACAACTCATAATGCACAATTGACAATGATATGAAAAGAATGAAAACAAATATATTTCTCCTTGCCATGTTTGCTGCCTCGCCGCTGACAGCCGGTGCCCAAGCCACTGATGACGGAGACTCAATCTTGGCAGTCAAGAAAGTACACGTTGCTTTCCGCGACAAGGATGCCGACCATCTCCTCGGCGGCGTATCCTACGTGGATATGGAAGAGTTGCAGAAGAAGGATTACACCATGGGTAGTCTCGAAGACTTATATGCCCTGGTCGGCGGCTGGAACGGCAACAACCTCTGGGGCATGGACAATGAACGCCTGGACAATAACGACAATAGCAACCTCCCGATGGTCATCATCGACGGTGTGAAGCGTCCGTCCAACAACGTGCTACCCTCCGAGATTGAGCAAGTCACCTTCCTCAAGGGTGCACAGGCTGTCATTCTCTATGGCGCCAAGGCGGCCAAGGGTGCCATCCTCATCACCACCAAGCGCGGCAAGGTCGATGGCCTGCAGATCAAGGCCAACGTCAACACCGGCTGGCATGTGGCCAAGGAGTTCCCAGAGTACCTCGGATCGGCAGAGTACATGACACTCTACAACGAAGCCTGTGCCAACGATGGCAAGGATCCGCGATACACCCAACAGGATATCTACAATCACGCCGTGGGACTCAACCCCTACCGCTATCCCAACGTCAACTACTATTCCGACGAGTATCTCCGCAAGGTGTATAACCGGTCCGAGGGTACACTGGAAATCGAGGGCGGCGGCCAGCGTGCACACTTCTACACGAACATCAATTATTATCGCGCAGAAGACCTCCTCAACTTCGGTCTGGCCAAGGAGAACTACACCGACCGCTTCAGCGTCCGCGGTAATGTCGATCTCGTCATCAGCGAGTACATCAAGGGTTATGCCAACGCCAGTGCCACGTTCTACAATGCCAACAAGAACAAGGGCAACTTCTGGCGCGAGGCTGCTGGACAGGACGAGAACGGTGTCTTCAACGGCAAGTATGGTCGCCCCAACTATCCCGAGAACGCCGCTCCGCTGATTCCCATCTCTATGGTTGACCCCAATGCCAGCAAGGCACTGGCCATCCTGGGCAAGTCCCTCAACCTCCTTGACGGGACATATTTCCCCGGCGGCACCAAATCTACCCAGAACAATGCCATCGCCGACTGCTACTTCGGCGGCAAGACCAGGGATGTCAGCCGTCAGTTCCAGTTCGATGCCGGCATCATCTATGACATGAACCATTTCGTCAAGGGCCTGTCCTTTAAGACGCAGTTCGCCATCGACTATGCTGCCAACTACGGCTTGTCCTATAACAACAAGTATGCCGTCTTCATCCCCACGTGGAGTAACTATAACTCTAGTGACGCCATCGTAGCACTCACGCAGCAGGGCGATGAAATCGTCACCGGCAACATGACCATGTCCAACACCGCCTACCGCCAGACCATCAGCTGGAACGGCCATTTCGACTATGACCACACCTTCGGTGACAAGCATCATGTCACGGGTATGCTGCTCGGCAACATGTTCACCACCACCTCCAGCGGGCAGTATCATCGCTATGCCAATGCCAATCTGGGCCTCTTGGCTGGCTATGACTTCATGGGCCGCTACTTTGCCGAGGCAGCCTTTGCCGGCGTGCATTCCGCCCGTCTGGCCAAGGGACATCGCGAGGCCATCTCGCCCTCATTCACCATCGGCTGGAACCTGGCCCGGGAGAATTTCCTGAAAGACTCTTTCGTGGATGACCTCATGCTCAGTGCTTCCTACAGCAACCTCTGCGAGGATATTGATGTCTATATGATGAAGAATGGAAATGAGAACTACTACTACAACTATGAGGCCACATGGGACAAGCCCGAGAACAGCAGCAACTTCAGCTGGAACGAAGGCACCACCGCCGACATCACCCTGTCCTCCAAGGGTAGCAACCCGGTTCTCGACTTCATCCATCGCAAGGAATACTCCGTGAGTCTGCGTGGCTCTCTCTTCAAGAAGCTGCTTTCCTTTGACTTGACCTACTTCAACACGGATATGGACGGTTTCATTGTTCAGAACCTGGCTACCTTCCCCTCGCACCTGCAGGGCGGTGTGCGTGGCGGCACGTTCATGCCGGCCATCAACAACAACATTCAGAACCGCAAGGGACTGGACTTCAGCGTGACAGCGCAGAAGCAGTTGGGCAAGGTCTATGCTGCACTGGGCGTCGTCGGCACTTATTTCACGACCAAGTGGAAGAAGTTTGATGAGACCGTGGATCCTGCGGCACCCAACAAGTACACCGAGGGTCAGGCCCTTGATGCCCTGTGGGGCTACAACTGTCTGGGATTCTACACCGAAGATGACTTCGACAGGAATCCCGATACAGGCAAACTCACCTTGAAGGAGGGGCTCCCGCAGTCCAAGCTCGGTGGTACCATCCAGCCTGGTGACTTGAAATACGAGGATGTGAATGGTGATGGCCTCATCAACAACCAAGACATGGTTGTCCTGGGCAAGTCGGGCAACGTCGTGGCACTGAAAGACGGCAATCCAGAGTACAATGCGCTGGGCAAGTTGGGCAACATCGGTGCTCCCTGGACGATAGGCATGAACCTCACGCTCAAGTACAAGAACTGGACACTCTTCCTGTTGGGCAACGGGCAGTTCGGTGCCTACGCCATGAAGGCCAGCGGCGGCAACAGCTACTACTACATGAGCGGCGAAGCCAAGTATTCCGTCTATGCACGTGGCCGCTGGACACCGGAGACGGCAGAGACGGCCACGCATCCCCGTCTGACGACGAATAGTTCCAACCACAACGCTGCACCCTCCACCTTCTGGATCTACAGCACCGACCGCTTCAACCTGCGCAAGGTGCAGCTGACCTACGATTTCCCGAAGGAGATGTTTCAGGGTAAGATCGTCAAGGCTCTCTCCCTCTATTTGAATGCCAACGACCTCCTCACCATTGCCAAGGAGCGCAAGCTCATGGAGACCAGCGTGGGCTATGCACCGCAGACCCGTTTCTATAATATCGGCGTCAGGGTTACCCTCTAAACATTCATCGTGAAACAATAGACACTAAATGGAAATGATTATGAAAAAGATATTCAGTACAATACACATTGTTGCTTATTGTTTGATGGCTCTTTGTCTGGCCTCATGCGACGATATGTTTGACCCTGCCAAGGAGAACAACCGGCAGTTGGAGGACCTGACCGAGGAGTCACAGTATGCCCACGGTCTGCTGATGTACGCCTACAACCGTCTGCCCTATATCACCACCACCGAGACGGACGTGGCCACAGATGATGCTGTCACCAACCAGACAAGCAGTAACTACTTGAATATGGCCACGGGCAGCTGGGCTGCCGACGCTAACCCGATGTCTCAGTGGGACAAGTGCAAGGATGGCATCCAGTATGTGAACCTTTTCCTCTCCATCGTGGAGGACGTGAAGTGGGCACCCAGTGCCGTCTCCAAGCAGCAGATGTTCGTGGATCGTCTCAAAGGCGAGGCTCTGGGTCTGCGCGCCCTCTTCTATTATTATCTGCTGCAGGCTCACGGCGGTTATGCCGATGACGGCATCCTCTATGGTGTGCCCCTGCTGACATCTGCCGAAGACGGCAGCTCCAACTTCAACCAGCCGCGTGCCCGTTTTGCCGACTGCGTGCAGCGCTGCTATGCCGACTGTGACAGTGCCATGGCACTCCTGCCCTTTGAGTACAAGGACAAAGCCATTGGTGATACCATTCAGGACAAGTACAAGGACTTGGGTGCTAATATCTCCGGCTACAACCTCGTCTTCGGTGACAAGGCAAAAGGCCTCCTGTCTGGCAAGGTCGCCGAGGCCATCAAGGCACAGGTTGCGCTCCTCGCTGCCAGCCCTGCCTTCCGCGAGCAGAGCGGCGTGACCTCGGTCGAGGCCGCCACGCTGTGTGCCAATGTCCTCAAGCGAATTGACGGCTTAAACGGATTTGACCAGACTGGTAACATCAGCTGGTACACCAATTCCACAAAACTGAACAGTTTGTCGGACTTCGACGAGATTCTTTGGCGCGAGGACTATCATAAGAACGCAACACAGGAGGCAGACAACTTCCCCCCGTCGCTCTATGGCAGCGGACGTGTCAACCCTTCACAGAACCTCGTTGATGCCTTCCCCATGCGCAGCGGACGTCCCATCACAGATGCCAATGCGGGCTACAATGACCAGGACCCCTACTCGAACCGAGACCCGCGCCTGGCAAACATTGTCCTCTATAATGGCACGACCTTCAGGCGCAGCCAGATTATCACGGGCAACTATCCCAATGACAAGAACGAGTCATCCGACAACCTCAACAACATCAGCACATCCACCCGTACAGGCTATTATCTGAGGAAACTCCTCCGTGAGGATGTCAGCCCGTCGGCCAGCGGATCCGTCATTGAGCAGAATCACGTCTATCCGCGCATCCGCTATACCGAGATGTTCCTGGCCTACGCCGAAGCTGCCAACGATGCCTGGGGACCCAAGGACGCCCCAGCAGAAATAGGCTTTACGGCATACGACGTGATCAAGGCCATCCGTGAACGGGCAGGACTCGCCACCAACGAAATCGGGCAGCCACTGCCAGAGGGCGATGCCTATCTGGAAGAATGCGCCGGTGACCAGGCGAAGATGACCGACCTCATCCGCAACGAGCGTCGTCTGGAACTCTGCTTCGAGAACAAGCGCTTCTGGGACCTCCGTCGCTGGATGCTGCCGCTCAACGAGACAGTCAAGGGTATGAAGATTGAGAAGATTGACCCGCAGAAAGATCCGAACCCCGATAATCTCAAATATACACCCATGGATGTCGAGGACCGTAATTATGACAACTCCTACCAGTGTTACGGTCCTATCCCGAAGAGTGAAATGCTCAAGTGGAGCAGCCTCGTCCAGAACAAGGGGTGGAGGTGAGTGCCAAATCGTAAATCGTAAATCGTAAAATCGTAAAATACAATGATGAACCTTAAGAAATATATATATGTAGGAGCCTTGGGAGCATTCGCACTCACCGTAGCGTCGTGCTATAATGCAGATCAGGATTTCCCAGACTATGAGGGAGGCACCACCGCCTACTTCGCCTATCAGTTCCCGGTGCGCACGCTCGTGCTCGGCAACGACATCTATGACAACTCGCTCGACCAGGCGCACAAGTGCCGCATCTGGTCAACCATGGGCGGGGCCTACGGCGGCCGTGATGCCGTGGTGGAAATCGGTGTGGCCGATTCGCTCTGCGACAACCTGTGGTTTGTGGATGACGGCGGCAACCCGTCCATCCCTGTGCGCCCGATGCCGTCCAACTATTACAGGCTGTTGGCCGACAACATCCCCTATAATGGCGATGCCCGCGGCTATGTGGAGGTGCAGTTCACCGATGATTTCTTCAGTGATTCGGCTGCCATCCAGAACACATACGTCATCCCCCTGCTGATGAAGAGCGTAAGAGGCATAGATCGCATTCTCACAGGCTCACCGCGTGAGGGTCTCACCCCTGCCCGCACCAATACCGAGGATTGGGACGTGCTGGCCAAGGACTATGTGCTCTACTGCGTGAAGTATATGAACCCCTGGCAGGGCAAGTATATCCGCCGCGGTGTGGATAACGTGACGGAGAACGACGTGACCACCACGGTGGTGCGCAAGGACTTCTCACTGGTCAACTCAGACCTGGAGCATTATAAGGAGAACCCCGTGAACCAGAACGATGAAATCTGCGGCATCACCACCAAGAACATGACGCAGGCCATCTTCCCCGTTTCCATCAATATCGGCAAGGACGCATCCGGCGATGCCAGACCCTCACAGATCTGTAACCTCATCCTCACCTTCGACGGCGACCAGTGCACCATCACCACCGAGGATACCGATGCCACCTCCTCCGGTTCCGGAGAGTTCATCGTCAAGGGAACAGAGAAACCCGAGTACAAGGACTATCAGTGGGGCAGCATCAATGGCGAGCCTGTGCAGCGTGACATCCTCCGTCTGGCCTACAACGTAAACTTCCCCAAAGGCCGGGTCATCGGCAAGAAGGAAGTGGTGCAGAACGGCAAGAAGGTCGAGGTGGACTGGGTTCTGGAGAACGACGTGCAGATCTCGACCGCCGACACCCTTGTGGTGCAGACGCGCGAGTCCAACAAGAAGGAGTTCTACTCACCCAAATACGTAAAACAGTAATGTTTAATGATTAGTAACCATTCAATATTAGTTCCTAACATGAACCACAGATTTCACGGATTAAACAGATTCTCTATTGCTTCTCATCTGTGTAATTATAATCTGAATTTCACAGATTCCCTAAGATGGAAAGGATTCCGGTCCATGTGATCTGTGTAATCTGTGGTTTGTATAAGATAATTGTGTTCATTTACTTACAAGATTATGGTTATGAATAAATATTTTAGAAACGCCTTCTTGGTGCTGGCCGCAGGAGCACTGGCAACGGCCTGTGCCGACTATAATGAGACGGACGGCTTCACGGCAGAGCCAGACCCCGCCTTCACGGAGCCTTATAAGGATCTGGCTCCGGTGAAGTCCTACATTGACCGCGTCAAGTATCCCAACATGACGCTCGGTGCCCAGCTCAAGGTATCGGAGTTCAACAAGCAGGAACTGGCCCATTCGGCCGCTGTCACCAACTTCGACAACCTCGCTTTCGGCACCACCCTGATGTCCGGGGCCATCGTCAGTGCCAAGGGTGTGATGAACTTCCTCGACATGAAGGACCTGCTGGATCATGTCCAGGAGATTGGCGGTGAAGTCTTCGGCAGCCCCATCGTGGCCAATGCCAACCAGGCCGACGACTGGCTGGACTTGCTCACGGCCCCCATAGAGATTCCGGTGGATTATGTAGAAGGCAAGAACGTCAACTACAATGACTCGACGACCTTCAGCGGTACCGTGGAAAAGGGTTCTTCTGTATCTATTGCCAAGTATGATGACCAGAACACGCTCAAAATCGGTACGATGTGCAATGTCCGCATCGTCGAGGGCTTTGAGGTGAATCCCAACGCCAAATACACCATCACCTTCTGGGCCAAGGCCGATAAGGATGCCACCTACACCATCACCTTCTCTGGCAATAAGATCAATGGCACCGGTGCCGACGGCAAATGGACTTTCAAGGCCGGCAAATGGAACAAGATTGTATTGGAGAATGCCCAGAGTGCTGAGGGAGTCACAGACGGTTACCTGACCATTGAGAATACCCGTTCGGCAGTCATTTAT
The DNA here is from genome assembly GCA_017455585.1 of Bacteroidaceae bacterium. GTDB lineage: Bacteria > Bacteroidota > Bacteroidia > Bacteroidales > Bacteroidaceae > Physcousia. Next base: position 5,872 of record JAFSZU010000085.1, on the reverse strand, counting down.
ATCCAGAAGGTGCAGGTGGGCTATTTCCCCGACAACCACCGCCAGCAGACCGTCCAGGAGAAGACAGATACCATCAACTATGCGCTCCGTGCCTGGTGCGACGGTCTGATGAAGATCAACGAGGGACGCATCACGTCCTTCGACCTCATCGACGAGCCCATCGACACGAAGGCGGAAATGGACAACGGCTTGTATGACCTCAAGCACTCCACCGAGAAAATCTTCTGGCAGGACATCCTCGGCAGCGAGAACTATGCTCCTGTTGTTTCCGAGGTAGCCAGCGAAGCTTTCAAGACTCACGGCGGCAAGCCCGAAGAGCTGAAGTTCTTTATCAGCGAGTCCGGCCTGGACGAGCAGAAAAAGTTCGAGAGCCTCAAGCACTGGATCGGCATCTGGGACCAGAAGGGCGCACAGATCGACGGCATCAATGCCAAGCTGAGCCTCACCTACAGCGAGGATGCAACCACACAGGCTGCCAACGAGGCTTCGCTGGAGACGCTCCTGCGGAATCTTGCTTCCACCGGCAAGCTTATCCGCCTCTCCAACTTCGACATCAAGTACATGGATGCTAATGGTGTGGCAGTTTCTGTAAAAGACATCACCGATGCCCAGCGCCAGAAGTTGGCCGACTACTATGGCCACGTCATCAAGAGCTATATGAACACCATTGACTCACAGAAGCAGGCCGGTATCTGCAAGGGTAACCTCGTTGATACCACCAGCGATCCCGTGGGTCTCTGGGCACAGGACAGCAAGACCAAGGACTGGGTGCGCACAGCCACCTACAAGGCATTCTGCGACGCCCTCAGCGGAAGGTAATAACACGTTAACACATTAACAATTTAATCATTAACTAATAATCATTAAATCATTCACAATTCACATTATTTATTAACCAGACTCCTATCCCTTTTAAGCGGGGCAGAAACACTCCGCTCCCTCCCTGCAGGGGAGGGCAGGGGAGGGTCTTAAAAACAAATCAATTATGAAGAAATTCTTTACTCTGATCGCTCTCTTTGCAGTCGCTCTGGGAGCAAAAGCCGAGTGGGTAGAAGATTACAAGATCGACTACTCCTCCTACACTGGGTTCCCCTTCTACGTGATGGGCTATGTACCCGAGTGGTTTGACGGTGTCATGACCGACTTCGGTAGTGGCTACAAGTATGTCCAGGTGACAGACGATGCCGAGGAAACCAGCGATGTCATCGTGACGACACAGGGTGGCGTGGAGTACTACAAGATTGCACTGTCCGAACCCGGATGGCACCAGTATTTCATCGCCGACGGCATCTCCACCGAGCTCGATGGCAACTACACCGTGAAGGCTATGGTCAAGGCCTCCGAGGCTTGCACCATCGATGTCAGCATGGGCTGGGGCTGGGGCGACGGCCAGAGCGTTTCCACTTCCGTTTCCATCGGCACAGAATGGGAAGAGGTTGAATGGGAGTACAACAACATCGGCGGCACCAGCTGCAACCTCGTTGCCAAGCCCGGCACCGTTGCTGCCACCATCGAGTGGAAGTCTGTCACCGTGTCCCACAACCAGAAGGAGCAGCGCCCCGTTGAATGGATTGAGGATCTCAAAAATGGCGACGCTGAGGCAGCATGGCCGGCATGGTCTCTTGAGGAGACAGATGGTATCAATGCCAACTGGAGAGGTGATCGCACTGGCGAAATCTGCGCATGGGCTCTGACAATGGGTCGCAACTTTGATGATCAGAACACCGTGATTGCAGAGGACAGTCCTCGTGCCCGTCCTTACCCGGCTGACATCGAAGCAGAACCCGGAAATGAGAGCAACCATGTGTTTGCCGTCCACATGACGCAAATCGACAAGATCGATGATGACAATTCTATTCAGTGGTCTAACCAGTTCTGGATTCAATCTCCTCAAGGCTGGAAGAGTGGCACACAAATTAAGTTACACTTCCGCTATAAGGCAGAAAAGCCTGCCAAGGCTGCAACACAGATTCACAGACAGAACCCGTCCAATTACTTGCACTGGGAAGCTATTGGTGATATCAACTTCGACACCGAATGGCAGGAATTTGACAAGATCCTTACATTCAGCGAGGCACAAGGTGGTGGCTGGTCTGTAGCCTTCAACCTGTGCGCAGAGTCAACGGTCGAGGCACCCCAGGAGCCTAATGTCTTCTATCTCGATGACCTTTCCTGGCAGCACATGAAGCTCGATGAGGGCCTCTTCGTGGCCTCTTCCAACTCTGAGACGGGTATCGAATATGACTTCGACAACGCTACCGAATTTGTCTATGACGAGGATGCTCAGGCATACGTGGCCACCGTCGGCACCAAGGGCAAGGAGGACACATGGGTCAATGAGATCATGATCTCCACCATCCGCGGTAACGATGCCGCCTTCAAGGGTGCCACCCTCAAGCCCTCCGGCGACTACATCGGCGAGGACAACTGGGGCAACTACACCGAATCCAGCCTGGCTAAGATCAAGCTGCCCGCAGCCGGCGTGTGGACCATCTATGTTGACACCGAGAACAAGCAGATCAACCTCATCAAGGTAGAAGGCGAGGAAGACAAGAAACCCATCGAGTTCGTTCCCAATGAAACCCTCGTTGTTGTCCATGGTCAGGAGCGTGACTTCACGTCCAGCGAACAACCCGAAGATAAGGAGAATGGCATCGAAGCTGGCACAGGTCAGCCCTGGGACAACCAGTTCTTCCTCTATGCCAACCGCAATCTGTCTGCTGGCGAGACCACTGTCCTCACCTTCCGCTACAAGTCCTCCGTCGCTGCCAAGACCGCCACACAGTGCCACGGCGAACCGGGCGCATACATGCACTGGGCTGCCATCGGTGACGTGAACTTCGACACCGAATGGCAGGACTTCGAGCAGACCTTCACTGTTCCTTCCGATGCCGACGGCATGCGTTCCATCGCCTTCAACATGGCTGAAATCAAGGAAGCTTGCGACTATGAGATGACCGACTTCATCTGGAAACTCGAGGACGAGACAGAGTCTCTCATTGACTTCGAAGGCGCAAAGAACTTCTACGTCAAGGAAGGTGCTGGCACCAACCCCTACATCTTCGGCACAGATCCCGACGCTGTCATCAGCATTAAGAGCAATGTCACTTCCGGCGTTACCTACAACCTCGTTGGCCAGCGTGTCAACAAGAACTACAAGGGCATTGTCGTGAAGAACGGCCGCAAGTCCCTGGTAAAATAAGACCTCCCCGACTCTCTCGCAAACCTGAGAGTATATAACTGAATCGTGCGTCACGTGCAAGCGAATAGCAGACACGTGACGCACGAATTGTTTTGTCTGCGAATGTCTTTCACCCAAGCGCGTTGAATATTCCATCATGAACGAACAATCATTCCATCATGACCGAATAATCATTCCATCATGACCGAATAATGATTAAACGGGTAACAAGCCAGAGGCGCGGGCGGCCGCATCAGTGGCTGCAAGTGCTCATGCACGTGCTGTTCAGCGGGATGCCGTTAGGCGGCATTCGTTGATGTTATTGTCACTTCTAACGGATAAATGGCGGGATTGTCGGGAAATATTTGTAATTTTGCAACGCAAAGTTGCCACGAACGATAGAATGTGGCACGTGAAGAAATGAAACAATAAACAATGACAAAGATGAAAAGACATTACGAGAGACCGGCGGTGAGGGTGGTTGCCCTCCAGCAGCGGCATCATCTGCTCACGGTGAGCGGCGAGATTTCAGGGTACCAGAAGTCAAGTGGCGGGTTCAGCCAGGATGAGGAATAAGAACGGCCATAGTTAGGATAAAACATGAATTACCACGAATTTTTCATAAATTCTATGCGTAGCAATTATATGAGCAATTACATGGCAATTACATGTTAAAAAGAATACATAAATTATTGTGATATGAAGAGTAGAAGACAAATCCTTTGGGGAATGCTCGGCGGCATGGTGCTGGCCGGGCTGACGGCCTGTTCGGGCGACGACGCTACGGACGTGCCCAATGACGACGGCGTGAAGGTGCGCCGGATTACCATTACGCAGACTGAGGCGGCGGCGCAACAGGCACCGACTCGCGCCTCGCTCACCGAGGACGACGGACTCACCGCCTCGTGGACGGCGGGCGACGCTCTGACGTACTGCAACCTGAGCAGAGTGGATTATGGTAATAACGAGGCACCCTATAGCGGAGGGCTGACGGCGGCATCGACGGCGGCGGCTTCTCAGTTCACGGGGGACGTGGCGTGCAGGGCGGGTGACTACCTGGCTGTGGTCTATCCTGCCACGACTTTTGAATACAACGATAGATACACTATCTCCCTCACGGGGCAGGACGGCACGCTCAATACCCTCGCCACCAACTACCACTATGTCTTTGGCAAGGCAACCGTGACGGCGGTGACCGGCGCGACGGCCACGGCCACGATGGAGAAGATGAAGAGCCTGCTCACGGTGTGCAAGTTTTCGTTTGTCGATAAGGACGGCGGGGCGGCTATTCCCGTGAAGACGCTCGGCATCAGCTATGGCGGCAGTGGCAGCGATAACGGCACCTATCCGCCGACGGCCACGGTGAGCCTGAAAGATGCAGATGGTGTCAGCTTAGACCAGGCCGACGTGCACGCCACGGGCGCGACAGGCACCGGTGCCCTCACCGTCACCTGCTCCACGGCCCAGGATGCGGTCTATGTCGCCCTGCTGCCCACCGCTGCAGCGCGCACCTTCAGCTTCTCCGTCAGCGACGGCAGCGGCAACAGCTACACCGGCACGGCCAAGGCCACGCTCACCGAGGGCGAGTATGTTGCTGCCGAGGGGCTGAAACTGACAAAGCAATAAAAATATATGGAAGGAATGACAAAGCAAGCTCAATGGCAATGGCAAGAGGAAGGCACCTCATGGAAGGGTGTCGGCATCTACCATGTCACGCTGACGGTGACGTCGCGCGAGCCGGTGTTGGGCAGGCTCGTCATTCCTGATAATGATTCCGCTCGGGCGCGAGTGGAGCCGACAGAGCTGGGGAGAGCGGTGCTGGAATGTCAGCGCTCTTTGCCTCTGTTTTGCCCAGAGATACAGATCCTGCAATACTGCCTCATGCCCGACCACCTGCACAGCATCTGGTATGTGCGCCGCCCGATGGAGAAGAGCATCCGCTATGTGGCGCAAGGCTTCTGGCGGGGGGCGAAGAAGGCGGGGCGGGCCTATAGCTTCCTGCAGGCAGCAGCATCCCGCCTGGTAGGCGGGGCAACCAACGAAAGCGCGTCGCCTTCCCTTTCACTGAGCGCGCTGCCCTCCCTTTCACTGAGCGCGGCGCCCTCCCTTTCACTGAGCGCGGCGCCCTCCCTTTCACTGAGCGCGCTGCCCTCCCTTTCACTGAGCGCGGCGCCTTCCCTTTCACTGAGCGCGTTGCCCTCCCTTTCACTGAGCGCGTCGCCCTCCCATTCACTGAGCGCGCTGCCCTCCCTTTCACTGAGCGCGTCGCCTTCCCTTTCACTGAGCGCGGCGCCCTCCCTTTCACTGAGCGCGGCGCCTTCCCTTTCGTCGTTTGCGCCGGCTTCCAGCCGGGAGAACCCGCTGCGGGAGCGCCTCGGCGATGAAGCCTATTACGCCCTGGCGCCCCTCTTCACCGAGGTGCCCTTCCTCCGCCCCCTCTCGCGCCGCGGTCAGCTGCAGACGATGATACGCTATGTGCAGCTTAATCCCCAGCGCTTGGCCACCAAGCGCCTCATGTCCGGTTTCTTCCGCGTGCAGGAGGGCATCATGATGGCCGGCCGCAGCTACGCCGCCGTGGGCAACATCCTGCTGCTGCAGGCTCCCCGATTCGCCGCCGTCCATGTGCGCAGCAAGTGGGTGAAGGCGGCAGAACAGGGCGACCGCCAGACCCTGCGCGACTATATGAACGGC
>JAFSZU010000084.1 GCA_017455585.1 Bacteroidaceae bacterium | reverse complement strand
TGTTCCTGCACAGGCCTGCATGGCGGCAACCGCCTCGCCTCCAACTCACTGATCGAGGCCGTTGTCTATGCCGACAAAGCTGCTGAGCACGCCATCGCCCATATCGACGATTACACCTTCAACGAGCAGGTGCCCGAGTGGAACGACGAGGGCACGATGACCAACGAGGAGAAGGTGCTCATCGCCCAGGACATGCGCGAGGTGGGGCAGATCATGTCCAACTACGTGGGCATCGTCCGCAGCGACCTGCGTCTGCACCGTGCCTGGACGCGCCTGGACATCATCTACGAGGAGACCGAGGAACTCTTCAAGCGCGTGAAAGCCTCGAAGGACATCTGCGAACTCCGCAACATGGTCAACGTGGGATATCTCATCACCCGCCAGGCCATCGAGCGCACGGAGAGCCGCGGCCTCCACTACACTGTCGATTACCCAAAACACGCCTACGACCAGAAATAATGTCCCCGGAGAGGCGACTGTGTTGTTTATTCCATCATGACCGAATGATTATTCGGTCATGATGGAATAATCATTCGGTCATGATGGAATAATCAACACGCTTGGGTGAGTATGCCAGAAGAATCGGGTCTTCAAGCAAAAAGGAGCGGGTCCTAGGCGCGTCTTTACAGTAACCATCCGAAGGAAGCCGTCAACACGGCTTCCTTCGGATGGTTACTGTCTTCATTCAAGTTGAACATGAGCGTTTTTGACCGCAAAGGTAAGGCAACAACAAGTCGGCTCGTTTTGGATTTTTACATATAAAGTAAATGACACCGATAGTTTTGCGATCAGATTTATAAATGGAGTGCTCCTTTTAACCTCTTCTATATATCCTTTAACCTATGACAGATGACCACACGTTATGTCATATATGGCACTCGACAGTTTCAGGATGTCGAGGTAGCTTTTCTTGGTCGCGCCGACGATTGTCTGTGTGGATTGACCCGTAGGCATAAAGCGTAGCGCGTGGCGAAGCTCCAGACTTCATGCTATGTTGTCTATTTCGAGAACAAATGAAAGAAATCCGTCCAACTACGGGATTTAACTTCTCTACGTGTAGAGTAAGGGTCCTCCTCATGAAGCTGCATACCAGCTTCTTCATTCGGTTCATCACAATATGGAGTATTATTATGATCATTTGGTAAGGGTAGAGTCCTCAGCAACCTATCTTCTGCTAATTTCTTAAGTCTCGAATGAATAGAACCTTTATTGCGGCCAAACTGTTTCATCAAATCTTGAATCGGAGTTCCTTTCGCATACAACTCCAGCAGCAAGGCATCATCTGCCTCCGTCCATTTTGCGTAAGCATTAGCATACAATTGCTTCTGACGTTCTATATATGACGGCTCTTCTTTTTGTTTAGTTCCCTCCCTCTCCATGAAAGAAGGAGACCTATAGAGGATAGGAGCTGGTATAGCCCGTTTTGTGTAACCTAATACTCCCGCCACTAGTTTTTGATGCCAACCTTCATACTCTAAACCTAAAGACAGCGTGAGGAATACATGAGGAAGGTCGCCAAGTTGTTCAGGGTCATCGCGAAGGAAATCTATGAAAACGGGGTCGGTGATAGGGAAGTCATAATGCACGTCACGATAATCAAATTCCATACGGAACTGAGGTGTTTCTCTGTCTGTATCAACGTAAGTGGTCGCATTCTCAGGTTGAATGAACATCAATGAATAATCTCCATGAGCATAGTCTGTGGGATGAATGGCTTTTCCCTTGCCGTAAAAGATGTCATTGTGACAACGGTTAATAAGACGATCCAACACAACAGGAGAGAGCTTCACCTGCAAGTGAGTGCTTTCGAGACGAGAATAATAGACGTTCTCAGAATGTGCGCATATCGGACACGGGGCAACATCCACTACTCTGATTATTGTCAAAAGGTTGAAGTCCAATGCCTCTTCTTTGGGAATTTCTCCATAAAGTAATTTAGAAACAGGACGTAACCAACGGGGATTTCCTCTTTCGTCTCGAACTATACCCCAATGTCCTGTTGCATCGAAACGGACCTCAATGCCCGCAATATACCGACCACCACGTTTATAGGAATTGGCTAAACAGATGAAGAGCTTATCCATAACACATTCTTATATCAGGTGAACAATGCGAACTTCCTCTGTACTATGCTTTTGCATATATTCCGCCAGCAATCGCCGATGACATTGTTCGGGCGTTTCTTCGCTACACAGTTGAAAGCCCTGATGCCATGTTTTCGCAGGATTTCACGTTCCTTGAGCATAGTCATATAAATCTGCTCGTACTCCGGCCACGTAACTTCTTGCTTGTGCCAACGGTCAAGCAAATCCTTGGTTGGCGCAAAGTCCTCAATATGCTCGTAGGGAATGCCACAAATCTGTTTGACAAAGTAAGCCAAGTCCTTGCCCTTGGCAAAAACCTGCCAGCTGGCTGCTGTTGCTGATGCGCACATCCACCAGTTTCTTGACATGGTTCTTCTTCAACAGCTCGAAGAACTGCTCGGCACTCTTCTTGGTGAAACCTATGGTGTAGAGAGTAATCATGCGTACACATTCTCTTCTTGTGATTCGGGCTTAAAGCCAATCTCTTTGTTCTTCAGACGATAGGCATCGCGACGCTGGTCATCCTCGGTATAGCTGCCAAAGAGCAGGTCCACGTCTGGAAGGTGGTATTTACGCGACTTCCTGTACTCCTCTACCATTTCCTTTTCCAGAGCTATATGAGAGGACAACTCCGCATCTTTCAGGATATGCTGAACATCAAGGCCGTGGTCATGGAAATAACGCGACACCAAAGAGAAACGGTGACATTCCAATGGATTAGCTTCGGAACACATCAAGGCGATGCAGAAGCCCTTGTCCATGCCTTTCATCATCCTCTCCACGCCACGCAGGAAGGCTGGTGTCTTCACTGCCAACTCAAAATCCACCTGTCCTTCATCATTCAGACAATCAAAACGACGTGCACCAAACTCATCACCAAAATGTAGATACTGCACACCGTTGGCTTTCAAGAACCAACGAAGACTGTCCTCATTGAACTGCGGAGCATACTTGCTGGCTGGCACACTGCGCACATCCACAATGCAATTTACCTCATGAGCTTGAAGGAGATGCCGGAACTCCTCCTGCGTCTGATTGGAGTGTCCTACGGTAAATAATCTATGCATCGATGGCATTATTTGCTTTCTTTTGCTGCAAAAGTACATCTTTTATCCCGACTGGCCAAAGACATTCATGACTTTTTAATGAGTGTACCCGCATCAAAATACATTTGGGACATTATTCCATAAGGACAAATTGCCTACATCGTTTATGACCAGTTCTTTGCCTTGTGGCTGTTGAGAGCGTAAGCAGTAAAGACATCCTCATCAAGCTTCAATAGCGTACTTATGAGAGTAGCTGTCCGCGAGGACAGCTACTCATATATCATCAGAGCTTCACCTTGAAGACCCGGAAGGTCTTGGCGGGGATGGCAGCCCCGATCGTGAGGACATTCTTCTCACTGGTGACAGCCACGGGACCGCTCTTGGGGCTCACCACTTCGGGTTTGCCGGGCTGGTTCTCGGCATCGTAGTTGCTGCAGTCAAGGGTGATGATTTCAGCCTTGGGTACGGTCTTGAGCTTCAGGCCCGTGATGTCGATGCGGGCGGTGCTGCTCTTCTCCAGCGTATTGATGACCTTGACGATAATCTCGTTCTTGTCCTTGTCTATCACAGCGCTGGCGAAGACGCCGTCCTGTCCCTTCTCCACGGGATTGACAGAGGGTTTGCCGCCGTTGAGGCTGACGGTGGTGGGCAGGACGTTGGTGCCGCGGTTGAGCATGTAGAGCTGCTGGACGTAGTAGCTGGCCGTGCGGGCGGTGCTCATGTTGTCATACCAGATGAGGTCGGGACGCCACTGCCAGCCCTCGACATGCGAGAACAGCGGGGCGTAGGTGGCCATGTGGACGAGGTCGGCATTGCGCTCGATGTTGGTCATGAAAGCAGCCTCATAGATGCTGGCACCGGCGTGGTTATACTTCTTGCCGCGGTCGTGGCAGGCCCACTCACCGGCAAAGACGCGGGGGCCGTCCTTGGTGTAGAACGTGCGGTCGTCATAGCGGTTCATCCAGTTCTTGTACCAGTTGATGTCGCGGTAGTAGTGCTCATCGACCAGGTCGCACTTCAGCTCGCGCATGGCGGGCCAGCCGTGCTTGAAGTAGTCGTCTTCGGCATTGGGGCCGCTGGTGCCGATGAGTTTGATTTCGGGGTGTGCCTTGCGCACTTCGGGGGCGATGATGGCCAGACGGTCGAAGTAGGGCTGCTCCCACTGCTCGTTGCCGATGGCCAGGAACTTGAGGTTGAAGGGTGCGGGGTGCCCCATCTCGGCGCGCAGCTTGGCCCACTGGTTGGTGGCGGGGTCGCCGTTGGCAAAGTCGATGAGGTCGATGCAGTCATCGATGAACTGCTGCAAGCCCTCCTTGGTGGCGGGAGCGTGGGCGTCCTCACCGTTCTGGAACTGACAAGCCATGCCCACATTCAGCACGGGTAGCGGCTCGGCGCCAATCTCCTCGGCGAGCTGGAAGTACTCGAAGAAACCGAGACCATACGACTGGAAGTAGTCGGGGAAGTAGCGCTGGGTGAAGGTGTAGTGCCAGCGGTTCTCGTTGAGCGGTCGGTTCTCCACGGGGCCAACGCTGTTCTTCCACTGGTAACGTGTGTCCAGGTCTGTGCCCTCCACGATGCAGCCGCCGGGGAAGCGGAACACGCCCGGATGCAAGTCTTCCAGCGCCTTGGCCACGTCCATGCGCAGACCGTTCTCATGACCGCGGTAGGTCTTGACGGGGAAGAGGCTGACGTGCTCCAGGTCGGTGGTCACCTTGCCGTCGCCCCACACGCGCAGGTGTGCCTTGGCGCAGGTGCGCTTGGGTTTGATAGTGACGCTGTACTTCTTCCACTCCTTGCCGCTGATATCCAGACCTGCGTTGCCCAGCTTCTGGTCTTCCTCCATTGTAGCATTCTCCACGAGGTCTATCCAAATCTTGGCGTTGCCGCCCTCGGGCACGCGCGCCCAGACAGAGAAGCGATACTCCTCGCCGCCCTTCACGCCGATGCCGAAGAAGCCGTGGTTCTCGATCATCGTGTGCTTGTCGCGGTGGCCGCTGGGTGCCAGACGCACATAGTGCGGGTTGCGCGCGAAGGGGCCGTCATTGCGCAGCGAGACCTTGCCGGAGATGTCCCAGCCCGTGTAGGGGTTGGGGAACTCGAAGCTGCGGTTCTTCACCAGTTCGGCATAGAGTCCACCGTCGGCAGCATAGTTGATGTCCTCGAAGAAGATGCCGTACATGGTCTTCTGGATGGGGGCACCGGGCTTTTTGGCATTGACGGTGATGACGTTGTCCTGGGCCGACATAGTTGAAAGTTGAAAGTTGAAGGTTGAAGGTTGAAGGTTGGGCATGCCGAGGAGGGCTGCGCCGAGGAGGATGTGTTTGAGTTTCATTGTCATTGTTTATTATGAGTGAAATGATTCGCGGCACAAAAATAGTAAAAGAATATGCTACGGCCAAATAATATCCCACATTTTTTCACAATGCTCCGTCTTCAGGACAGAAAGCTGGGGACGGAATGGATGAGGCGGTCGAAGACGGGGTCCTGTGAAAGAAGGCGGGCATTGCCGACGAGGATGAGATGTTCCCGCGCACGGGTCATGGCCACATTGAGCTTGCGGTCGATGACATGACCGTCTTCCTCGAAGCAGAGTTCCGTGAGGAAGTCCAGCTGGGCGGGATGGCAGACGGTGAAGCCGTAGATGATGCAGTCCCGCTGACTGCCCTGATAGCGCTCCACAGTGTCGATGGTGATGGTTTCCAGCTGTTGTGCGCCATCACCTTGCCTCAACATCTGGCGGATAGCAGTGATCTGGTTGCGATAGGGCACGATGATGCCAATCTTGTCTGCCGTGAAGCCCTCGCCCTGCTTCTGGGCATACTCACGGACCAACCGTGCGATGACGGCGGCCTCTTCCAGATTGACTTTGCCCGTTGGAGCGGACAGGGTTGCCTCTGAGGCGGCCACATCCACGAAGGCCACCCGCGGCCAGGCCCCCTCTGGCAGCGTGGCCAGCTGATGAGGCAGCGGCACGGGTTGCAGACGGCCACCGTAGAACGCCTCGTTGGGGAAGCGGGCAATCTCGGGGTGCATACGGCCTTGGCGGGTGAGCTGACAGGTGACCTGCGGGTCGCGTGCGTACCTTTTTAATAATCGTTCGAAAAGGGAGAGGCGGCAGTCTGTCAGGCCGATAGCTTGCAGCACGGGGTCTTCCACCCGGGACTCCTGGGTGGTCTGTTGCACCACGGCAGGCAGTTGCTTGTGGTCTCCAATCATCACCAGCTTGTGGATAGAGGGGAATCCTTTATACTGAGCCGAGAGGAGTCCCATGAGGTGCGGCTCCAGGATCTGCGATGCCTCGTCGATGATGGCAAGTGTGAAATGGCGCATCCCCAGCACGACACTCTGTGCAGAGAGGGCGGTTGTGGTGCCCACCACCACGCGCGCCATCCGCACCATCTGTCGCAGCTGTTCCAGGTTGCTGCACTCCTGCACCCTGTTCTCCAACAGATAGTTGTGATAGGCCTTGTCGCAGGAGAGGCGGTTGCCGATGCGCAGGAAGTCCACGCCGTCTTCGACGAGCTTGCTGCACACCTCATCTACGGCACGGTTGGTGTAGCTCAGCAGGAGGACAGATGCCCCTGGGTCTGTCAGCTCCTCGCGCAACGTGGTCATGAGGCCGAAGGAGGTCTTGCCCGTGCCCGGGGGACCGATGATGAGGAAGAGGTTCGTGGCCTGTTTCACCCGCAGGGCCAGGTCGTTGAACCGTCCGTGGTCCAGCACCAGATGCTGCCGGGTGTCTATGCGCGGCAGACGTTGCAGCAGCAAGAGATCCCGCCGCTCCTGCGGGGCAGAGAGGAAGGCGTGCATCCCGCGATAGAGCGGTGCGAAGGATGCCTCCATGAAGTCATGCTCAATGGCCCAGGGGAGGTCGGCACTGCGCAGAAAGACATGGGCATCGGTCTGCGCCGCCCGCAGGGAGAGCGTCACCTGTGTCTCGTCCAGCCTTGCAATGGTGCAGCGGAAGACCATGGACTGGCGGCAGTCTGGTTCCGTGCCCTCGGAATAGGGATAGAGGATGACGATGTCGCCTTGACGGAAGTTGGAGGAGTTGAAAGTTGAAAGTTCTTGAAGGGTCAAGCGTCCTTTTGGGCCGAGCGGAAAGTTGAAAGTTGAAAGTTCTTTCTGCGTAGTCTGCGCTTTCTGCGAGACATAAGAACCAAGAGCCAGCACGACCTCGTCCACTCGTCCTTCGTCACCTGCGCGGGGGCTGACCAGTCGGAGGTTGCAGAGAATGTCGCCCGCCGCCAGTTTCTCGTCGAGGGATTGCCGCCACTTGGCCGCAAAGCACCCGTCGGCACATGTGTCTGTGCCCACCTTGGCGCGCAAGTGCTCGGTGGCCACGAACTGCTGGAAGCGCAGGTAATAGGCGCGCTCCAGCGGCGAGCAGGACTGCAAGGGATGAAGCAGTGTCTCCAATTGCGGGCGAACATAATCCTCCCACAGTGTGCCCCGCAGGTGCCTTTCATTCAGCGCTGCGGGGGTGAGTCCGGTCAAGAGGGAGAACCCGTCACGAGCCAGATGGTGGGCCATGGCCGCGATGCCGTTGCGCACGCGCAAGGCGCGAAACAGCATCCTCCGCGAGAACACGGCCTGTTGCAGCGCATTGCGGTATTTGGAGTAGAGCAGGAACGCCTGTTGCCGCTGAAGACCAAACTGATAGCGCAGCAGTGCCATATACAGCAACAGCTGGATATAGTGCTTGAGGTGCGGCACGGGGGTATCGGCATCGGGTTCGGGGAACCCGCCCTTGCCGGACTTCTGCTCGATGACCACGCTGTAATCCAAGGCCAGGAAGTCCATGCGCCCTTGCAGCCCCAAGCGTTCGGAGTAGAAGGACGGTTCCAGGATGACCTCGCGGGCATCGAAGTGCCCAGCCAGCCGGGGCAGTTCCTCCCGCACGGCACGCCGGATGTTGTGCTGCTGCACCTGTCCCTGTTGATGAAACTGCGGGCTTAGGTCGGCCGCGAGCAGACTTGTGGCATGACTCCTGAAGAAGCGACGCACGCTGTCGGCATAGGCAGGGGCACTCCCCTGCCCCACCACAGCTGTGCCCTGCCCCGTGGCGGCTGTGTTCTCCTCCGCGGTTGTGCCCTGCCCCGCGGCGGCTGTGCCTTGTCCCACGGCGGCTGTGCCCTGTCCCACGGCAGCTGTGCCTTGTCCCACGACGGCGTGCACCTCCTCGTCTAATAGCTGGCTGGCGAGGTTACCCAGCACAATGGCCTCGCCAGTGGCAGAGGGGCGGATCATGTTCAGCAAATGCACCAGCGGCGACTCGGCATAGCTCTCAAAGCATGCTGCAATGGCCGATATATCCACCAGATAATCAGGTTCCAGAATGAGCAGCCCATCCACGACATTCAACCGTGTGCCCGCCCGCAGCCAAGGTGCCAGATACCGCCAGTCCTCCTCGCCCCGCACCAGCGGCAGCATCACCCGTCCCGCTGCCCCGTCCCCCTTGTTCGCGGCTCCGTTTTCCGTCCGTGCTCCTCCGTTCCCCTCCCGTGCTGCCCCGTCCCCCTTGTTCGCGGCTCCGTCTTCCGTCCGTGCTGCTCTGTTCCCGTCGGTTTGTCCGACGGGGCTGCTCTCCCCCTCCACCCGTCCAAAGACGGTTGACCCGTCACACGAGTCAACCGTCAAACGCAAACAAGACAGCAGATCGCTCATCCCATTATCAGTCACCCAACTTTCAACTTTCAACTAATCCTCCTGCTCACCTCCTGCCCGTCATAGTCAATGGTGACGGCGGTGGCGGCGGCATCGTCCAAGCCCTTCGACCCAATGACCACGCGGAAGCGACGCTTCTGCAACATACCCTTGTACTGTCCGCTGCGCGCGCCGATGGTGAGCGTGCGGCTGCGGTCATTCCAGCGGAAGGGTATCTCGGTGTACTGCCCCTTCTCATAATTATAATTGTCTCCCTCATCCTCATAAAGGGTGAACGTGCCGTCGGCACCAGGATAGATGCGGATCTCCAGATCGTCCCACGCCTTCTCGGCGGCATACTGCACCTCGGGGCCGATGGGGAGGATGCTCCCGGCGCGGACATAGAGCGGGCTGTGGTCGAGCGGGATGGTGGCGGTCACCGTCTGTCCGCCCTTCATGCGCTGTCCTGTCCAGAAGTCATACCACTCTGCTCCTGCGGGAAGATAGGTCTCGTAGCCGTGGGCTTTTGTCCAGTCAACGGCGGGATATGCCTTGCCGCCCTGCTCGCCCGCCTGCTGGTTCCAGCCCGAAAGCTCGTCGGTGCGCACGATCTTCTCCTCGGTGTAGAGCGGACGGGTCACCGGTGTCACCAACAGCGAACGGCCGAACATATACTCCGAGTTCATGTCCCACACCTTCTTGTCGGCGGGGAAATCCATGACGAGGGCTCGCATGAAGCTGTCATCGTTCTTGGACACCTGCCACGACGTGCTATATATATAAGGTAGGAGACGATAGCGGAGGCGCACGGCATCCACCAGCGCGTCATAGACGGGTTCGCCCGCGTGGCCATAGTAGTAGAGTTCGCGATAGACATCGGTGCCGTGGCTGCGCATCATGGGGCAGAAGGCACCGAACTGCATCCACCGCACATAGAGTTCCTGATACTGCGGGTTGCGCGTGGCCGAGTTGTGCCCCAGCGTGTTGTAGGACCCGGCGAAGAAGCCGCCGATGTCGCTGTTCACCTGCGGGTTGCCCGTCAGCGTATAGTTGAGACAGATGGGCACCTGCTTGCGCAGACTCTCCCAGCTGGAGCCGATATCGCCGCTCCAGGTGTTGGCACCCGTGCGCTGCTGTCCGGCGAAGTAGCTGCGGGTGAGGATGAACACGCGCTTGTCCGTATCCACGGCGCGCTGACGGTCATAGACACCCTCGACCGTGGCCAGCGGGAAGGCGTTGCGCACGCTGCGGTAGCTGCCGCGCTGACCGTCGCCGGTGGCGATGACCTCGTCCAGGTCGCTGTCCTTGAAGCTGTGGTGGTCGGGATCCGTGGAGTCCATCCACCAGGCATCGATACCCATCTTGTGCAGCCGTGAGAGGTTCTGCCAGTAGATGTCGCGGGCCTCGGTGGCGTAAGGAGCATAGACGCGCACACCGCTGGGGTAGTCCATGCGCGGCGGCCACATGGGCAGACCGCTCTGGGGCCACGTCTCGAAGGCCATCAGGTAGCCCTTGTCGTTCATCTGCTTGTAGCCCTTGGTGTAAGGCCCGAAGCTGGCCCAGATGCTGATGCTCATGTGTGCGTGATACTTCTTGTGCACGTCGTCTATCATGCGCTGTGCACCCTGGAAATTCTCGTTGAGGAACTCCATGGCGTTCCAGTTGTAGTTGCTGCCCCAGTACTGCCAGTCCTGGATGATGCCATCAAGAGGCACGCCCAGCGAGCGGTATTTGTCCACCACCTCCAGCAGTTCCTCCTGCGACTTGTAGCGCTCGCGGCTCTGGTGGAAGCCGTAGGTCCACAGCGGCAGCATCGGCGCGTGGCCCGTCAGCTGGCGCAGTTCGCGGATGACACCGTCTGCCGTGCCGCCGTAGAGGAAGTAGTAATCCACGGCCTCGCCCACCTGCGACTCCAGCGCGAGCCCCTCGCGCGAGTCCAGCTCCGTGGGCGAGTAGTTGTCCCAGTAGATGCCATAGCCCTTCTGGCTCTGGAAAACGTTGGCGAAGTCCTCGAGGTTGGACTGCGTCATCAGGCGCTTCTCGCCGCGCTGGCTCATCTTGCCGTTCTGCAGCAGACCCACGCCATAGAGCGGCTCGTCCTTGTCGAGCACCCATGCCTGTTTCACACGGAAGCGGCCGGCATCCGGCCCGCTGGCAATCGGCGAGAAGGCACACGCCTGCTCGCGCAGCAGCGTCTTGCCCTTGGCCAGGAAGGTGAGCGCACCCGTCTTTGCATCCACCTTCACGGTGAGCACGCGGCTCTGCACGGTGTTACCCTTGCACGTCACCCCGGCATCATCCGGCGCGGCGGTCACCACCATGCTCTGTTTCTGGTAATCACGTCCGGTCGGGGTTTTAACCACCCGCACGATGCCCGGCGCATAGAACTGCACGCGCACCTGTGTGCCGCCAATCTCGAACTCAGCGGGAGCACCCGCCCACGCCACTGCGGTCATGCACAGCACCGCAGCCAGCAAAACGAATCTTTTTGTCATTCCGATACTTGTTTTATGAAGATAAGAATTCATCTAACTGGCTACAAAAGTATAAATAAAGATTGATATCCTTGCAGTTTTTTCAGGAATTTTTTCTCTCGTCTTGAATCTTTCTGAACATACCAAATGCAAAACGAAATGGAACGACTCTGACAAGATGGCACCTTGACGTGAAAACAGCTGCTGGATGGCAGGGAGGACACGTCAAAAAAAGCCCTGCATCATCTGTGGTGATGCAGGGCTTTGTGCAAGATTATAAATTTAGTCGATGTCGTAATCGAGGACGGCCTTGCGGTTGGCCAGGACGCGATCGTAGTCCTCCTTGGAGCCGACGACGATGCGGTCGAACTCGCGCAGACCTGTGCCGGCGGGAATGAGGTGGCCGCAGATGACGTTCTCCTTCATGCCTTCGAGGGTGTCGCTCTTGCCATTGATGGCGGCTTCGTTGAGCACCTTGGTGGTCTCCTGGAAGGAGGCTGCGGACATGAAGCTGGTGGTCTGCAGGGCGGCACGCGTGATACCCTGGAGGATCTGCGTGGAGGTGGCAGGTACGGCGTCACGGACTTCCACGGGTTTGAGGTCACGGCGCTTGAGCAGCGAGTTTTCGTCGCGCAGCTTGCGGGCTGTAACAATCATACCGGGCAGCATGGTCTCGCTATCTCCGGCATCGGTGACCACCTTCTTGCCCCAGATGCGGTCGTTCTCCTCGGCGAACTCCAGTTTATCGACAATCTGCTGTTCAAGGAAGCGGGTGTCGCCGGGCTCGTTGATCTGCACCTTGCGCATCATCTGGCGGACGATGACCTCGAAGTGCTTGTCGTTGATCTTCACGCCTTGCAGACGATAGACGTCCTGCACCTCGTTGACGATGTACTCCTGAACGGCGGTGGGACCCTTGATGGCCAGGATGTCGGCAGGGGTGATGGCACCGTCGGACAGCGGCGTACCGGCGCGGACGTAGTCGTTCTCCTGCACCAGGATCTGCTTGCTCAGCGGCACGAGGTAGCGGCGCTCGTCGCCCACCTTGGAGGTGACGATGATCTCGCGGTTACCACGCTTGAGCTTGCCCATGGTGACTTCGCCATCGATCTCGCTGACGATGGCGGGGTTGCTCGGGTTGCGGGCCTCGAAGAGCTCGGTGACACGGGGCAGACCGCCGGTGATATCACCTGCCTTGCCCACGGCACGCGGAATCTTCACGAGGATGTCACCGGCCTTGACGGTCTGCTTGTCCTCCACGGAGATGTGACCGCCGATGGGGAAGTTGTAGGTGCGCAGCAACTCGCCGTTCTCATCGACGATGTGTGCCTGCGGAATCTTGTTCTTGTCCTTGGATTCAATGATGATGAGTTCACGCAGACCGGTGGTCTCGTCGGCCTCGACGCGGTAGGTGACACCCTCTATCACGCCCTCGAACTCCACGCGACCAGCCATCTCGGTGACGATGACGGCGTTGAAGGGGTCCCACTTGGCGATGATGTCGCCCTTCTCCACCTTTTCCTTGTCGCGCTTGTAGAGCGTGGAACCGTAGGGTACGTTCTGTGTGAGCAGGACAATGCCAGTGTTGATATCGACAAAACGAACCTCGGCCAGACGACCGACAACCATCTTGGCAGGTGCGCCGCTCTCATCAGTGATGTCCACGGTGCGGAGCTCCTCAAACTCAAGCTTGGACTCGTACTTGGCCTTGATGGTGGCGTTGGCGGCAGCATTGTCAGCCACACCACCGGCGTGGAACGTTCGAAGGGTCAGCTGCGTACCTGGTTCACCAATGGACTGTGCTGCGATGACGCCGACGGCCTCGCCCTTCTGTACCATGCGGGCGGAAGCGAGGTTGCGGCCGTAGCACTTCATGCAGACACCATGCTTGCTCTCGCAGGTGAGCACGGAACGTATCTCGACGCTCTCAATGGGGCTGGCCTCGATCTCGGCAGCGATGGCCTCGGTGATTTCCTCGCCAGCTGGCACGATGAGCTTATTATTGGAGGGATTGATGATGTCATGGACGCTGACGCGACCCAAGATGCGGTCATAGAGCGAGGAGATGACCTCGTCGCCGTTCTTGAGGGCGGTGCAGACGAGACCACGCAGGGTGCCGCAGTCCTCCTCGGTGATGATCACGTCGTGGGATACATCGACCAGACGGCGGGTGAGGTAACCGGCATCGGCAGTCTTCAAAGCAGTGTCGGCCAGACCCTTACGGGCACCGTGGGTGGAGATGAAGTATTCCAGCACGGACATGCCCTCCTTGAAGTTGGAAAGGATGGGGTTCTCGATAATCTGTGCCTCGGCACCGGCTTTCTGGGGCTTGGCCATCAGACCGCGCATACCAGAGAGCTGGCTGATCTGACCGGCGGAGCCACGGGCTCCAGAATCCAGCATCATATAAACGGCGTTGAAGCCCTGATCGGCCTCGCGCATGGTCTTCAGCAGAATCTTGGAAAGGTCGTTGTTGACGTGGGTCCACGCATCGATGACCTGGTTGTAACGCTCCTTGTCGGTGATGAAGCCCATGTTGTAGTCGGCTGTGATGCGCTCCACCTCCTCGTTACCACGCTGCACAAGGGCTGCTTTCTCCTCGGGGATGATGATATCGCCCAGGTTGAAGGACAGGCCGCCGTCGTAGGCGAGTTTGTAACCGAGGTTCTTGATACCGTCGAGGAACTTACAAGCCTGAGCCACACCGACGGTCTTGATCACATCTGTGATGATGTTGCGCAGCGTTTTCTTGGAGATTACATCGTTGAAGAAGCCGACGGCCTCGGGGATAATGTCATTGACGATGACGCGGCCTACGGAGGTTTCCACCATGCGCTTGCCCAAGGTGCCGTCCTCGAGTTTGTCGGTGACGATGACCTTGACAGGAGCATGAATGTCCACGCGCTTCTCGTTGTAGGCGATGATGGCTTCCTCGGGACCGTAGAAGGTCAGTCCTTCGCCAAGTGCACCGGGACGCAGTTTGGTGATGTAGTAGAGACCCAGCACCATATCCTGTGAAGGCACAGTGATGGGGGCTCCGTTGGCAGGGTTCAGGATGTTATGGCTCTGGAGCATCAGGATTTGTGCTTCCAGGATGGCTTCGTTGGAGAGGGGGAGGTGCACAGCCATCTGGTCACCATCGAAGTCGGCATTGAAGGCGGTACAAGCCAAGGGGTGGAGCTGAATGGCCTTGCCCTCGATCATGTGTGGTTGGAAGGCCTGAATACCCAGACGGTGCAGGGTCGGTGCACGGTTGAGCAACACGGGATGCCCCTTCATGACATGCTCCAGAATGTCCCATACGACGGCATCCTTGCGATCCACAATCTTCTTGGCAGACTTCACTGTCTTGACGATGCCGCGCTCAATGAGCTTGCGGATAATGAAAGGTTTGTAAAGCTCGGCAGCCATGAGTTTGGGCAGACCGCACTCACCCATATTCAGTTCGGGACCCACCACGATGACGGAACGTGCGGAGTAGTCAACGCGCTTACCGAGCAGGTTCTGGCGGAAGCGGCCCTGCTTACCCTTGAGTGAATCTGAGAGGGATTTGAGGGGGCGATTGCTCTCGCTCTTGACAGCACTGCTCTTGCGGCTGTTGTCAAAGAGGCTATCCACGGCTTCCTGCAACATGCGCTTCTCATTGCGAAGGATCACCTCGGGAGCCTTGATCTCGATGAGACGCTTCAGACGGTTGTTGCGGATGATGACGCGACGATAGAGGTCATTGAGGTCAGAGGTGGCAAAGCGGCCGCCGTCCAGGGGCACGAGGGGTCGCAAATCTGGCGGAATGACGGGCAGCATGCGCATGATCATCCATTCCGGTTTGTTGCGCTCACGGCTGGAACGGAAGCTCTCCACGACCTGCAGACGCTTCAGGGCTTCGGTCTTGCGCTGCTGGGCGCCGTCGCTGTTGGCACGGTCACGCAGTTCATAGCTCAACTTGTCAAGGTCCAGGTTCACCAGCAACTCATAGATAGCCTCTGCACCCATCTTGGCCACAAACTTGGTGGGGTCATCATCGGGCAGATACTGATTATCCGGTGAGAGACGCTCCATGTGCTCGATGTACTCGTCCTCGGAGAGGAGGTCGTACTTGGCCAACGGGGTCTCCTCGTTCTCGTTGGCGAAGGGTCCCGGATTGATGACGACGTAGCGCTCATAGTAGATGACGGCATCCAGTTTCTTGGTGGGCATGCCCAGCAGATAGCCAATCTTGTTGGGCAGGCTGCGGAAATACCAGATGTGTGCCACAGGCACCACCAGCTCGATGTGCCCGCTGCGCTCGCGTCGTACTTTCTTCTCGGTCACTTCCACACCGCAACGGTCGCAGACAATGCCCTTGTAGCGGATGCGCTTGTACTTGCCGCAGTGGCACTCATAGTCCTTGGTGGGACCGAAGATGCGCTCGCAGAACAGACCGTCGCGCTCGGGCTTGTAGGTGCGGTAGTTGATGGTTTCGGGCTTCAGCACCTCGCCGAAGGAATTCTCCTTGATTTCCTCGGGCGATGCCAGCCCAATGGTAATCTTGGTGAAGTTATTCTTGACTTTATTGTTTTCTTTCTTGTAAGGCATTTTATAGAAGTTTAAAGTTTAGAGTTTAAAGTTTAAAGACTGTCTAATTGATGTTTATTGTTTAAAGTTTAATGTTAGAAGAAAGCCAAAGGTATTCTCATTAAACTTTAAACTTTAAACTTTCAACTCAACTTTTACTCGAGCGTGATGCTGAGTCCGAGGCCACGGAGTTCGTGCAACAGCACGTTGAGTGACTCGGGAATTCCAGGGGTTGGCATGGGGTCGCCCTTGACGATGGATTCGTAGGCCTTGCTGCGGCCGGTGACATCGTCGGACTTGATGGTGAGGATTTCCTGAAGGACATGTGAAGCACCGAATGCCTCAATGGCCCAGACCTCCATCTCTCCGAAGCGCTGTCCACCGAACTGTGCCTTACCGCCGAGCGGCTGCTGGGTGATGAGGCTGTAGGGGCCGATGGAGCGGGCGTGCATCTTGTCCTCGACCATGTGGCCAAGCTTGAGCATGTAGGATATACCAACAGTAGCCAACTGGTCGAACTTCTCGCCGGTGGCACCGTCATAGAGCTGCGTGGAGCAGTAACGGGGCAGACCTGCCTTGTCGGTCCACTCACAGAGATCATCCAGTGTGGCACCGTCGAAAATGGGAGTGGAGAACTTCACGCCCAACTGCTTGCCGGCAGCACCCAGCACGGTCTCGAAGATCTGACCGATGTTCATGCGTGAGGGCACACCTAACGGGTTGAGGACCACATCCACGGGAGTGCCGTCGGCCAGGAATGGCATATCCTCCTGACGGACGATCTTGGAGACAATACCCTTGTTGCCGTGGCGACCGGCCATCTTGTCACCCACGCTCATCTTGCGCTTCTTGGCCACATAGACCTTGGCCATCTGGATGATGCCGGAGGGAAGCTCGTCACCAATGGTGATGGCGAACTTGCGACGCTTCAGTTCTGCATCAAGCAACTTATACTTCTTGATGAAGTTGATAATGAGTTGGGCGATGAGGCCGTTGACGTGTTCGTCGCTGGTCCAGCGAATGAGTTGAACGCCGGTGTAGTCCAGACCGGCAAGGTTGGCCTCGGTGAACTTGGCACCCTTCTGGATGATCTCGGCACCCATGTAGTCTTTGACACCTTGAGAGGTCAGGTCCTTGGTGAGTTCCAGTAATTTGTCGATGAGGATAGCTTTGAGGTCGCCCACCTTGCTGTTGAACTCCTCGTCAATCTTAGGCAGACGAATCTTGTCCTGAGCCTTTTCGGCACGCGTCTTGATGGCGCGCGAGAAGAGTTTCTTATCAATAATGGTACCTGATAGGGAGGGTGTGGCCTTGAGGGAAGCATCCTTCACGTCGCCAGCCTTGTCACCGAAGATGGCACGTAGCAGTTTCTCTTCGGGTGAGGGATCGCTCTCTCCCTTCGGGGTAATCTTGCCAATGAGGATGTCGCCGGGCAGCACCTGTGCGCCAATGCGAATGATACCGTTCTCATCCAGATCCTTAGTGGCTTCCTCACTCACGTTGGGGATGTCAGCCGTCAATTCCTCAACACCGCGCTTGGTCTCGCGAACCTCGAGGGCAAATTCCTCAACGTGGACGCTGGTGAGGATATCGTCACGCACCACGCGCTCGTTGAGCACAATGGCATCTTCATAGTTATAGCCCTTCCACGGCATGTAGGCCACAAGCAGGTTCTTACCCAGTGCCAGTTCACCATTCTCGGTGGAGTAACCCTCGGTGAGGATATCACCGGCCTTGACGCGCTGGCCCTTCTCGCAGATGGGGCGCAGGTCGATGGTCATATTCTGGTTGGTACGGCGGAACTTGGGAATGCGGTATTCCTTCAGCGCCGGCTCGAAGGAGACAAATTCTTCCTCTTCCGTGCGGTCATAAAGGATGCGAATCGTGGTAGCATCCACATATTCGACGGTTCCCTCGCCCTCGGCAGTGATCATGGTGCGGCTGTCTTCACACAGTTGCTTCTCTATACCAGTACCGACGATGGGAGCTTCTGTACGCAGCAAAGGCACAGCCTGGCGCATCATGTTAGAGCCCATGAGTGCGCGGTGGGCATCATCATGCTCCAAGAAAGGAATGAGCGACGCGGCGATAGAGGCAATTTGCTGAGGTGCCACATCCATGAGGTTTACCTCAGAGGGCGGAACCACGGGATAATCATCGTCCTGGCGGCACTTGACAACCTTGCGGATGAAGGTGCCGTCGTCGCGCAGCGGGGCATTACCCTGACCAATGATGAGACCTTCTTCCTCCTCAGCTGTCAAGTACTCGACACCTTCGTCAGAGAGGTCAACGACACCATCCTTGACCTTGCGGTAGGGGGTCTCGATGAAGCCGAGTTCATTGATCTTGGCATACACACAAAGAGAGGAAATCAGGCCGATGTTAGGACCTTCAGGAGATTCAATCGGGCAGAGGCGACCATAGTGGGTATAGTGCACGTCACGCACCTCGAAGCCTGCACGCTCGCGGCTCAGACCGCCAGGACCCAGGGCCGAGAGACGACGCTTGTGAGTGACCTCGGCCAGCGGGTTGGTCTGATCCATGAACTGGCTGAGGGCGTTGGTTCCGAAGAATGAGTTGATGACGCTGGAAATGGTCTTGGCATTGATGAGGTCGGTGGGCGTGAACACCTCGTTATCACGAACGTTCATGCGTTCACGGATGGTGCGGCTCATGCGTGCCAGGCCGATGGCAAATTGGTTGGCCAACTGTTCACCGACAGTGCGTACACGACGATTGCTCAAGTGGTCAATATCATCGACCGCAGCCTTGGAGTTAACCAGCTCTATCAGATATTTTATAATCTCAATGATATCCTGCTGGGTGAGGACACGCACATTCGGGTCGGTGTCCAGGCCCAACTTGCGGTTGATGCGGTAGCGTCCCACATCGCCCAAATCATAACGTTTTTCAGAGAAGAAAAGATTGTTGATGACCTCGCGGGCACTGGCATCGTCGGCCGGATCGGCGTTGCGGAGTTGACGATAGATATAAAGGACGGCTTCCTTCTCGGAGTTGGAAGGATCTTTGGCCAAGGTGTTGAAAATAATGCTGAAATCACTGGCGTCGGCCTCTTCCTTGTGCACAAGAATGGTCTGTTCGCCACTCTCCAGAATATCATTGATGTTCTCGGCATCCAGCACTGTCTCGCGATCCATAATAACCTCGTTGCGCTCGATGGACACCACTTCACCTGTATCCTCATCTACAAAGTCCTCGACCCACGACTTCAAGACGCGTGCAGCCAGCTTCTGACCGATACATTTCTTTAAACTGGCCTTGTTGACTTTCACCTCCTCGGCAAGGTTGAAGATTTCAAGAATGTCCTTGTCATTCTCGAATCCAATGGCACGCAACAACGTGGTGACCGGCAACTTCTTCTTGCGGTCGATGTAAGCATACATCACGTTATTGATGTCTGTGGCAAACTCAATCCACGACCCCTTGAACGGGATAATGCGCGCACTGTAAAGAGGTGAACCGTTGGCATGTACGCTCGACCCGAAGAAAACGCCCGGCGAACGATGCAACTGACTGACAACGACACGTTCAGCACCATTGATAATAAAGGTGCCGTTAGAGGTCATATAGGGGATGGGCCCCAGGAAAACATCCTGGATTACGGTGTCAAATTCCTCGTGATCCGGATCGGTGCAATACAACTTCAGTTTTGCCTTCAACGGTACTGCATAGGTCAGACCACGCTCCAGACACTCTTCGATGCTATAGCGAGGCGGGTCGATGTAATAGTCTAGAAACTCGAGGACGAAATTGTTGCGCGTGTCGGCGATGGGGAAGTTCTCGGAAAAAACCTTGTAAAGGCCGTCATTCTTGCGCTGCTCCGGCGGGGTATCCAACTGCAGGAAGTCGTTGAAGGATTTCAACTGCACTTCCAGAAAGTCGGGATAGGCCATTGGACTCTTGACCGAAGCGAAATTGACTCTGTCGTTGACAATCTTTGCCATCAATAATAGGGTTTATAGAAAGAAAAGTACAATAAATCAATCTTAGATGCTTAATGAACAAGCTTAGACGCAAAAAGTAGAGGACTCTCTACCAGAGAGTTCTCTACCTGTTGGTTCCGATTGGAGTGCTCGGCTCTTACTTGAGCTCGATCTCTGCACCGGCTTCTTCCAGAGTCTTCTTCAGAGCCTCTGCGTCAGCCTTCGGCATAGCCTCCTTCAGGACGCTGGGAGCACCGTCAACGAGTTCCTTGGCCTCCTTCAGTCCGAGACCGCAAGCTTCCTTCACAGCCTTGACGACCTGAAGTTTAGCAGCACCTGCGCTCTTGAGGACGACGTCAAAGTCTGTCTTCTCTTCTGCAACGGGAGCAGCGGCGGCGGGGCCGGCAGCCACTGCGACAGCAGCAGCAGCGGGTTCAATACCATATTCCTCCTTCAGGAGATTCTTTAAATCGTTCACTTCTTTCACTGTCAAGTTAACCAACTCTTCAGCGATTGCTTTGAGATCTGCCATAATACTTTATGAAATGTTGTTTTGTTTTAAAATGGGGTGATTGTTGTTTATTCGCCCTTCTCGGCGAGGGTCTCGAGGACACCATGGATGGTATTGGCACCAGACTCCAGGGCAGAAATAACATTCTGCATCGGTGACTGAAGCATTGCCACGATATCTGCGATGACTTCGTTCTTGCTCTTGATGGCGCACAGAGCATCCAGTTGGTCGGCACCTACATAGAAGCCTTCCTCGGCGTATGCAGCCTTGAGCTCGGGGATCGTAACACCCTTGGGGTTCTTGGCGTTGAATTCCTTCAACATCTTGGCCGGTCCATTGGCCACATTGGTGAAGACCACAGCCGTTGTTCCCTTCAGGGATCCATAGAGAGGTGAGTAGTCGATTTCGCTGGCCTCGAAAGCCTTGTGCAGAAGCGTGTTCTTGACAACCACCATCTTCACCTCGTTCTTGAAGCACTGACGGCGAAGAGCACTTGTGCGTGCAGCATTCATGCCTGTAACGTCAACGAGATAAAAGTGGGGATAGGCTTTGAGCGTTTCGCCCAGCTGCTCGATAATGATAGCTTTATCTTCCTTTCTCATGATTGTAACGTCTTAAAATTAGATTTCGTCAACGGCCTTGGGATCAACCTTGACACCACGGCTCATCGTACTGGAAAGATAAATGCTCTTGATGTAAGTTCCCTTAGCAGCAGCAGGCTTCAGCTTGATGATGGTGTTGATGAACTCACGTGCATTCTCCACAATCTTGTCTGCGGCGAAGGAAACCTTGCCGATAGAGGTGTGCACGATACCGGTCTTGTCAACCTTGAAGTCAATCTTACCCATCTTCACTTCCTTGACAGCCTGTGCGGGATTCATTGTCACGGTGCCGCTCTTGGGGTTAGGCATCAGGCCACGGGGGCCGAGGATGCGACCCAGCGCACCAATCTTACCCATGATGGAGGGCATGGTGATGATGACGTCCACGTCTGTCCATCCACCTTTGATTTTGTCGATGTACTCGTCCAGACCCACGTAGTCAGCACCAGCTTCCTTCACGGCCGTTTCCTGATCGGGGGTGCAGAGACACAGCACGCGCACGACCTTACCTGTTCCGTTTGGAAGCGTAGCGACGCCACGAACCATCTGGTTGGCCTTGCGGGGGTCCACGCCCAGTCGCATGTCGATATCCACAGAAGCATCAAACTTGGTCGTGGTGATGTCCTTGACCAATTGTGCTGCCTCACGAAGGGTGTAGGCTTTCCCTGCTTCAATCTTCTCAGCGACCAGTTTCTGGTTTTTTGTCAATTTTGCCATTGTTGAATTGAAGTTTTAATGGTTATGCGGGAAAGTCACCTTTTACTGTGATACCCATACTTCTGGCCGTTCCTGCAACCAATCGCATGGCAGACTCGACCGTGAAGCAGTTCAGGTCGGGCATTTTGTCGGTGGCGATGGCACGCACGTCGTCCCAGGTGATGGAGGCTACTTTCTTGCGGTTGGGTTCTGCGCTGCCGCCCTTGATCTTGGCAGCTTCCATGAGCTGAATAGCCACGGGAGGTGTCTTCACCACAAAGTCGTAAGACTTGTCGGTGTAGTAGGTGATGACAACAGGGAGAACTTTACCGGCCTTGTCCTGAGTTCTGGCGTTGAATGCCTTGCAGAAATCCATGATATTAATACCCTTGGAACCGAGAGCGGGACCTACTGGGGGAGATGGATTTGCAGCGCCTCCTTTAATCTGTAATTTGATTAATCCAGCAACTTCTTTAGCCATTGTAATTTGTACTAATAATTAATTGATATATGTGCATCGTTTCAGACGTGTAACAGTCGCCTTACTCCTTTGCCACCTGCATGAAACCAACTTCGAGAGGGGTCTTCCTTCCGAAGATCTTGACCGAAACCTTCAGCTTCTTCTTCTCGTTGTTCACTTCCTCGATGACGGCATCGAAACCGTTGAAAGGACCGTCGGTCACCTTGACGGCATCACCCACCACAAAGGGAATGGGCATGTCCTCTGGCACATCGGCCATTTCGTCCACCACACCCAGCAGACGCTTCATCTCGTCCTCACGGACGGGCATCGGCTTGTCACTGGCCTTGGTCTCACCGAGGAATCCCAGCACATTCGGGGTGTTACGCAGCATTGCCTGTGTTTCACCCTTGAGGATGCATTCCACCAACACATAACCCGGCAGGTGACAACGTTCCTTCACGTAGCGCTTGCCATTGCGGACACTGACAACCTTCTCCGTGGGAATGAGCACCTGAGACACGTTGCCCTTGTAGTCCCCTTGGGCTACTTGGGCATCAACGTATTCTTTAACTTTGCCTTCCTTTCCACTGATGGCACGCAGGACGTACCATCTCATTTCATTTTCAGCCATAGTTCGGGATTAGTTTGGATAGACGAACTCCATCACATGCTGGAAAGTGAAATCCATAACGAAAACAACCACCGCGATGAGTAGGGAAGCAGTTAATACTACAATCGCGCTGTTGATAAGTTCTGAACGCGTGGGCCAACTGGTCTTGTGCACGAGTTCTTCGTATGATTCCTTGCAGTAATTATAAAATCTCTTGAACATATTGCATATTATTGGGGCACGGGAAGAGAGGCTCGAACTCCCGACACCTGGTTTTGGAGACCAGTGCTCTACCAACTGAGCTATTCCCGTAAATGAAGCCCCCGCCCAAAAACGGGGGCTCTATTCTCTCATTATTCTATAGCTTCCATAGACTCTATAGCGTCTATAGTCTCTATAGTCTCTTTCGAGTCTTAATCTTCGAAGATCTCAGTGATCTGACCGGAACCGACTGTGCGGCCACCTTCGCGGATAGCGAAACGCAGACCCACGTTCAGAGCAACGGCATAGATGAGCTCAACGGTGATTTCGACGTTGTCACCAGGCATCACCATCTCGGTGCCTTCGGGGAGATGAATCTCACCCGTGCAGTCCATGGTGCGGAGGTAGAACTGAGGACGATACTTGTTGCCGAAGGGAGTGTGACGGCCGCCTTCCTCTTTCTTCAAGACATAGATGGAAGCCTTGAATCTCTTGAAGGGCTTGATGACGCCCGGATGGGTGATAACCATACCGCGCTTCACTTCGTTCTTGTCGATACCGCGGAGCAGCA
>JAFSZU010000083.1 GCA_017455585.1 Bacteroidaceae bacterium | reverse complement strand
GCGGGCTTTCTGCTGTGCCTCGGTGTCCTGCAGGGGAGCTGGAGCGGCGGGAGCCATGAGGGGTGTGCGGTCGAGCACCGTCTTCACGGCCATGACCTTGTTCCTGAGTCCGTCGATGGACTTCACGTTGTCGCTGATGGCATCGAGGGCTGCCACGGCAGCGGCGGTGTCATCCTCAGCGGCTTTCTTCTGTGCCAGTGCATCCTCGATGGTCTGCAGCTGGTCCTGAGTGAGCGTGGCCTTGCCGTCCTCGCTCGCCTCCAATGCGACTACTCCCAGCAGCGCATTGACAAGCACGAATGTCTTTTTCATAATGGGTTGGTTTTGGGGTTGGTTTTGGGGTTGGTTGTCTTGGGTTTGGTTCCCGGTGGTGGCAGGACTTGCGGCGGTGGCTGGTGTTGTGGTCTTTGTGCCCGTCGTTTTTCCGACGGGCAGAGCACCTCCGCCCAGCAGCTCCGCCACGATGTTGCGCACCCGCGCCAGCAGGCCTTCATCCTCCTGCAGGGCAGCGTCCTCCGGCACGGCGGGCATCTTCAGCGCCACGTGGTTCTCCACCACAAACTGGCGCACCTCGTTCGTCATGCTCTTGGCATTCTTGATGATGCCATCGACGAAACCGAGGTCCAGCACCTCCTGCGCTGTCAGGTACTTTGCCTCCTTCATCAGGCCGAGCACCTTGGCCAGTGTGGTCTCCTTGCCGTTGGCCGTTGCCTTGTCTAAGTATTTGCGGGCGATGATGAGGTCTGTGGCTTCTGCCAGCTTCTTGGAGTTCTGCAGCTCCTTGATGGTGCGCTCCAGGTCGTCGGCATTCAGGCTGGAGTAGATGCTGACCAGTACGCTGGCCTGGTGGCACATCCACAGGGCATCGTCGGCAATCTCCACGCGCTTGGCGCCGAAGCCCATCCACGTGACGGCACTGGCGCAGAACGCCAGCAGACGCACGGTCACGTTGCCGTGGTCTGCAATCTCCTTGCTGATCATCATGGCATCGTTCACGGATCCGCCCAGAGAGTTGACCTCAATCGTCACCTCATCCTTGGCGTGGTCTGCCAGGAACGTGCTCACGCGCCACCGCTGCCAGCCGTAGGCATCAATGGGGGAATAGATTTTGAGTGTAGCTTGTTTCATGGGTGCATAAAAAAGAATACGCTGCAAAGATAATCCCTTGCAGCGCTTCCGGAAAGAGACGGATTCCCTGTCAGATTCCCTTTTTTTCTGTATTTTTCCTATATTATATATAGAAGGCGCGGCGGTCGATCGGAACGGAGGGCGAAGGTTCCTGACCCTTCAGCTCGAAGGCGATGCCGTTGCGCGGCGACACCGTTTTCTCCCCATAGAAGCCCAGCGGAACCTCCTTTGTCCCGCTCAACAGGATGCAGCCGTTACCGTCAACATGAACGGCAAGCCACTCACCGCGCTCCAGCACCGTGATGTCAGGCACACTGTCCAGGCGGGGGATGAACCCCGAGAGTACCACGTCATAGCGCGGACCCGCATCATCTTCCGTCAATTTCTCCGAGAAGGAGAAATCACCATTGTCGGTGTCGATGCCATACACCGCCGAACGGTCTCTCAGCGAGATCCGGGCGATGCCCCTCTGGTGGTTCCATGCCACCTGTCCGACGTCCTCCCTTCCAATGAGATACAGGCGGCTCATCCCGCCCACGTTGTCGAAGTTGAAATCAATGGTTTTCATACGTCATGCGCCCTTTCTCGGTGATTGTCCCATTTTGGGACACTTGCTCCATAAATATTCTTTGGTTTTCGCGTGTCTGCACCCGCAGGAGGCACGCTTTCATCATTTCTTTCTCTTTATGACCATAACGCCGATTCCAGATTTTGCGGATAGAATCGTATGGCCACGTCTCTTCCGTCTGGTGAAAGCGTCGGTAGAAGGAGCGGATGCTGTCTGCCAGATTACCTGTTATGATGTACTGGCCCCGCAGGAAGTCCAGCAGCAGCCCCTGGCAGCGAATCTCCAAGAGTCTCGCCAGCCCGGACTCGTCAGATGGTGACAGTGCCCACCCGCTACGGGCAAACTTGTTCGCTGAGATGAGGATGGCCACACACGAGCTCCGAAAGGTGCATGTGCCGCCTGTACGCTTGTCATAGCGGTGTGTCCCCTTGACCAAGCGGGGTGTCAGATAGGCCATCAGTGTCTGATCCCGCCGGATATCCACCAGGTTCCGCATCT
>JAFSZU010000010.1 GCA_017455585.1 Bacteroidaceae bacterium | reverse complement strand
CATGAAGCATACAACGACCGTAAGGTGCTGAAGTAAATCGCCTATCATATAACGACCACGGATTATACGGATTGAACGGATAACTCCTTGCCCTGCTGTCAGCAGGAAGATGATCCGTTGAATCCGTGTCATCCGTGGTCGCAAAACTGTCAACCTTAAGGCGGTGAGGTCATATAATGTTGCGTGCAAACAACATTTTCTTCAAATAATGTTGCTTGCGCGCAACATTTTTACTACCTTTGTGCCGCCAAAAGGATAAAGATATGGACGCATTATTCAGGAAAAGCGACAGACTACTGGCCAACACGTCAACAGAAATCGTCCGTGACATGATGGACGAGATACACTGGAACACCAGACTCGTCAGCATCATTGGAGCAAAAGGGGTTGGCAAATCCACGCTCATCAAGCAGTACATGAAACACCATTATGAGCTGGGAGACCGCCGCATGCTTTACTGCTCCGCTGATACGGTGGATTTCTCCATGCGCACGCTGGTGGGTCTGGCAGAAGAGTTTGTGATTCGCGGGGGCGAGTTGCTGGTGATTGATGAGATTCACAAATATAAGTCTGACAGCACAGACTGGAGCCTGGAGATCAAGGAGATCTATGACTTGTTCCCAGACTTAAGAATGATCGTGAGCGGGTCTTCCCTGCTGCGCTTGAAGGAAGGTGATGCAGATCTGTCACGCCGCGCCGTCAAATATACCATGCCCGGCCTGTCCTTCCGCGAGGCCCTGCGCTTCTATCATGGTATGACATTTCCAAGATGGGCGCTGGAGGACATCCTGGCTCATCCATACGAATTGTGGCAAATGGTGTCCTCGCAGTGCAAGCCAGTCGTCTTGTTCAAGGAATATTTGGAGAAAGGTTATTATCCTTTTCTGCTGGAAGGTGAAGGGGAGTATTACACGAAGATAGAGCAGGTGGTGAACTACATCATTGAAACCGAACTGCCTCAGATATGTAAAGTCGATGTCGTCAACGTCAGGAAGCTACAGGCTCTAATCAGCTTGATCTGTAGCGAGATGCCATTTGAGCTGAATGCGAACAAGATTGCTGCTGCTCTTGAGATTGGGCGAGACACGGTTGTGGAATATCTCAAGTATCTGGGTGATGCCAAGATCTTGAACCTGCTATACTCTGACAAGAAGAAAATAGGGAAACTGTCCAAGCCCGACAAGGTTTATATGGAAAATCCTAACATACTATATGCGCTGGCTCCAACGAGGATGGAAATCGGTACTCTGCGCGAGACGTTTGCAGCAAACTGTCTGGCACAATCCCACACAGTTGAATATGGCAAGACACAGGGCGACTTCAAGGTGGACTCTACATATACGTTCGAGATTGGTGGCCGAAGCAAAGACTTCTCACAGATTGCAGGGGTGCAGGACTCCTATATCTTTGCAGATGACTGGGATCTCCCCAACGGTGCCAAGCTCCCACTATGGATGCTGGGCTTCCTCTATTAGATTTCACGGATAGCTCCTCCTGCTGTCAACAGGAAACTGATCCGTTGAATCCGGGTCATCCGTGGTCGAATAATTGTCTATGTGTGGAGCCAAAAATGGTGACATACTGTTCCATCTTGATTGATCCTGCACTCATTTCCGTGCGAAGATGCAAATAATTTGCACTTGCTTTGGTGCAGTTTCAGGTCTTTTTGTACCTTTGCCGCCGAATTACTGTGAAAAGATGGAAAGCAGAAGCAGATACAGACCGCCGAACAAGGCTATGTCATGAAAGACGATATAGAGACTGGCTACGGCAACATTATCCCTCTTTGGCAGTTTGGACTGTGCTATTAAGTCCAGCTTCAACACTACTTGACACATACAACCGCAAGACGACGAGATTATATAAAAAAGTTTTTTCCATCTTTTTTTTTATTTTTTGTGTTGAATGGGTTGTGTTTAATTATTTTTATGTACCTTTGTGCCCGTTCTCGCTTAGAAGCTGAAGCATAAGCAGAAGCGGATGGGAGGGACTACATTTATGAAAAAGTGTCTACACAGACGCTTTGTTCCTTGACTCTCTAATTGTCTCGCAAACAACAAAATCTGTCAAAAACAAAGCAATGGTAGATGCTCATGGGTATGTATATTAACAGCCCGCATTATGCTTTCAAGTTGGCATAATGTTTGTGCTATACATACACGTGTGGGCTTCTGCGTTGCTCTTCCTCGACAGATGGGCAATGCGAGACGCCTTAGAGAGTGGGACGAGCAACTGGTACAGCGACCCACACTTTTTTTATATATGTACCAAGGAACATCAACAAACAGTGATAGTATCTTGCAATGGGTTGCTGGCAGGATAATAAGAAGCATAACATTATGAAGTACTCCATCAAAAAAATGACAGTATTACTGCTGCTTATGATGGCAGGTGGCCTGGCAAATGCACAATCCATGTATTTAGCAGAAGAGTATTACAATCAAGGGAAGTATTATGAGGCAGCAAAACAGCTTCAACCGTTAGCCGACGGCGGTAACGCCAAAGCCCAGGTGATGGCTGCGGGATTATTCTTCGAAGGTAAAGGGGTGCCCAAAAACGATGCGCAAGGCGTCAAGTACGCTACGCTGGCCGCTAATCAGGGTTATGAGGATGCCATCAAGTTGCTGGCCAAACACTATTGGACATCGAATCCTAAAAAGGCATTTGAAACACTGAAGCATTATACCGATCGTCATCCATATTTAAAAAAGAAAGACATAGGTATGATGTTAGCTGAATGCTATTTACTGCCTCATGGCACAGAAAAGAACGAGGCTTTAGGATGGCAATTGGCAGAAGGTAACGAACAGTTGGATGTCTTGATTAAACAAGAAGGAATGACTGCAAGATATATTGAATATCAGATGCATAAGACAGGAAAGGATAATTTGGAGGACTATGCCGACTACTTGTTTGGGAACGGTGATATGGAAATGTTCACTCAGGTGTGCAATAGCATTAAGCGCCTTCATCCAGACGTGATGGAACACTATAAGCAACGAGCTTCCGAGGGGAATAGCTTTGCAAGTGCTATGGTAGCCGAGTATTATTACGACCGAGGAATCAGAAATATGGAAGTCGATGACATCACAAAGGCACGTAATTATATAAATGGTTCTGCTTCACGCTCTGCCTATGGTCGTTCACTACGGAACAAAATCAACTTTGTGCCTGCCACCTACACAATCACGTCTGGATTCTGGATCTATGGGACAAACCAAAGCAATCTGTTTTTGTTAAAGATAGAGCACAAATACAACAAAACGATATTCCATTTCAATTATAAAGCCGTGCACGCAGAGGCGTATGTTAATTTCGACAAAGGCTTATGTGCACTATGCAATGGAAAAAAATATGCGTTGCTTACTCCAAGAAAAGTCGTAAACAGGCGAACCAATGTGAACGGGAATGACAATTATTTCACCATGGAGTTCGAGGCTATGCCAACAAATTGGAGCGAGATAAACCTCGTATATAATGGTACGACGACATTCCAGAATATTAGGCATCAATAAAACAAAACATAATGCACTATGAACCGAAACTATAAACTATGGCAGAATGTATGCTTTCTGCTACTGACTGTACTCGTATTGAGCAGCTGCGAGAAAAAAAGTGAAAGAGATTGGCTCCATAGAGACTATCTCGCCGTTAAGATGTCGAAGGGCGACTCATGGAGCATCATCGACAAGAATGGGAAGGAGATTGTGAAGGAAGAGTATCCTGCCAATGCAAGAATCTCTGAGATTTACGAAGGTGTATTCTGGGTAAAACAAGATAATGCTTATCAGCTCTATAGTATTAACAACCCCAAGATGCCCGTCATCGATGAAGAGTTTGCGCACGTAACTAACTTTGAGGCAGGGTACGCAGCAGTGGCAAATACCAACCAGCAGATTCGTATCATTAACACCAAAGGTAAAAACGTTGCCACGCTACCGAAAAGCATCAAACGATGCTATCATTTCTCCCAGTGGGGCTATGCAGCAGTTGTAAATACTGAAGATAAGAAGGGTATTATCGATACAAAAGGTAATATGGTTATACAACCCATATACGATGCACTTGAAATCTCTAATCATTTTTTTGTTGTCTGCAAAGACATCTCAGTAAAAAAAATACAGTTGCTTGCATGGAATGGCAAGGAACTGTGGGGAAACAGTGGAATGTCTCACCTCACTCATCGAAAACGGCAACTACATCGGATTGGAAATTGTCTTCCGTAAATAAGTAGTTGCACACAATTAGTTTTTTCTTTCACTACGAATTACACGAATTATACGAATTATTCGTAATCTGATCCTTAGCTGACTTAATTCGTATAATTCGTGTAATTCGTAGTGAGAAAAATATAGTCATGTAATTCTGTTCAGCTACTTAATAGCTAAAGACTTCTGGAATAGACTTTTTTTATGTTGAAATGACATCAACGCTGGCGGTCTTCCATTGCCATGACTGCTAATTTGCACTGCAAAAATACACCAAGCATTTGACACGGACAAGCATTTTGGGCGAAATCTACCAAAAAACCAGTAGATTTCGCCCGAATAGATGCAAGTATGGGCGAAATCGACCCAAAAGTAGATAGATTTCGCCCAGAACGGTACTCTCCTGGGCATCTGCACCGTGAGGATATTTGTACGGTGACAGAACAAACTTTTTGGTTGACCCGCACAATAAAGGGTGTCGTTCGTGCGTTATCCTATATAGAAAAGGCACCAAGAAAAAGCAATTCACCCAATGAATGGAACGCCTATGGAACAAACCTTACACATTAACGTGCAGCTTGATGTGCTGACGCTTGAAGACAACCTCGCAGCCCTCGGTCTCACTGCCTCCCCGAAAAGTTCTACCCTCAACCGCATCCGCGCCAGAGCGCGTGCTGTCAGACCGTTATGAGTGAAACGTTACAACATGGGGGCTGTAGGCCAAAGCTTATAGCCCCGTCGCTTTTAGCTGCCGACTTCGGCAATCTGGAGCGTGAGATGGAATGGTTCAACGGCTCGGAGGCAGACTGGTTGCATCTGGACGTGATGGACGGTGTCTTTGTGCCGAATATCTCCTTCGGGTTCCCTGTGATGCAGCATGTGGCGCGTCTGACGCAGAAGCCGCTGGACGTGCACCTGATGATTGTGCAGCCGGAGAAGTTCATTGGCGAAGTGCGCGACTTGGGTGCCGCCGTGATGAATGTGCACCAGGAGACGTGTCCTCATCTCTACCGCACTGTTCAGCAGATTCACGAGGCGGGCATGAAGGCGGCAGTGTCCCTGTGCCCCGCCACGCCCATCTCCACGCTGGAGGACATCATCGGGGACGTGGATGTGGTGATGCTGATGACAGTGGAACCGGGGTTCGGCGGACAGAAGTTCATCGAACACAGCCTGGACAAGGTGCGCCGTCTGCGCCAGATGATTACCGAGGCCGGTGCCCACGCCCTCATTGAAGTCGATGGCGGCGTGAACCGCAAGACGGCACCTCGGCTTTCAGAAGCCGGTGTCGATGTCTTTGTCACCGGCTCTGCCGTATTTGGCGCCGCAGACCCCGCCGATGAGGTGCATCAGCTCAAGCAGCTGATTTGAACCGTACATCTTTCAACTTTTAACTTTCCGCTCGACCCAACGTGGCGCTTGACCCTTCAAGAACTTTCATCTTTCAACTTTCAACTTTTAACTTTCAACTTTCAACTCATCAATGAGTCGCCCGCTGCTGCTGTCCGGTCTGGCGATGGTGCTGGGCATCGTGGCAGCAGACTTCGGATTTAACGAGAATGGCGCGACTGTCCCGCGTTGGTTGGATGGCGCGCTATGGGTGCTTTGTGCTCTTCTGGCATTGTTGGCCGCACGGGACTACCGCCGGCGCACTGTCTATGCCTCCTCCACGCGCTTTACCGTTCTCGTGGCTCTCTTTTTCTTTGTGTTGGGTTTCATGCGCTACTGCATGGTGGCAGAGCAGACGCGGGCAGCATGGGCAGCCATGCAGCGTCCCCCTGTGAACCGCGGCAACCCCGATGAGCTGGACTACCGCCGCTGGCGATGGGTGCAAGGCGAACGGGACAGCACGTCACTGCTTGCAGGTCTGCGGGAGCGGGGCTTGGCGGCGCGCCAACGGTTGTTGCAGCGTTATCGGCTATCGGGATTACAGGACCAGGCCCTGGCCGTGGTGACCGCCATGACGTTGGGTGACCGCACTCTGCTCACGAGCGATACACGCGACCTCTTTGCCGAGGCTGGCGCCAGTCACCTGCTGGCACTCTCCGGTCTGCATCTGGGCATCCTCACGGGACTGTTGTTTCTTCTTCTCACCTCCTGGCTGGTCTGTTCGCGCTGGCGGTGGCCGGTGGGCGTGCTGTCACTGGTCTATATTTGGGCATACGTCTTTGTGGCCGGTCTGCCGGCGTCGCTGGTGCGAGCGGGTGTCATGTCCTCCCTATTTCTCATCGGTACGTTGCTGCAACGCCGCAGCCGACCGCTTCATCTGCTCCTCTTGACCGCCGTCCTCATGCTCCTGTGCTGGCCCATGTATCTCTTCGACGTGGGTGCACGGCTCTCGCTGCTCGCTGTGGCGGGCATCGCCGTGGTCTATCAGCCCGCCTACGAGTGGCTCTTCGAGCATGGCCGCGTCCTCATGTTCCGTCTGGAACGCTGGCACGTGACCAGCATCATCTCTCTCTTGGGTGTCTCGCTGGCGGCGCAGCTGTTCACGCTGCCGCTGGTGATGGTGACCTTTCACCGGGTGCCGCTCTATGGTGTCTTGTTCAGCGTCTTGCTGATACCGCTGACCACGGTCATCGTGCTCATGGCGCTGGCAGTGCTGCTTGTCGGGAGCGTGTGGCTGTCGGCAGGGCAGTGGCTGGCTGCGGGTCTGGCGTGGCTGGTCGGAGCACAAATGTGGGTGATGCAGACGGGGATGCAGCTGCCGGGGGCCAGCGTCCCGGATTTCTGGAGCCGCAAGGCCGAGCCACAGCTGGTGGTCTATCACAACCGCCGCTGCCCGGCCCTGCACCTCATCGCCTCGCCGTCACAGAGCTGGCTGCTGATGCCCGAGCCGGAGCGGGCCGATTCGGGCATGTACTATATCCGTCGCGACTTCTGGCAGCGACGCCTCACGGCAGAACCGCAGGTGCTCGCTGGCCGCCACGCCGTGGCCGCGACAGGCATGACCGCTGTGATGGTGGACAGTGCCTATAAGTCTTATAATTCTTATAAGACTTATGAGACCTATGAGTCCTATGAGACCAATGATGCCCCTCCTCGTACCGTGGATATTCTCTGGGTCACTCGCGGCTTCCATGGCGGGCGGCTTGGCCAGCTGGCGACGCAGTACCGGCCCCGTCTGCTGGTGCTGGATGCCAGTCTGCCCCGTTGGCAGCGGTTGACCCTGCGCCAAGAAGCCACCCGCATGGGATGGCCCTTCTATGATGTGGCAGAGCAAGGAGCACTCAGGATTAAACTGCCGCTATAGCACAGCGCGGGACACGTTGACACGTTAACACAATAACACAATAACACGTCCGCACGTAAAGGCCATTACGTGCGGACGTCCTGCTGTTTATGTCCGCACGAAAAACACTTTACGTGCGGACGTGTTTTCCATGTTATCTGACCATCTTCTTCCCGCCACGGATATATACACCCCGGGGTAATTTACCATTGACGGATTTTCCATTGACAGATTTACCATTTACGACTTGTCGCCCGCTCAGGTCATAATATTTACCATTTGACCATTTACCATTTACCATTTGGAGGTCACGGACGGCATCGGGGTCGAGGACGGTGAGGGTGCCGGGCACACAGACGAGTCCTTCGGAGGTGATGGTTCCAGGAAGGACGTTGATGGTGTAGGTGCCGACGGGCGAGGTGGTTGTGGCCTCGCAGCTGAGGGAGGGCGTGCCGTTGATGGGTGCACCGGTGACGACGTAGGTGAACTTGGGATTGGTCTTGCCGGGTAGCCGCTGCTGATCCTCGGCGGTCACGGTGGGCACTCCGGTGAAGGTGCTGACGGTTCCGCGCCCCCACGTCTCGTCGGCGGCGTAGGCCTCGACCATCGTTTCGGGCACAAAGACTTGCAGGGTCTTGGGAACTCCGGCGTTATCGGCTCCGGTGACCACAGCCTCCGGCGCGAGCACGGCCATATACTTCAGCTTGGAATCGTTGGTGAAGGCGTAGGTCCCGATGTGTGTCACGCCCGCTGGCAGATAGAGACTCATGAGGGCCGTGCATCCCCGGAAGGCGTTCTCCGGGATTTCGGTGATGGCGGTGAAGTAGCGTAACTCGTCCAGGCTCTTGATGGTGTTCTGGTTGCGGAATGTCTGTGCGATGTCCTTGACGGCAGCGGCCTCGGCAAGACTGAGTTCGTCGTCCTCGTCCTGGTCCCAGAGGTCTGTGCACAGCTTCTGTGCCTGCTCGCTCTGGAAGACGATGAGCTGCAGCTTGTGGCGCAGCGAGGCGATGGCTTCGGTGAGTTGCTCTGCGGTGCTCTGGAAGTCATCATAGACAGCCTGTTCCTCGCTGGCATCCACCTGTGCCTTGTCGGCCAGCGCCAGCAGACGGCGCAGGTCGGTGGCCACGGCATCCAGTTCCTTGATGGCTGCCATGTCCTCCTTGGGGATGAAGGCCCAGTAGCAGAAGCGCGGGTCGCTGCCGAGGGTGACATCCCAGTAGAGGCCGTAGGTGGGGCTGGCGGCCTTGCTCTGGTGGCTGGGTTGGACGCCGAGATACTCGTCTGCGACGTAGGTCTCATCGTTGGCGGGCACCTGCAAGGTGAAGACATTCTCCATTCCCTTGACGGGTTGCATGTGCCAGAAGGCCTTGGCGGTGACGGTGCCATCGACGAAGCAGGCCTTGACACCCGACCCCACCTTGCTGTCAGTGTCTGTGCGGAAGAGGGTCTTGTTGTCACGTCCTGTCTGGTCGCTGTAGAGCGTATAGACGTTGTTGCCTGTGGCGCGCCTGAACTGATAGACAATACCCTCGCCATCCACCACGGCCTGGGTGTCGTAGGCCTCGCCGTGGGACAGGAACTTGCGGGCACCGAGGTTGTAAATATAACCTTGTCGGTTCACGGTGACCTCTGCAAAGTCCGGGATCACCATACTGCGCATCTCGCGGATGGTGCCGAAATCCTTCCACACGTCGGCCTCGGCATAGAGCTGGCGCGTTCCCTGCGGCACGACGAGGGTGACGTTGGCCAGATCCACGCTGCGGAAGATATTGGCGCTCAGTGCCACGTCGGCGGGGTCGGGAACGGAGATGGTGACGGTCTGCAGAGCCGTGCAGCTCTCGAAGCAGGCATTGCCGATGATTTTTAGATATTCCGGCAGCACAATCTCCTGCAACTTGGTGCAACGGGAGAAGGCACGCACCCCCAGGGTGGTGATGCTGGCTGGCAGCACGGTTCTCTGCAGCTGATTGGCGCGTTGGAAGGCGTTATCGGCCAGTGAGGTGACCCCTGTGAAATGCTGCATGTCTGTGAAGTCCTGGAGCTTGGACTGCGTGAAGACAGTGCCGAAGTCCTGGATTCCGCGTGTCTCCACGTCGGAGAGTTCGCCGTCGCCGTCAAGGTCCCAGTTCTCGAGACAGAGGGCTTGCAGGACGGAGTCTGTGAAGTGCATGTATCCCAGTTTGTGACGCAGGTGCCGCAGTGCATCCTCCATCTGCTGGATGGTGCTGTTGAAATCGTCATAGACGGCCTGTTCTGTGGTTGCTGTGATGTCGCGCTCTGCAGCCATGTCGATGAGGTGTGCCAGCGCCTGTGCCGTCTCGAAGTGGCGGACGCGGGCCTCGTCGTAGGGCACGAGCCGCCACTGGCAGTCGCGCTCGTGGCCGGCATAGGGGATGTCTGTATAGACCGCGTAGGTGGGATAGGCGGCGTTGCTCTGGTGCTCGGGCATGATGCCCAGGTACTCGCCCTCCACATGTGTGCTCTGCCCCTCCGGTGTCTGCAGGGTGAAGATGCCGGGCGCGACGGCGGCAATCTGCCAACTGGCCGAATTGCCGACGGTGGTGCCATCGACGAAGACGGCTTTCACGCCACTGCCCACGGTGGCGTCCGTGGTGCTGCGGAAGAGATAGTGCCGCTCATTGCCGGTATCGTCGGAATAGAGATAATAGACACCCTCGGACATCTTGGTGGTCTGTCCGATGCGGAAGCGCATGGGCTGCCCGCCCACCACGGCCTGTGTGCTGTATGCTTCGCCGCGGGTCAGATACTGCCCCGTGGCCACGTGATAGAGATAATAGGTATCATCAACGGTGATGACATCGGCAAACCGACCGCCTGTGCGGTTGTGTTGCTGCGCCACCGTGGCAAAGCCCGACCACTCGGATGAGGCGGCATAGAAGTCCTGGGTGCCCTCCACCACTTGCAGGGCGACGGTGCTGAGGTCGATGTCGGCAAAGAGAGCCGTGCCCATCTGCACCTCCTGGGGTGCAGGACACTGCACGGTGACGCTGGTCAGGGCGCTGCAATCGGCAAAGGCACTGTCACCCACGGTCTGTAGGGAACGGGGCAGTGTGAGGCGGCTCACCTTGGCGCATCCCTTCAAGGCGCGTGCGCCCAGGCTCTGCAATGCCGGTGGCAGGTTGGTCTGTGGCAGGACGGCACAGCCATTGAAGGCGTCGGCCCCCAGCGAGGTCACCTCGTCGGGCAGCTCCGCCGTCTTGAGTTTGATGCAGCCCTTGAAGGCGCGGTCGCCAATGCGCTGGAGATGGCGGGGCAGACGGATGTTCTGCAGGTTCTCGCAGCCCTCGAAGGCCCCGTCGGCAATCTCGCGCAGGCCCTTGAACTCATAGAGTTCCAGGAAGTTCTTGATCTTCTGGCCGGCAAAGACGGTTCCGAGGTCACGCACGGCGGCAGCCTCGGCATGGCTGACCTTTCCGTCGCCGTCGGCATCCCACTGCTCGGCGGCGATGCGGCGCACTGTGGCATCAGAGAAGGTGATATTGGATTCATTGTAGTCATCCAGCTTGATGCCGATGACGGCGGCTTGTCCGTTGCTGTAGCCGTCGCCCGTGCCGCCGATACCCTGCTGGCCAGGCTTGAGGACGGACAGGAGGTAGTAGCCGTCGGGGCCTCCTCCACCCCATCCCCAGTTGATATGGAAGCAGCCCTCGCCGTCATAACCGTCGCAGACGAAAGCATGACCGCCGTCGGCATTGGAACCGCTGAGGTAGAGAGGCCGACCCGCGGCGACCTCGTTATAGATGGCTCTGTCCCATGTGGTCTCCGTGTAGTCACCGCGGTTGATGAGTTTGACGGTGGAGCCGTAGCCGAAATAGTTCTTGAGGGCATCGGGCACGTCGCCGGAGAAGGCCCCGGAACCGCTGGGACTGTAGTCCATGCGCACAGCCACGCCGCAGTAGCGCATGAGGTTGGCGACCGCCATCTTCTGGCGCATGGTGGCGCTGCCCGAATAGACCTCGAGCATGTTATCCCAGTCTATCTCGGCACCGGCGGGCACGCCCTCGACATGCAGGTTGCCATAGGTGGCGTGCGCACCTCGGGTGTCGAAGGCGGGAATATCGTCTTGTATCTCTGTCACGGATTTCTCATGCCAGTAGTAGAGGAGCTGTGCCATGGCAGTAGCCACGCAGCCGGTGACGGAGAGACCCTGGCCAAAGTAGTTGGGACAGGCGAGGTTGTAGGGATTGCCCTGGTTCCACTTGGTCTTGACAAGGGGTTCCACAGCATCGTGCACGGGCACGTCTGCCACGGGGGCGGTCTGTTGCGGGTTGTCACGGACGGTCTGCAACTGGTCTGTGAGGTAGTCTATCCAGTAGCGGGCGTTCTCCGGCAGTGCAGCATAGTCGAAGGTGCCGTGGTCTGTGTAGCCCAGGACGGGGCGCGTCTGGTCGTCGCCGGAGACGATGATGAAGCCCTCGGAGGTGCCGCGGTCAAAGACGTAGTAGAGGGGAAGGCCCTCTTCCTGCTCCCCCTGAAGAGGGAGAGCGGTTTGCGTTTGAGAGGGGTGGAGCTGGGAGTGGGGCTTTAGCTTTTTACTTTCGGTGACAGGAGCGAGGTGGCGGCTACCGTGTCGCTTTTGCAGGAACTGCTCGGCGCGCTGTCGTGCCTGTTCACGGGTGATAGGGGCGGCACTGGCGCAGACGGTGATGAGGGTGGTCAGTGCCATCAACAAGATTCGGTTGGTTAGAAAAGGTTTCATAGAAGGTTATGAGGTTTGAGGTTATAAGTCGATGGATAAAATAAGAGGCTATAGCACTTGAATGCTATAGCCTCTCTTGAAGTTACTTGACCATTTTTTTGCCATTGCGGATATAGACGCCACGTGGTAATTTACCATTTACGGATTTACCATTTACGATTTGGCGTCCACTCAGGTCATAATATTTACCATTTGACCATTTACCATTTACCATTTGGAGGTCACGGACTCCATCGGGATCGAGGATGGTGAGGGTTCCGGGCACGCAGACCAGTCCTTCGGATGTGATGGTTCCAGGCATGACATTGATGGGATAGGTTCCAGCGGGTGATGAGGTGATTGCCTCGCACGCGAGGACGGGTGTGCCGTTGATGGGTGCGCCGGTGACAACGTAGGTGAACTTGCGGTTGGCGCGGCCTTGCTGGCGCTCTTGGTCGTCGGCAGTGACCGTGGGAATGCCTGTATATTCCATGATGGTGCGGCTGCCCCATGTCTCGTCGGCAGTGTATGCTTCCATCTGTGCTGCTGGCACGAAGACGGTGAGCGACTTGGGCAGACCGGCCGCGGCGGCATCCACCTTCTCGGTGAGCAGCACGGCCATGTATTTGAGCTTGGACATGCTGGTGAATGCGTCGGCACCGATCTCCTTCACACCCGCGGGTACATATATACTCTGTATGCCTGTGCAGCTGCGGAAAGCATTGGCCGGGATGGCCGTGAGGCCGGTGAAGTAGCGCAGTTCCTCGAGACTATAGATGGTGGTCTTGCCACGGAAGCTCTCGGCAATGTCTGTGACGGCGGCGGCCTCCTCATAGCTGAGTTCATAGTCATCGTCGGTGTCCCAAAGAGCGATGCACAGGTCCTTGGCCACATCGCTTTGGAAGGCGATGAGGTGGAGCTTGCGTTGCAGCGAGCCGACGGCTCCCGCGATGTCCTCATAAGTGGCGGCGGCATCGTCATAGACAGCCTGCTCGGCAGTGGCATCGATGGACCTGGCGGCGGCCTTGGCCAGCAGCACGCCCAGCTCGTCACTGGCGGCATTCATGTCCTGTGCTTTCTGGAAGTCCTCTTCGGTGATGAAGGCCCAGCGGCAGGCGCTGTCTGTGCCGTCGCCGGAGATGTCCCAGTAGAGGCCGTAGGTGGGGCTGGCGGCCTTGCTGTCATGAGACGGGTCTATACCCAGATAGTCGCCCTCCACGTAGGTGGCGTCCTTGGCCGGCACTTGCAGGGTGAAGGTGTTGTCCTCGGCCTGCTCCAGCTTCCAGTAGGCCTTGGCGGAGAGTGTGCCATCGACGAAGCAGGCTTTCACGCCGTCGCCCACCTTGGTGTCTGTGCTGGTGCGGAAGA
This sequence comes from Bacteroidaceae bacterium, assembly GCA_017455585.1. Taxonomy (GTDB): domain Bacteria; phylum Bacteroidota; class Bacteroidia; order Bacteroidales; family Bacteroidaceae; genus Physcousia. Next base: position 8,937 of record JAFSZU010000010.1, on the reverse strand, counting down.
GGATCTTGTTGGTCTGACCGGTCTGGTCACTGGAGAGGTAATAAGTGCCGGCGGCCATGCTGTTGGAGCGTTTGAACTGATAGACGATACCGTCCTGTGCCACCACTGCCTGTGTGCCGTAGGCTTCGCCGGGAGCGATGTAGCGGCCGGTGCCGATATGGAAGATGTAACCCGGCGTGTTCACGGCCACGGGCGAGAAGACAGGCATGATGTGTGTGCGCATCTCGCGGATGGTACCGAAGTTCATCCACACATCGGCCTGGGCGTAGGCCTCACGGCATCCGAAGGGCACATAGAGGGTGGCGGCGGCGAGGTCCACATTCTTGAATGCGCTGGCCGGCACACGGATGGCGGCGGGGTCGGCGACCTCAACGCGCACAGTCTTCAATGCCGTGCATCCTTCGAAGGCACTGACACCGATGGTCTGCACATGACTGCCCAGCGTCACGCTCTCCAAGGCCGAACAGTTCTTGAAGACGCGGTAGCCGATAGTGGTGAGGTTGGGAGGCAGCACGGCCTCCGTCAGCTGCTTGCAGTTCTGGAAGGCATTGTTGACCAGTCGGGTAACACCTGTGAAGTACTGCATGTCGGCCAACGTGGCCACATCAGACGCAGAGAAGATGGTCTCCAGTTCTGTGACAGCGGCGGCCTCTGCCTCGGTCATCTCCCCGTCGCCGTCAGTGTCCCAGTTTTCAACCGCTGTATTCCGCACCGTCTGATCGGCAAAGTCGATGATGCCCAGGCGGTGGCGCAGACGTGTCTGAGCGGCCTCGATGTCTGCCTGGCTACTTTCCATGTTGTCATAGACGGCCTGTTCGCGCTGGGTGATAATCTTTTGCTTATTGGCTTTTTCGATGAGGGCCAGCAGAGACTGAGATGCCTGGTAGAGGGCGGCGAAGTCGGCATCGTATGCCACCAGTCGCCACTGACAGCCCTGCGGGTGGTCGGCGTATGCGATGTCACTATACACGCCGTAGGTGGGTTCGGCAAAGTTGCTCTCATGATCCAACTGAACGCCCCAGAACTGGTCGGCAGACACAAAGTCATTGGCCGTCTTGGGAATCTGGATGGTATAGACACCGGACTGCACCTCGGCGAACTGCCAGTAGGCATTGCTGTTGAGGTTGCCATCAACAAAGGCGGCAGGTATGCCGTTGCCTACGTTGCTGTCTGTGGTGGTGCGGAAAGTGTAGTGAGAGGATTTACCGGTGTCATCGGAATAGAGTGCATAGACATTATCGCCCATGGCGGCAGTGTGCTTGAGTGTGAAGCGCATGGGCTCCTCATCCACGATGGCCTGCGTCTCCCATGCCTCGCCGCGGCTCAGGTAGAGACCAGTACCCACGTTGTAGAGATAATAGGTCTGGTCGGCCTCCAGCGTGGCGAAGGTGGAGCGGGAGCGGTCACGCTGCTCCTGTATCTTGCCGAAGTCGCGCCACTGGTCGGTCGCGGCGAAGTAGGCACGGGTGCCCTGGCGCACCTGCAGGGTGGCCGATGTCAGGTCCATGCCCGTGAACACGCCCGAACCGAGGGTGATGCCGTCGGGCATGGGCGTTGTCACGGCCACGGTCTGCAGCTTGGTGCAACCTTCGAATGCACCGTCGCCCAGCGTGGCCAGGGAGAAGGGAAGCGTGAAGGCCGCTATGGCGTTGCAGTTCTGGAAAGCGCGGGCACCTATCTTGGCAAACGTGGCGGGCAGCTCCAGTCCCGTGAGGGCAGAGCAGCCGGCAAAGGCCTCGTCGCCGATGGCCGTCACGTTGTCGGGAATCTTGAAAGTCTTCAGTGCCGTGCAGCCCTGGAAAGCGCGGTCGCCGATGGTGGTGAGGCTCTTGGGCAGCTTGACGGTGGTGAGCTTGGTACATCCTGCAAAAGCATCTGCCCCGATGGTCTTCAGCGCAGTGAAGTGATACAACTCGGCGCAGGTCTTGATGGCCTGACCCTTGAAGATGTCACCCAGCTCGGTGACCTGTGCGGCCTCGCCAAAGGTGAGTTTGCCGTCACCGTCGGCATCCCAGGCCGCCACAGCCAGCTTCTTCACCGTGGCATCGGAGAAGGAGATGGCTTTCTCGGCAAAGAACTCGGGCTCAATGCCGATGACGGCCTCTGGGCCGCCGCTGTAGCCGCCGCTGCTGCCGCCGATGCCTTGTGAACCTGGGTTGAGCTTGGACAGCATATAGTAGCCGTCACTGGCACCGCCCCAGCCCCAGTTGATATGGAAGCACTGGTCGCCGTCGTAGCCGTCACAGACAAAGGCGTGACCGCCGTCGGAGTTGGAACCGGAGAGGTAGCAGGGGCGTCCGGCTGCCACCTCTTTATACAGTGTGGCATCCCATGAGTCTGAGCCTGGGTTGTCGGTAGAGACATATTTCACACTGCTGCCGTAGCCAAAATAGTTTTTGAGGGCATCGACCACCTTATAAGAATAAGCGGCAGACCCGCCATTGGCACCGATGCCATACATCATTTCCACGCCAACACCGCAGTAGCGCATCAACTGTGCCACTGCCGTTTTCTGTTTGCCTGTGGAACTGCCGCTGTAGGTGTCAATCATGTTGTCCCAGTCAATGGGTGATTCGGCAGGGACTTCGGCAATCGTCATCCCGTCGTGGGTATAGCCTGGGATGCGCTTCTGGATCTCATCCACAGATCGGTCACGGTGAAAGTACAGGATTTGTGCCATGGCGGTGGCCACGCAGCCCGTGACGCAACGCTCGCCGTTGGAGTATTTCGGACATTCCTGGTTGTAGGGATCGCCTTGGTTCCATTTGGAGGTGCAGAGGGTGGCCACAGCAGGGTGTGCGGCAGCTCGGCGGGGTGCTCGTTTGGCCTCGGACACGGGATTGTCTGCCAGCTCCTGCAACTGTGACGTCATCCATCCGAGCCACCATTTCATGTTCTCGGGCAGGGTGGCATAGTCAAACTCGCCCTCGTCACAATAGCCCAGCACGGGGTCGGTGCTGTCATCGGCCGTGGCGATGATGAAGCCTTCTCCCTCGCCCAGGTTGAAGACGTAGTAGAGGTCGGGAGAGTTGAGGGTCAGTCGTTTCCTCTGGGGGGCGAGACGGCGGTGGTCTGTGACCGGGGTGAGACGCGGGGCACGTTGGCGGCCTGGCAGACTGGACAGATAGCTCTCGGCCCGCTGCTGTGCCTGCTCACGGGTAATGGAATCGGCAGTGGCACTGGTGACTATGAAAGCGGCAGTGGCCACCATCAGCATTTTCTTGAAAGAGGGGAATAGCATATTGTTGAGGATTTAATATTTGATATTACTTCACAATCTTCTTGCCGTCGCGGATATAGACACCACGGGGTAATTTACCATTTACGGATTTACCATTTACGATTTCACGTCCACTCAGGTCATACACCGCGCCAGCCAAACTTTCAACTTTAAACTTTAAACTTTCAACTCCATCGGGGTCGATAACGGTGAGGATGCCGGGTTCGTAGGTGAACTCATAGTTCTGGGCCTCGGCACCATAGACGCGGATCTCATACTCTCCGGCCGGACTCTCGGATGTGGCATCGCACTCGAGGGTGGGCTGCACAAGAATGACATCGTCGGCCTTCTCACGGTTCTTAAAGGCACTATAGGTCACCTCGAAGTCGGGATTCGGCTCGCCCACGTTGCGGGTGTAGGACTTGGCGGTGACGGTGAGAGGTGCCCGCTCCACGGTGAGTGTGCCGTTGACACATTGCAGTCCGGCAGATGTGATGCCGCCGGCTTCCACGGTGATGGGATAGTCTCCGACGGGTGTGGTGGCCACGGCCTCGCAGGTGAGTGTCGGTTCTCCGTTGACGGGTGCGCCAGCGACGATGTAGGTGAGCTTGCTGTTGGTGCGTCCATATACGCGGCTGGCCGACTCGGCCGTGACGACGGGCGTGCCGGTGTATTCCTCCACGGTGGCCTTGCTCCATGCCTCATCAGTGGCGTATGCTTCCACAAGTTCTTTTGGCACGAAGAGTTTCAGCCCCTTGGACCATCCGGAGGCGGCGAGGCCACTGACAAGAGCATCCTCTGCCAGTGCTGCCATATACTTCAATCCCGTGGCAGAAGCAAAAGCACTCTCACCCACGGCTTTGACATTGGCTGGCAGGTAGATACTCATCAGTCCTGAACAGTTGCGGAAAGCGTTGGCTGGTATTGCTGTGAGGCCCGTGAAATAGCGCAGTTCCTCAAAGCTCTTCAGAGCGCTCTGGCCGCGGAATATCTGTGCAATGTCTGTGACGGCGGCCAGTTCTTCGCGGCTGAGTTCATCGTCTCCGTCCATATCCCAGATGGCGGCACAGAGTTCGTGGGCCTTGCTGTCTGCGAAGGTCACGAGCTGCAGTTTCTCCCGGAGCGAGCTGATGGCCTGGCGCACCTCCTCGGGCGTGCTGTCCAGGTTGTCATAGACAGCCTGCTCGGCGGCAGCATCGACACCTTTCTTTGCGGCGTTCTGCAACAGGGTGGCCAGGTCGTCCACGGCATCGTCCACGGCGCGCGCGGCGGCCAGGTCTTCTACAGTGATGAATGCCCAGTGGCAGCGTTCCTCATTGCCCTCGTAGGGGATGTCATAGTAAAGACCGTAGGTGGGACTGTCAAAGTCCGAGCGGTGGTTGGTCTGGATGCCCAGGTACTCGCCCTCGACGTAGGAGGCATCCTTCTCCGGCACCTGGAAGGTATAGACGTTCTCGCGTCCTTCCACGGGTTGCACATTCCAGTATGCCTTGGCCGACAGGGATCCATCGACGAAGCAGGTTTTTACGCCCGCGCCCACCTTGCTGTCGGTGTCGGTGCGGAAGAGCACCTTGTTCGTGGTGCCTGTCTCGTCGCTGTAAAGATAGTAATTGGTGGATGTCTTGTTCTGCGGCCTAATCTGATAGACCAGTCCCTTGGTAGCCACCACGGCCTGTGTGCCGTATGCCTCGCCCTTGTTGATGCTCTTGCCCGTACCTATATTATATATATATAGGGGCGTGTTGGCGGTGAAGGGCGAGAAGGCGGGTTTGGTGCGGGCGCGCATCTCGATGATGGTGCCGAAGTCCTTCCACACGTCGGCCTTGGCGTAGGCCTCGCGGCTGCCTCGCGGCACGATGAGCGTGGCGTGTTTCACATCGACATCGTCAAACACGCCGCCGCCCAGGTTGATGGTCAAGGGGTCCTCCACGGCGATGCTTACGGTCTTCAAGGCCGTGCATCCCTTGAAGTTGTTCTCGCCGATATAGGTGCAGTACTCGGGCATGGCAATGGAGGTGAGGGCCGTGCAACCGTAGAACACGCGATAGTACATGGTGGTGAGGTTGGGCGGCAGGGTGATATGCTCCAGCGAGGTGCAGCCCTCGAAGCTGTTGCCATAGAGTTGGGTGATGCCGCCAAATAGTCCCAGCTCGTCGAAGCGTGTGATGTCCTTGCGGTAGAAGCCGTTAGCCTCGTACACCATGGCCGCCTCGGTGGTGCTGATCTCGCCGTCGGCATCCACATCCCAGTTGCCGAGCATGATCTCCTTGACGGTCTCGTCCTCGAAATGTATCAGGTTGAGCTTCTTGCGCAGTGTGCGCTGGGCCTGCACCAGTTGGTCGTAGGTGCTGTTCATGTTGTCCAGTACAGCCTGTTCGCGCTGGGTGTTCACCCGTTTGTTCTTGGCAATTGTCAGCAGCGTCTTCAGCTCCTCGGCCGCATTGAAGATGCCGTAGGTCTCCATATAGTCCACGAATCGCCACTGGCAGTTGGCCTCATGGCCGTCATAGTCGATGTCATAGTAGAGTCCCATTGTCGGGTTGAAGGTGTCTGACCTGTGTGCCGGGTCGATGCCCAGGAACTGTCCTTCCTGGTAGTCTGTCTGTCCTCTGGGCACTTGCAGCGTATAGGTTTTCTCATCGACCTGCGTTACCAACCAGTAGGCATTGGGCTGCAGTTCTCCATCGACGAAGCATGCTTTCACACCCTGGCCCACCTGCTCGTCATCTGTCGTGCGGAAGAGAACCTTGTTACTATAGCCAGGTTGGGCGGTGGTGAGGTAGTAGAGTCCTGTCTTGTTGGGCACGGGTTTGATATAGTAGCGCAAGGGTTCTGCGCCCACGACCGCCTGTGTCTCATACGCCTCACCTTTCTGCAGATAGGCTTTTGTGCCTACATTGTACAGACATACCACCCGCTCTGTGTTCAGCGGGATGAAGATGTCATCGGGCTGTATGCGAGACACATAGACATTGCCGAAGCGGTTCCAGGGAGCCGTGGCCACGAAGAAGTCACGGGTGCCCTGCAGCACGTTCAGTGTGGCCACGGAGAGATCCACGCCCTCGAAGATGGAGTCGCCCACTTCCCAGGTCTGGGGGTCGGTGGTGGCGGTATTGAAGGTCTTGAGCTTGGTGCAGCCGGCAAAGGCGCGGTCGCCGATGGCGGTCACGGCGGCGGGCAGGTCAAAACTGGTGAAGGCCTGACAGCCGCTGAAGGTCTCAGCGGCGATGGCCGTCACGCCCTCCGTCAGCGAGAGGCTGGTGAGTGCGCGGCAGTCTGCAAAGGCGGCAGCCCCCACACGCTTCACGCCCGTGGGCAGCACGAGGTTCTTCAACGCCCTGGCATCGCGGAAGGCTGCGGCACCGATGGTGGTGACATCCTCGGGCAGACTGATGCTGGTCAGTGTCGTGCAGCCGGCAAAGGCGCTGTCCGGGATGGCGGTCAGCCCCGTGAAGTTGCGCAGTTCGTTGAAGGTCTTGATGCGCGAGCCTGTGAAGACGCGGCCGAGGTCTGTCACCTGTGCGGCCTCGGCAAAGGTCAGGCGGGCATCGCCGTCGGCGTCCCATGCGGCCAGGCAGATGCGTTTGGTGGCGGCATCGTCAAAGAGTATCTCCTTATCCTGGAAGTTCACGGGTTCGAGACCGATAACGATGTTCTGCTGTGAGTTGTACCCGTCGGTGGTGCCGCCGATGCCCTGCGAGCCGGGTGTGAGTTTGGAGAGGAGGTAGTAGCCGTCGCTGCTGCCACCCCATCCCCAGTTGATGTGGTAGTTGCGCTTGCCGTCATAGCCGTCGCAGACGAAGGCGTGTCCGCCTCCGCTGTTGGCACCGCTCATGTAGAGCGGACGGTCATTGACCAGCTCATTATAGATAATGGCATCCCACTCGGCGTTGCTGTAGCCCCAGCGACCGATATACTGCACGCTCTCGCCATAGCCGAAATAGTTCTTGAAGGCGGCAGGCACACTGAAGGAGTAGGCTCCCGATGAGCTGTTGGTGTATTCCATCTCCACAGACACGCCGCAGTAGTGCATCAGGTTAGCCACAGCCAGCTTCTGCTTCTGGCTCTCGCCGCCGCTGTAGGTGTCGCGCATGTTGTCCCAATCGATGGGCGAGCCGGCGGGGATGCCTTCCACATGCAGCTTGCCGTAGGTCTCGTGCTCGTTATAGGTGTCGTATGCCGGCATATCGGCCTGTGTCTCGGTAACAGACTTGGCACGCTGATAGTAGAGGAGCTGCGCCATGGCTGTGGCCACGCAGCCGGTGACCGAGCGTCCCAGGCTGAAGTAGTTGGGGCAGGTGAGGTTATAGGGATCGCCCTGGTTCCATCGGGTGGTTACCATGGCGGGGATGGCAGGGTGCAGGGGCACGGCAGCGGAGGTCATGACGGGTGCGCCGGCCTGGATCTCGGCAATCTGGCTCTCCATGTCATCGAGCCAGGCCCTCATGTTGTCTGGCAGGGTGCTGTAGTCGAAGTTGCCCTCGTCGGTGTAGCCCAGCACCTCGGGGGTGGCATCATCGCCGGAGACGATGATGAAGCCCTCGTCGGTGCCGCGGTCGAAGACGTAGTAGAGGGGGAGTGGAGAGGGGGTCTGGAGGGACTTCAGCTTCCTCCGCTCTGTTACGGGGGCGAGACGGCGGCTGCCCGGGCGGTCTTGCAGGAACTGCTCGGCGTGCTGGCGCGCCTGCTGGCGAGTGATGGGGTTTGCATGGGCACTGAGACACACAAAGGCGGCGAGGGCCAAGCCCCACACCCGACTATTGAAAAAACGTTTCATTATGAAAGACTAATAGTTTGGCAGTAATTGATTAGTTAGTTAGTTTGCGGGGCAAAGGTACAAAGAAAACAGGAAAGCAGACAAGAAAACCAAGAAAAAATGATGGAGAGTGCGGTCTTTAGGGTTAATTAACATCCGTGATATATGGCATAGTGGGATAAGACGTACCTTTGTCTTCCGATAACATGATACACTACACACCACAAGAAGACAGGCTCAACGCCTGGAGCCACGCCCTCGGCATCCTGCTGGCCATGACGGTCGGAGGGGCACTCCTGTGGTGGTGCATCGCCGCCTGTCAGGGCTGGGCCATTGCGGGCATGGCCCTCTATCTGGCGGGCATGGCCGCCTCCTATATCACGTCAACAGTGTATCATGCAGCCCCGGCCGGCAGCCGGCTCCGCCAGCGTCTGCGCAAGTGGGACCACGCCGCTATCTACTGGCACATCGCCGGCAGCTACTCGCCTGTCACATTGGTGGCCCTGCGCACAGAGGGCTTGTGGGGCTGGGGACTCTTCATCTTTGTGTGGGCGGCGGCCATCTGTGGCACCGTGGCCAGCTTCCGCCATTTGCGAGAACACAGTCATCTGGAGACCGTCTGCTTTGTGTTGATGGGCATGAGCGTGCTCGTGGCATTCCGACCGCTGCTGCGCTGTCTGCCGCCGTCGGCCACGGCGTGGCTGATAGCCGAGGGGGTGGCCAACGTCTCCGGAGCCGTTGTCTATGCTCGCTCGCCGGGACGCCCATACGTCCACACCCTCTTCCACGCCTGTGTCCTCGCAGGGTCTGTCTGCCATCTCCTCTGTGTCTGGGAGATGTTGATGCAGTACCTTGCCTCAACATAAATCACTTTTTTTCCGTAAAGAAAAATAAAAGTGCAAAATTATTTGCACGTAACAAAAAAAACGCATACCTTTGCACCCGCAAATGAAAAAAGAGT